>NZ_CP115468.1:2784587-3095617 GCF_028462125.1 Leptospira sp. GIMC2001 | reverse complement strand
GAAAAAGCAAGCACTACATTTATACAATTGGAGCTCTCAGTCAAACGTTATTCTATTATTTATTGGTACCCGTTGAGTGGATGAATCCAATCTGGGTTATTGCTTCGTTTTTGATTAGTTGGATCGTCATTTATTTCTTAAGAACAAAACGTATTTATATTCCATTATTTTTAATTCCACTTCTATTGTTATTTATCTTATCATTGGCTATGTCAATTTCTGGATTCGCAATCAGTGAAATAACTTTTATATGGATTGAGAAAACAGGATCCATTGTGCAGGATTCCATTGGGATTATGGGATTGAATCGAATTAGTTTATTAGAATCTTTTGGATTCTTTGCCGTCACATCAATTAGCTTGGTAGTTTTTAGAAGACCCATTGTAATCTATTCTATGATTTGGATATTTGCGATTTCGTATTTATTTTTTCAACCCCAAGGATTTGACCTTAACTTGAAGATAGCGCTCGTTTCAGGGACTATCTTTTCTCTCGCTGTGTTGGCTCCAGGAACCAACCGTTATGGAGCAATTTGGATGAATCAAATTGTTTTTATCATTTTGATTGGGATCGTTGTTATGGTAAAATATGCGACTCAATATCAATATCCTTTTTTTCTTGTGATCTTTTTCTATTTTGTGCTGGAAGGATTATTTTTGAAATATATTGTTGATACGGGACCAAATAAGTAGAGTGCAATCATGAATCATCTATTAGATATACTGAATGAGAATAATATTCTGTTCGATTTCCAAGCTACGAGTAAGGACGAAGTCATCCAGAAGATGGTAGATCATATGGTGACCATTGGTCAGCTAGAATCCTCTAAGCGAAGTGATGTGGTGGATGCTTTATTGCATCGTGAGAAGTCTATGTCTACTGGAATTGGTAGTGGAGTTGCGATCCCGCATTGTTCGGTATCAATTGTTGAAGACCTCAAATCTATTATGGCAATTTCGAGGGAAGGAATCGAATTCGAATCCATAGATAGTAAACCAGTTCACATATTTATTCTGTTAGTTGTCCCAAAAGCAAAATTCCAAGAACATATTAAAACACTCGCTATGATAGCGAAGACTCTCAACCAACCAGAGGAAAGAGAAAAAATTGTATCCGCTAAATCTTTAGAGGAAATAAAAAATATACTTGCAATTGGCTAGAGAAGTCGTCCGTTTTCTATTTTTTTTAATACTCATTTGCCTGTTGGCTGTCAGTTTAGTTCGCCTAAGAATAACTGATAGAGCCTATCTGTATGCTGATTCAGGTATTTCACAGGAAAGCATTGAAGAAATCAACAGATCACAGAGTTTCCACCAAGATTTTTTTGATTTATTGCAACGATTATTCTCAACTAGCGGTGGTTTGACGGAAAATGGCGAATCAATTTATAGTCATATTGCGGAGAGAATCATTCCAACTCTGCAGCTTGCTCTATTTGCGATAACTTTCGGAATTCTATTTTCTATTTTTCTCACATTGGAATCGGTCGCCTTCCCGAAAATATTAAACGCCTTGGATTCCATTTCTGGTTTCATACTTTCTACTCCTGTGTTTATTTTTTCGGTCGTTTTATTGATTGTATTTTTCTATAAATTAGAAGTTCTGCCACCGGGAGGCTACGAACCATTTGACATACGCTATTTGGTATTACCTGGAATCAGTCTTGGAATTCGAGTTTATGCAAGATTGCAGCTTTATCTAAGTCGAGAGGCAAGGTCGGAGATGGAATCTCCCTATTTTGTTTTGCTTCTTACTCGTGGAATGCCTAAGCGAATCATTCTATACAAGCATCTTTTCACCAAAATTTTTCCAACTTTTTTGGTTCTGATTGTCCTGGATCTGGGTTCATTGATTTCTGGAGCGATCGTCGTAGAAGAAATATTTTTTTTCCCTGGAATTGGCAGATCATTGTATTATTCCATTCGAGCTATGGATAAGGAATTGTTACAATCCTTGATAATCTATTCGGGAGTTATTTTCTATATACTCAATAGAACGGTTCTTCACTATCAGAAGCGTATGTTGCAATTGGCTGAAGGAAGTAGCAATTGATTTCGATGATCTGGCTCATTCGATTTATTTTGTTTTCTAGCGTATTATTGGGAATTCTATTGAATTCCGCTCCCACTGGAATTGATTTAGACTTGGTCAATAAACCTGCTTTCGAATCTTGGAATAATTTTCTTGGGTGTGATCGATTGGGACGAGATGTTTTTGCTATGTATTCTTATGGAGTTGTATCAACAGTTTTGATCGCCTTACCTGCACGATTAATCACTTTGATTTTTTCTTTATGCGTTACATTATTTGGATATATCCTAGGCAAAAGTTTTGGATTTATAATGGATCAACTCGCATATGTATTTTTGTCGATTCCATCACTACTCATAGCACTGCTAGTAGTTGCAAGTCTTGGGGCTGGATTTTTTTCTTTACCCATTGCAATCGTTCTCTCTGATTGGGCTATGTCTTACGAATCCATGAAAGCTAAATTGCGTGAGATCCAGAACGGAGGTTATGTTCAGGCTTCGTTTGCGATGGGTGCAACTAAGTCACATGTTTTTATTTATCATATAATTCCAGGCCTTAGTTCTATGTTGTGGTATCTTTTTATAACTGGAGTGCCAACCGTGATTATGGCACTTGCAATCTTTAGTTACCTTGGAGTGAATTGGGCGGGCGATTATCTTGGGCCAGGTCTCGGTGAACAAATTGCTTTCTCGGGTGATTATTTTCAATTGAGTCCGACGGCTGTTTTTGTTCCTGTGATTGGAATTATCCTATTAGTAGTTGGACTAGGAAGGAAATGAGAAAACCTATTTCGATTCTTCTAACATTTTGTCTGATTGGAATCTCCATCTCTCCACTGTTAAGTGTAGATGAGCTATACAATCTCACAGAAGTTTATACTCCTAAGCAAGTTGAAGTGGAAGAATCAAGAAAGATATGTTTTTTCCCATTTCGTAATTCGAGTGAAGCAAAAGGTCTCGAGTATCTAAGAACTGGAATCCCTGCAATCCTTGTTACTGAAATTCGAAAGATTGGATATATCTATGATGAGAATATTGTATTCAATGTTATACGACACCAAATGGGTAACAAGAAAGACAAAAGCAAGAACGAAAAGGAATCCAAAACAAAACTCATTCGGGAATTGGAAGGTGGTGGCCTCGAATCCATTCAGAGAAGAAAGTCGGAATATTTGCAAGATGACTTAGATAAATTATTATCTGGTGAATCGAAAGAGCTTCCAAGGAAGGATCCTAGATACGTTCCAATCACAGTTCAATATGAACGCGAATTCGCAGAAATCGCTGATTCAGAAAATGCTATTGCCCTAGGAAGTAAATTCAATTGTTTTTATGTTGTGACTGGAGAATTCACGCAGACAGGCGGAGATTCAATTACAACAAAAGTGGAATTGAATAATCTATGGAATGGTAAGCTAAGAACAGAAAATCATTCAACAAGTTTGAAACGAGCATTCCAAGAAATGTACCCACTTGCAGAAAAGCTCAAGAAATCATTAATCGTTAAACCTCTCTCGCAAATTTCAATCGATTCGGGCTCCGAACCAGGAGCTTTAGTTTTTATTGATGACTATTATGTTGGTAAGACTCCATTGATTTCTCATCCTATTTTAGATGGAAAACATGAAGTATTTATATCCAAAAATGGCTTCCAAGAAATAAAAAAAGAAATCGAAATCGGAGCCCGCCAAAATACCAATTTTCAATTTGCCCTTAAACCTCTTGATAAAACTGCATATATTTCTGTGACATCAGATCCTTCGGGAGCTGATGTCTACTTGGGTATTACAAAAATTGGTGTGACTCCGCTCAATAAAGTGAAAGTGTCAGCTGGTAAAAATCGATTGAGAGTGAGCAAGGATGAATATGTTGATCATTTTACGGGTGTTAATCTAGAATCAGGGAAAGATCAAAAGCTTCAAGTTAAGTTGCGGGTAGGAGATTCGGAAATCTACTATAAAAATAAGGATTTTGTATTTCTAGATTATACTTATAAAGACTTTTCTGTTTATACTTTGTATTCTGGACTATTATTTTATGCGGCTCATGCCTATCTACAGTATGAAGCCAATAGGATCACTGACGGTCTCAGACCGCAGATAACACTGGTTAATGTTTCGACCATAGTTGCATTGAATGAAGCCAATCCTGATCTTGCAGCAGGTGTTTATTTTTACGAAACTTATAAGATAAATGAAGTCGTCGCGAGAGCAGATCGTAACCGAAGATGGGCGGGTGATCTGGGATTGGATCGGCAAGGTGGAAAATTCCGAGGCGGTCCAATGATTTATGGGGCTGCGTTTATGTTCTTTTCTTCGTTTGCACTGCTTTGGATGGGCTTGGATTCCGAAACTCTGGATATTGGATTCGATCCTGGTTTCCGACATGTTGATTTTGGAGGTATGTCCGAGGCAAAAGGGCATATAAAATACAACTTTCGTTTCTAGCACTCGGACTTTCTTGACAAAATCTACCACTTTATCCAGTGTATTCTTATGTTTCAGGGCGTTTATACAGCCATCATCACACCATTTTCTGATAATAAAATCGATTACGATAATTATTTTCGAATTTTGGATAACCAAATCCAATCGGGAATCTCAGGGATTGTACCTTGCGGAACTACAGGAGAATCCCCAACTCTGGATCATGACGAACACAGTGAACTCATCCGTCGAACGGTTGAGTATGTAAAAGGTCGAGTCAAGGTTGTCGCGGGGACTGGATCCAACTCCACTGCCGAGGCAATAGAACTTACAAAAAAAGCCTGCGATGACGGGGTAGACGGAGTTCTATCTGTCAATCCTTACTATAACAAACCAACCCAAGAAGGTCTCTATCGACATTTTTGGGAAATTGCAGAGCAGTCTTCCAAACCAATTATGCTCTACAATATTCCAGGAAGAACGAGTGTCTCTCTGACGGTTGATACTGTCCTCAGACTTTCCCGCCACAAACAGATACGCTGTATCAAAGAAGCAACCGGTGATCTCGGTTTTATGGCAAAATTGACCTCAGTTCTGCCAGGAGATTTTACCTTGCTTTCGGGTGATGATAATTTAACAATTCCTGTTCTTGCGATCGGAGGTAAAGGGGTTGTATCCGTTGTGTCTAATATTTTCCCTGCATCGATTGTCAAAATGGTGAACCTCTGGAATGAAGGAAAGCTTGAGGAATCTAGAAAAATTTATTTCAAGCTAATGCCAGTTTTTCAATCAGCTTTCATGGAAACGAATCCGATCCCAGTAAAGGCAGCCATGAGTTGGTTAGGTTATTGTAAGAATGAACTGAGACTTCCTATGACAAGCTTAACACTGGGTGAGCAAGCAGACCAATTCAAGAAAATCATTCTTTCCCTGAGAGAGGAAGGACTTGAATAAGATAGCTCTTATTGGTGCCGGGGGAAGAATGGGGCGAGCCATAACCCAGGCTATAAGCAATACGCAAGAATCGAGCCTCGCTTATGCAGTCGTTCGTCCAGATTCTTATTCTATAGGTTTTGACTCAGGTTTGCATTGTGGAATCAAAGAGAATGGAGTGAAATTTACATCTGATCTTGAGGAAGCGATTCAAAACAGCGATGGGGTTATAGATTTTAGTAGTGTAGATGGTTTGGAGAAAGTTTTATCTCTTTGCCTCCAATACAATAAGCCTCTCGTAATTGGGCTTACTGGACTTACCTCTGCTCAGAAAAAAAAAATTGAAGACGCATCCAATTCGATTCCCATTGTTCTCTCACCAAATATGTCAGTCGGTGTAAACCTTCTTTTCAAATTGACCGAGATCGCAGCAAAAGTGCTAGGCGATGATTTTGATGTAGAAGTATTGGATATTCATCATCGTCACAAGAAGGATTCTCCATCTGGAACTGCAAACAAAATCAAAGAAGTTTTGGTGCAAGCATTGGAAAGAAAAGAATCAGACGTGATCTATGGAAGGCATGGAATCTATCCAGAACGTTCAACCAAGGAAATTGGAGTCCATACAATGCGAGCGGGTGAAGTTGTCGGCGAACATACCGTTTACTTTTTTTCTCCCGAAGAAAGGATCGAGATCACTCATAAGGCACAAGATCGAAAAACTTTTGGTGTTGGTTCTGTCAAAGCGGTTGAATTTGTTATAAAACAAAAACCTGGATTCTACGATATGTTCAATGTGTTAGGAATATGAGAGTAAATTGTGTTTGATATTTTTAGAGGTATCTACCTTATTTCTTCAACCAAAAGTATATTTTTGGTTGCACTAGATATTTTCATAGTTAGCTTTTTTATTTACAAAATCTACATGTTGCTTAGGCGAACCAGAGGAATCCAACTTCTAATGGGTGTAGTTTTTATATGGATATTGGGTTCAGTTGCAGAGTATATGGAACTGGAACTTTTGGATTGGATAATCACCAATATTCGTCCTGCATTGGTTTTCGCAATTATCGTTCTCTTACAACCAGAACTCCGTCGGATTACGGGAGATCTTACTCGTTTCCGTTTTGTCAATTTATTTCTGATGAAACCAACTTATGATCTTGATCCAATTGTAGACGCAGTAAAGACAATGGCATCTTCCAAAATCGGATCTATCATTGTTCTAACAAAAGAAATTTCACTTAAGAATATTGTAGAAGATTCCATTCAATTGGATGCCTTGGTGTCCTCTCCCTTATTGCAAACAATCTTTATGAAAAATACACCCTTGCATGATGGTGCTGTGATCATTGAGCAGAATCGTGTTGTATCAGCTGCTTCTTATCTACCAATGACTCATAATTTAGAGAATTCTACTTTCGGAGCAAGGCATAGATCCGCTCTGGGTCTTGCTGAAGAAGCTGATGCCGTGATCATCGTCACATCGGAAGAAACTGGCGAAATTTCTGTATGTTTTGATAGCGAAATGATTCATCCTGTTAAACCACTAGAGCTTAAGTCTCTTGTTAACTCTCTATTGTTAGAGAAGAAAAGAGATAAGAAGTATGAGGATGATGAGAAATGATCCAAGTGAGAAACCTTCTTCCCAAGCTAATAGAAGTCTTCACGAAAAACTGGAAAGTCAAATTAGGATCTCTTCTGATCGCTTCGATTTTCTATGTTAATTTACAAAATTCTAAAATCCTAATAAAAACTGTAAATATTCCTATCGAATACCCAAAATTAGAGAACGGAATGTACTATTCCAAGAATCCTGAAAAGTCTTATCCAGTTAGAGTAGAGGGTTTACGAGAAGTTGTAAATTACTATTCTCAATTTATGAAGGCTGTAGTAGATCCGCTAGATTTAAAACCAGGTTCCAATGATGTCGCCATCAAGAGAATTACTGGAGTTCCCAACGGGATCAAGGTTACCAAACTAAAATCTTCCATACCTATCGAAATTGAGGGAACGGCGACCAAGCAAGTGATTTTAGAGGCTACTTTTGAAGGGGATCTTCCATCTAACTTTGAAAAGGTCTCTTTTCTTGTAAGGCCGAACCGTGTCAATATTTCTGGACGTCAATCAGATGTTGAGAAACTCAATAAAATAGTTTTACCACCAATCTCACTCCAAGATCAAAATGAATCCTTTGTGCGAAAAATTCGCCTACCGGATTTGCCTAAAGGAACCTTTATCGTTGGTGGTGTTAAAGAAGCGACCGTCAGTGTTACAATTACATCTCTCGCTTCTAAGACAGGTGAGCAGACTATCACTGGAATTCCTGTTGTATGTATTGATACCAATCAATATCTCGAACCGGAACTATCAGAAGAACAGGTCTCAGTCAAAATTTTCACAAGAACTCCAATCAAGAGCAGCGCAATTATCAATGGAATTCAGGCAACTGTTCCTTGTAACAATTCGTACGATCTTCTTCGCAAGAAAATCATTCCGAGTGATCAACCCGTTGTGACAAAGATAAGGGTTTCAAGATCTAGAGATCTTAAAAATATAGAAATACTTCAAGTGATTCCAGATAAGGTGACTGTTACTTATAAAGTAAAAAATTCATCGATTCAACCTAGCGATGATGAAGAAGACAATTCCAATTCGGATGAGGTAGACCCAAATGATACGCCACCACCTCCTCCAGAAGGTTATAAAGAAGAAGGAAAGCCCAATTGAAAATGACAATTGGCAATGATATCATTGCGAATCATAGGATCAAAGCAGCATGGGATGAATTTGGAGATCGTTTCCTGAACCGTGTTTTTACAGATCAAGAAAAGGAATATTGTCTTAAGAAGAAAGATCCCGTTCCTCATTTAGCAGCAAGATTTGCTTGCAAAGAAGCCTTTATCAAAGCATTAGATTGTGGTAGCGATTTTCGATTCGATATGAGAGAGATTGAGCTTGTCGGCTCCGAGTTCGGCAAAAAAAGACTTTGCATAAACGGTAAATCTATGGAATTGTTTTCTTCTAAGGGATTCTCTGTATCAGAGGCATCCATTAGCCATTGTGATGAATATTCAACGGCAGTTGTATTATTGTATTAGGAGTTATCATGAATCTAAGCGCAGAAATGAAACAAGTTTTCGATTTATACAACGAGGGATTGCATCTATACAAGACTCGAAAATTTCCAGATGCGAAAAGAAAATTCCAAGAAGCACTGCAGATTAAACCAGATGATGGTCCATCGCAACTCTATGTAGAACGATGCGACACCTTCATCCAATCGCCTCCCCCAGAAGATTGGGACGGGGTATATGTGATGACAACCAAGTAAATATGAGTAAGAAGAACAATCAACCTATCGTAACAGAACATGGAGTTATCTCCACGGTTTTAGGCCGCGAAACTGCCTTCAACGGAACTTTAAACTTCAAAAAACCTTTGCAAATCTCTGGCGAATTCAAAGGAGAAATCCTATCAGAAGGATATTTGGTAATTAGCGAAGGGGCAAAAGTCCAAGCCAATATCAAAGCGCATACTGTCATCGTTGGTGGCATGGTAATCGGAAATGTTACAGCAACCAATCGCTTGGAAATGCTAACAACAGGCAAAGTTCAAGGAAATATAAAAACTGCGAAATTGCAAATTGCCGATGGCGTGATTTTTGATGGGAATTGTGAGATGATCCAACCAGAAGATGGCAAATCCTCTTGACCAGTAGCCTTTTTCCTGGAATATGGTAATCTAAGCTCATTGCAATGAATAAGGGGCAGATAGGAAATATCTTCCTAGTCCTAATTCTCGGACTTTTCGTCGGAGCAATTTCTGGGATACTGTTGGATAGAATCTTCGGGATTCAATTTTTCTCGGTTTTCTTATTTGCTGAACCATTCGTGCTGGAGCTTTATATAATTAAGGTCGGGATCCAGCTAACCCCTGCAAGTATCATTGGTCTTGTAGTATCTGGATATCTCGTACTAAAAAGGGGTACATAATGTCCGTAATTTCAATGAAAAGCCTCCTCGAATCCGGAGTGCATTTCGGTCACCAAACTCGTAGATGGAATCCTAAAATGGCTCCCTACGTATTCACAGCTAGAAACGGGATCCATATAATCGATCTCCAAAAAACCGTCCAAAAAACCAAAGAAGCTTATGATGCTCTGCGAAGACTTACTGCCCAAGGCAAAAAAGTTTTATTCGTTGGAACAAAGAAACAAGCTCGTGGTGCAATCGAAAGAGCAGCACAAGACTGTAATATGTATTATGTGTCTAACAGATGGTTAGGCGGACTTCTGACTAACTGGAATACAGTTAAGAAATCCATCGCTCGTCTTAAGAGATTGGAAACAATGGAAGAAGAGAATTCTTTCGAACAAGAAGCAAGAACTAAGAAAGAAGCACTTTCCCTTAAAAGAGAGCTAGAAAAACTAAAAGCAACTCTTGGTGGAATTAAGGATATGGCAACTATTCCTGAGATCTTATTTGTTATCGATCCTAAGAAAGAAGAAATCGCAGTTATGGAAGCCAAAAAACTAGGGCTTACTGTTTTTGCAGTTGTTGATACAAACTGTAACCCAGAACTCATTGATTATCCAATTCCGGGCAATGATGATGCAATTCGTGCTATCACTCTTTTCCTTGATACAATGGCTAATGCAGTAAAAGAAGGAACCGGTGGAGAAGTTGTTCAACCTAACTTCACTGAAGACGAAGATATCGATCCATCTCAACTATACAGCGGTGAGTATGACGAAAGCGGTAAATTCATTCGTGATGAGACATCTCTGGAAAACAAAGCAGCAGCTGCGGGTGAAGAGACTGTTGCAACTATCGAAGTGATTCCTGGTTCAGACGAAACAGTTACATTAGCTTCTGCTAAAACTGAAACAACTGATAAACCAGAAGAGATCAAAGAAGGCCAAGGAATTGTCGAAGTCGACAATCAATAAAGAAAGGATAGAACTTTGTCAAGTACTGATTTAATAAAAGAATTAAGAGAAAGAACGGGTGCTGGAATGCTTGATTGCAAGAAAGCACTTACGGAAAACAACAACGATATCGATAAAGCGGCTGAATATCTTCGCGAGAAAGGTATGGCGAAAGCAGCTAAACGAGTAGGAAGAGAAACTTCTCAAGGAAGAGTGATCTCTTATATTCATGGTGCTGGAAAAGTTGGTGTTCTTGTGCAGTTGAGCTGTGAGACAGACTTCGTTGCAAACAACGAAGACTTCGAAGGATTGGGAAGAGATATCTGCATGCAAATCGCTGCAATGGCTCCTCTCTTTATCAGTGAAGACCAAGTCAACAAAGATGATATGGAAGCTGAATCTAGAGTTATCAAAGCACAACTTGAACAAGAGGGTAAGAAAGCAGAACAAATCGAAAAGATTCTTCCTGGCAAATTGAAGAAATACTACTCGGAAGTCTGCCTTTTGAACCAAGCTTATATCAAAGATAACACCAAAACTATCAATGATATAATCCAAGAATCCATAGCAAAATTTGGCGAGAACATTACAGTCGCTAAATTTTCTCGGTTCCAGGTTGGATAATTCCGCCAAAACAAACTATCCTTACAAAAGGATTATGATCAAACTTTCCGGCGAGGCACTTGCCGGAGAGGGAGAGCTTGGTATTGATACCAACAAAACCTTTTCCCTTGCGGGAGAAATCAAAGAAATACATGCATTAGGAATCCAGGTGGCATTGGTTGTCGGTGGAGGCAACATTGTTCGAGGCAATACTTTAGCTAAATCGGGAATGGATCGTGCGACAGCTGACTATATGGGAATGCTAGGCACAATCATGAACGCTCTCGCCTTACAAGACGCTTGCGAGAAACAAGGATTGTTTACAAGAGTATTGTCTGCTATCGAAATGAAATCAGTTGCTGAACCATATATCCGCAGACGTGCAGTTCGCCATTTGGAAAAAGAAAGAGTTATCATATTTGCTGGTGGAACTGGTAATCCATACTTTACTACAGACACAACTGCTTCACTTAGAGCTGTGGAAGTTGGCTGTGAAGTAATTCTAAAAGCTACAAAAGTGAATGGTGTCTATACGGCAGATCCAAAAAAGGATCCAGCAGCAATTCGTTATAAGAAAATCTCATTTATGGAATCTATAAAAGAACGTCTTAAGGTTATGGATTCAACTGCCTTGAGTCTATGCATGGACAATAATATGCCAATCATTGTATTCGATATTTTTAATAAAGGAAATCTTAGAGATCTTGTCTGTGGTGCAGATATTGGAACTCTTATTTCCAACTCAGAGGAGTTAGTAAAAGATGTCTGAAGAAATTCTCAATCAAATGAAAACAAAAATGGATAAAACCATTGATGCTTTAAAAAAAGATTTTGTACAAATCCGATCCGGCAAGGCGAACCCTGCAATGATCGAAGATATCAAAGCGGAATACTATGGTGCTCCAACACCACTCACTCAATTGGGAAATATTACAACTCCTGAACCTAGGATGATAGTTTTTACTCCTTATGATAAATCTGCGTTCAAAGAAGTCGAGCGTGCGATTCTTAGTTCAGGACTTGGTTTGACGCCAAGCAATGACGGCGTCGTAATTAGAATTATCCTCCCTGAGCTAACGGGCGATAGACGTAAAGAACTTGCAAAAATCGTAAAAACTAAATCCGAAGAGAAGAAAGTTGCTATTCGTAATATTCGAAGAGATTCCAACGATGATCTCAAGAAGGAAGATGGCATATCTCAAGATGAGATGAAAGTTCTTCAGGATAAAGTTCAGAAAACCACCGACTCCTATATCGCAAAGATTGATGAATTAGCGAAGGAGAAGGAAAAAGAAATTCTAACCGTTTAATTAGAATCCCTTGTCCGATCCAGCCAAGATTAAATCGATTCCTAAGCATATAGCGGTAATCATGGATGGAAACGGGAGATGGGCAACCAAACAAGGGTTAAATCGCACCGAGGGCCATAGAGCTGGTGCAAAAGCAATTGATTCTCTTCTCACTTCCAGTTTAGAATTTGGGTTACAAAATGTATCTTTGTACGCATTTTCCACAGAGAATTGGAAGCGACCCATCCTCGAAGTAAAATCTATATTCGAATTACTAATTGAGTTCATCACAGATCGTTTGGATGATATCCATTCGAAAGGAATTCGCATCAAACATTCTGGTTCCAGAAATCGAATTCCCAAATCTGCCTTGAGCTCTATCGATCGAGCAGTAGAAAGAACATCTAAGAACAAGACTCTAACCGTGAACTTTTGTCTGAACTATGGAGCAAAAGACGAGATCATTCACGCGATGAATGGACTTATCCAATCCAGAAAATCTGCCAAAAAAGATTTACTTGGAAAAGTGACTGAGAAGGAATTTGAAAAATATTTATATACATATCCTCTCCCTCCAGTAGATTTACTCATCAGGACAGCAGGAGAGCAGAGAATATCAAATTTTCTACTCTGGCAGATTGCCTATGCTGAAGTATATTTTACAAAAACGTTATGGCCTGATTTTGATCGAAGCGCGTTGGTTGATGCTTTGCAGGACTACGATAAAAGAATAAGAAAATTTGGTGGGTTATAATGGGCGAAACAGCGAAACGAATTTTATCTGCAATAGTTTTAGTTGCACTTTTTTTGGTAGCCTTTCTATATTCGGGCGTTTACTATCTCGATTTGTTTTTTTTCGGTGCCTTGATCATTTATTTAGGACAGAGAGAATTTTACGATTTCGGTCATAGGGAAGAGTCCCAAGCTTTCCGAGGATCGGGTTACGTTTTCGGTTTTGTTATCTTTCTTGTATACTATCTCCAATTCATTGGAATACAGAAAAATATTGCGCCGCCTTCTTGGGTTCTTGAAATATCCAATCAATTGAATTCGCAATCATTCTCGCCCGTAATGGCATTGGTGATTGTTCTTACTATTCTCTCATTCACTCTCCAGATCATTAAGCGACCGTTAGATGGTGCTATGATGTCCGTTATGACAACGGTTTTTGGAGTTTTATATGTTGCGGTTCCAATAGGACATTTCCTTTTACTTCTCAGTTTTCCTTACGGTGAATACTATATTTTCTTAGTTTGTACAATCACATTTATCAGTGATGCGGGTGCTTATTTTGGAGGTCGGTGGTTTGGACGCAATCCTGCAGGTCTCAAAATTTCCCCTAAGAAAACTTGGGAAGGTTATATCACAGGAAATATCTCTGCTGTGATCTGTGTTCAAATTCTCAATTATCTCTGGGTATATTTTGTTGGTGGTGAAATCCCTGTTGGTCTCATAGAATCCATTGCACTGAGTGTTGTGTTGTCACTTGTATCTGTACTCGGTGATCTTGCAGAGTCAGCACTCAAACGTGATGCCAAAATCAAAGATTCAGCTTCAATTATACCAGGTCATGGTGGCGTACTGGATTTAGCTGATGCTTTATTATTTACTATACCAACAATTTATTTCTATTTTAAAATTAAGGGGATTCTTGGTTACACCGTCTAATTAAGAGAATAGATGAAAAACTTAACTATACTCGGTGTCTCAGGATCCGTGGGGGAATCTACTCTTAAAGTTCTTCGGCAATTTCCAAATCACTTCCGTCTTACAGCGATTAGTGTCCATAACAATTGGAAGAAAGCCGAAGAGATTATTCAAGAGTTCCAACCTAGTTTTGTTTGCTTTAGTAATCCAACGCCTGAGATTCGTGCCTTTGGAGCAACAATAGGACATACCAAAATTTTATATGGAAGTGAAGGATTGGATGAGATTTCATCACTTCCAGAAGTTGACATCGTTGTTACTGCAATCGTTGGAGCCATAGGAGTCGCACCGACTATTGCTGCAATTCGTGCGGGCAAAGACATTGCAATCGCGAACAAAGAAACACTAGTAACATTTGGCCCCTTGATAAATGATTTACTAAGTAAATCTAAATCTCGAATGGTGCCGGTTGATTCCGAACACAATGCACTCTTCCAGTTGATTGATCGGACTCCAAAAGAAAATATTAGATCCCTAATTTTAACTGCATCCGGCGGTTCGTTTCGGGATCTTCCGATAGAAAAACTTCCTTATGTATCAGTTAAGGAAGCACTCAACCATCCAACTTGGTCGATGGGACCAAAAATCACTGTTGATTCTGCAGGACTCATCAACAAAGGATTGGAAGTCATAGAAGCGCATTTTTTATTTGGATTCTCGTATGATAATATCGAGGTTGTTATCCATCCAGAATCCATTATTCACGGTTTGGTGGAAAATATCGATGGAGCAGTCATTGCTTATGCATCTCAACCTGATATGATTTTTCCGATTGCTCATTCGCTATTCTATCCGAATCCCGTTCCTGATCTTTTAATTGAGAGAAAACCATATTCATGGAAATCATTGAATTTTCGAAATCCTGATCCTGATCGTTATCCAGGTTTAGCAATCGCTTACAAAGCCGGTAGACTCGGTGGAACTGCTCCAGCAATTTTTAATGCTTCCAATGAAGTAGCTTGCGAACTTTTTTTGCAGGAGAAAATTCCATTTATTGCAATTCCAACTATTATTCAAAACGCATTAGATTCTATTCCTATCGAACATCCGAAAGATCTTGATGGTTATCTGGATGCAGATCTAAGTGCACGAAATTTTGTACGTAATCATATGATTGAAGGAGTCTTACCTTGCTAATATTAATTCTTGGCGCAGTGATGATGCTTGCGGTTTCTATTTTTATCCATGAGTTAGGGCATTTACTTTGTGGGATGCTTGTCGGCGTGAAAGCCCGGATTTTTTCTATGGGATATGGAAGAGGAATTTGGAAGAAAAAAATTGGTGAGACAACTTATCAGATAACAGCCATTCCGTTAGGTGGCTATGTGATGTTTAAGGGAGACGAATACGGCAGAAAATTAAAAGGTGAACCTGGTGAGTTATTGTCAACTCCTCCACTCAAGCGAATGATTCCTGTTTTAGGTGGCCCTTTTGCCAATCTGGTTCTTGGATTTTTGTTGCTGTTTTTATTAGAGATGACCGGTGACAACGCACCTGGAAATAAAATATTTATCGATCCATCTATCGAATCCATCTCTCAAGCATACAAATCTGGTTTGAAATCAGGAGATATAATTACAGCGATTAACGGTGAACCAACTGCAAATTTTGAAGATATATTTACAAATATAGCACTAAGCAAAGGTGATCCGATTGAGATTCAGTACAATCGTAACGGCAAGGAAGCTGTAACGACTGTTATCCCGAATATGGCTTCTTCGGGAGGACGTCCTTCTATCGGTATAGAACCGGCTGGAGAGAGACGCGTAGTTGCGACATTTACTTACTCAGAACAGATAACCGAATGGTTAAATCAAAAGTTGAATGATTCTGGCGAAACTGATCAATTCTATAAAGAGCAAATCCAAGAAAGAATTCGTGAAGGAGAGATCCCCGAAGAAGTAGTCGATAAAATTGAAGCTCAGAATCGTGAGAAGGAATTGAAATCAAGAGCAGTAAAATATCTAAATGACGGTGATGTTTTGATTTCTGTGAATGGAGTTGATGTTCAGACTATCACTGATTTACAAACTGAATTGGGTAAGTATCGGGGAAAGCAAGTTGATCTAAAACTTATCAGAAAAACTCTTCCCCTACTCACTCCTTGGGCTGTAAAAGATGAGACGGTCACGATACCTGTATTAGGTGCTGATGTTATTGAATTAAAAAATCTAAAACATGCGAAATATCCTGAGCTAAACGTAGAAGGTCTCTCAATTGCATCCTATGATCCAGATATAGAAAATAAACTTAAGAATATTCAAATCAATGGGAATATATTCGAGAATATTGATTCTCTAATATCTTATATAAAATCTGCAAAAGAAAACTCAATGAAAGTTTCGTTTTCTGGAAGAGAGTATTTGGCGGATGTTGCAATTCGTCCGATCGGTTTACTTGGATTTCGTCCATCCATGAAATTTGTCGCAGAGACAAGAATCAAAGATCAGAATCTGGGTGAGGCATTTGCAAGTGCGGGAATAAAAGTCTATCAGAATGTTTCGACTACCTTAAAAGGCATTGGCATGTTGTTTAGCGGCTTGCTATCACCCAAAGAAAATCTTTCTGGACCAATCGGGATTGTTCATATTGCAGGACTCAGTTTGGAATATGGATGGAGAACATATCTAGACCTTGTAGCTAAGATATCTATAGCTCTTATGATCATGAATCTTTTACCTATACCCATAGCCGATGGTGGACATATCGTAATGTATGCATACGAAGCCGTGGTCGGACGTCCATTGCCAAAGCGCGTGATGGAAGCGATATTTAGAATTGGATTCTTCTTTTTGATTGGTCTGGGTATTTTTGTTTCCTTCAATGATATACTTCGTTTCTTCTGATATATAGAGTAAATTAGATGAAAGCAAGTTCCTATCTCGTTCCAACTGCCAAAGAAGACCCTCAAGATGCAGTAGTCGCATCTCATAAATTGATGATTCGCGCGGGTCTTGTCCGCAAATCCAGTGCTGGATTGTATTTTTATCTTCCTCTCGGGCTTAAGATCTTAAGAAAAATTGAACAGATTGTCCGTGAAGAAATGGATAGATCTGGTGCACTCGAATTTCAACTTCCTATTCTTACTCCTGCAGATTTTTGGAAAGTATCGGGAAGATGGGACAAAATGGGCAAGGAAATGTTTCGACTCAAGGATCGCCACGACAACGAGAATTGTCTTGGTCCGACTCATGAAGAAAGTTTCTGCAATCTCGTTAAACCTATGTTAAAGTCTTATAAAGACTTGCCGATCAATGTCTATCAGATCCATACAAAATTTAGAGACGAGATTCGACCTAGATTTGGTGTGATTCGTTCTCGTGAATTCACAATGAAGGATGCCTATTCCTATCATATTGATGATGAATCACTTGATAAAACATATCAAGTGATGCGTTCGACCTATCGATCCATTTTTAAAAGAATGGGCTTGTCAACAATTCCAGTTCAAGCCGATTCGGGAAATATGGGAGGATCTGCTTCTGAAGAATTCATGGTCGTGAGTCCCATTGGCGAAGAAACATTGATGATCTGTAAAAGTTGCGGATACAATGGTAATATTGAAAAAACTCCGCTAATTTCTCACAACACGAACGCAAAATCTACATTAGCTGAATTTTCTCAGTCTGATAAAACTTCTACGCCAAACGCTAAATCAATTTCGGAAGTGTCCACTACACTTGGACTGCAAGATAAAGACTGTATCAAAGCACTAGCTCTTGTTTCCGATGATAAGCCGATTTTGGTTTTTTTACTTGGGGATCGTGAACTCAATGAAGCCAAGCTAAGAAACCATTTAAAAACAAATGAGCTGCGTCCAATGGGCAATAAAGAATTGGAAAAATACAATCTGGTTCCGGGATTTATTGGACCTCAGGCGACTTATCATTCCGATCTAACCGTAATTTTGGATGCGAGTATTGATTCGAATCTTGGCTATGTTGCCGGTGCCAACGAATTGGATTATCATTATCGATCTGTTGTAATGGGAAAAAGTCATACTCAATTCGATTCGATTGATTGTAGCCTAACTAGAAAAAATGACCCTTGCCCGAATTGTGGAACTGGACTTGACGAAGAGAAAGGTATCGAGGTCGGACATATATTTAAGCTTGGTCAAAAATATACGGAAGCTTTTGACATCAAAGTATTGGATCAAAATGGTAAGACAAAAATTCTTACTATGGGTTGTTATGGAATTGGAGTCAATCGATGCATGGCTACAATCATTGAGCAATGCAATGATGAAAAAGGAATCCACTGGCCCATTACTGTGGCTCCATTCGAAATAGCACTTGTCAGCATCACTAAGGCAAAGGAAGACACTGCTAAAGTAGAAAAAATCTATCAAGAACTTGTTTCCAAAGGATTGGATGTTTTCTGGGACGATCGTGACTTAGGCCCTGGTTTTAAATTTAAGGATTCCGAGTTGATCGGATTCCCCATTCGAATTACGATTGGTAAAGCATTTCTCGAAAAAGCTGAAATTTCAATTTTGGTTCGCAAGACCGGTGAAGAAATCCTTCATCAATTTACTGATGAGAAATCTCTGTATGATGAAGTACTGAAAATTCGAACTCAATTGTATCAAGAATTGGAGGATAACAACCATGAATAGAACACTCTATAAGCAATTTGATGAAGGTTATTTTGGAGAATTTGGTGGTCGTTATGCGCCAGAAGTTTTGACTGAAGCTCTTGAAGAATTAGAAAGAGTTTATGCAAAATTAAAAGACAATAGAAAATTCAAAAAGCAAGTTGATTATTATTTTAAAAACTATGTCAATCGCCCATCCTTACTTATGTATGCGGAGAATCTTACAAGGCATTGGGGTGGAGCTCGAGTATGGTTGAAGCGAGAAGACCTCAATCATACCGGAGCACATAAAATCAATAATACGATCGGACAAGCACTTATGGCTCGTTATATGGGCAAGAAAAGAATTATAGCCGAGACGGGTGCCGGACAACATGGGCTTGCTACAGCTACAGTTGGTGCGATGTTTGGTTTTGAGACAGTGGTTTATATGGGTGACGTAGATCTCAAGCGCCAAGAACTCAATGCAGTCAAGATGAAGATGATGGGCGCAACGGTTCGTGGAGTCTCTGCTGGAGAAGCAACCTTAAAAGAAGCTACATCAGAAGCAATGAGGGATTGGGCACTCAATGTAAAAACAACTCATTATATAGTCGGATCCGCAATTGGTCCTCATCCTTTTCCAACTATCGTAAGAGATTTTCAATCAATCATTGGGAAGGAATCTCGCAAGCAATTCAAGAAATCGGAAGGCAAATTGCCGGATGCTGTTGTTGCCTGTGTTGGTGGTGGATCGAATGCGATTGGAATGTTCTATGGTTTTATTGGAGATAAAAAAGTAAAATTGTATGGCGTGGAAGCTGGTGGAAGAGATAAGACTCCTGGGAATCATTCTGCAACAATCAGTTTGGGTAAACCTGGATTTCTACATGGCACCAAGACTTTGATTATCCAAGATGAAAACGGACAGATTGTACCCGCCCATTCAGTATCAGCTGGTTTGGATTATCCAGGTGTGGGACCTGAGCATGCTCATTTAGCTTCGACGGGACGAGTTAGCTATGCTAATGTAGATGACGATGATGCTCTATCTAGCTTTTTGGAAGTTTGCAAAATTGAAGGAATCATTCCAGCATTAGAAACAGCTCATGCGTTTTCCTTTGCGAAAAAATTAGCTAAGGATTTAGGTAAGAAAAAAGACATTCTAATCTGCCTATCGGGTCGCGGAGACAAAGACGCTGCAGAAGTCTATCGCTTACTAGGAGATATATAAATTGCAAATGGAATCTGAGATTACCAAGAAGTTCAAGTCTACTGAGGGTTCACTTTTTATTCCCTATATTTCGCTCGGTGATCCAAATTATGAGGATAGCAAAAGATGGGCGGATGCAATCATCAAAGGCGGAGGAGATATTTTAGAATTGGGAATTCCTTTTTCTGATCCTGTCGCAGATGGACCTGTGATCCAAAGAGCTTTCTCTCGTGCTTTCATGAATCCTTTTAGTTTGGAGAAAATTTTTGCAACGACTCGATCTATCAAAGATGCGAATCCTTCGACTCCGTTGGTTTATCTGACTTATTTCAATCCTATCTATCATATGGGGATCGAGAAATTTCTATCTGCTGCGAACAAGGCTGGAGTTTCCGGATTTATCATTCCAGATCTGCCATTTGATTCACCTGAGAGTCACGAACTTTTTTCCAAAGCTTCCAAATATGCAATCGATCTCATACATTTGGTAACTCCGGCAACAGAAAAAAGTCGAATCCACAAAATGAAAAAGAATTCATCTGGTTTTATCTATTACGTAACATCATTCGGAGTTACTGGTGAACGAAAAGACTTCTCTCTGGATTTAGAAGAAAGGATTCAATATGTACGCAAGGACATGGGTTTACCAATCGCTGCAGGTTTTGGAATTTCAACTCCTGACCAAGCTGCCAAAATTTCTAAATTTTCTGATGGCGTCATTATTGGATCTTCCATTCAAAAAATTATTGAGGATCATGGTTCAAATCTGGAAATTTGCGCAGAAAAATTAGAAATCTATTGCAAATCTATTCGATCAGCAATGCGATAAATTGATCTTGTGGTTTTGTTGGCTTAGATAAAAATCTTAGGTTGTTTTTCAATTTTTAATGCAATTTGTTCTTGAGATAGTTTAGGAAAAATCAGAACTTGTATAAGTTATGAGCGAAACAACCACAGATCAGAATAAAAGTTTAAAGATACTTGATATCATCGTAATCTTTGTCGCAATAGCTGGATTTTCGATCCTCACTTATTCCGTATTTGATCCTCATCATGAGAATTTCCATCTTCTCCTATTGATTGGAACTTTACTCATCTTAGCTTCATCCTATTTTGTTTATAAGATTCTAGAGAAAACGACGAGCAACAAACAATACAGTGGATCACTCTGGCTTTCGTTCGTGGTTGGAATTACAATGTTTACTCTGGCTCAGACATTCACTCCACTTTTGAATTTAGAAGAAGATTCAGTTTCTTCTCGATTTTTAATTCTTCGCGGTTCAAAGACAGTTCAAGAATTCGAAAACGAATCTGGAAGAATTGAACTTCGAAAATTTGATCCTCCACCAAAAGCTAGACATGATATTCAAATTATTGGTATTACGACGAACTCACTAGAAAAGCTGGAAGGAACTTGGCCACTTCCTTGGAACTATTATGCTGATATTATAGAAAAATTCACTGGATCTTCGAATACATTGATGTTCGATATTTTTTTCTTAGACTATAAGAAAGGCGAGACTGAGGCTATGGCTTCGGCAATGAAGAAGAACCAGAATGTGCTTTTCGACTATCCGATGGAGACTAGTGCCGAATCCAAAGAGAGCGTTAAGAATTTAGAGTCTAGAATTGAGATTCTTAGAAAATTTAGATTAAAAAATGTGATCGATGAATCTCGATACAATTATGATTGGGTCAAATTTCCTCAGCCTCCAATCGAACCAGTAGCTGAACTATCGTCTGGTCTCGGTTTTGCGAACGTAAAAAAAGATGAAGCTGGCATGAACCGAAAGATGCCTCTTGTCGTGAAGGTTCCCAATTCTGGACCAAATCGTGAGCCAGAATATTATCCTTCAATTGATTTATTGCTTGCGACGAATTATTATGGTGTTGATATCCAACGGGATGTTTATGTGAAGATGGGCGAATCTATCACAATTAAGAACATCCCAGACAAAAAGCTAACAAGCTTTAACCGAAGAATCGCCAAGATGGAGACCAAGGATATCATGGCGATTCCAAATGAGAATCGTGAGATTGTTATCCCAATTGACTGGGAAGGTCAGATGGAGATCAATTTCGTTGGTGGAAGATATTCGTTTAATTCCCATGAAATTTTTGAAGTAGCAACAGAATGGGAAGAAGAGACCGCACAACAATTTTCCAATAACATATTCCTCGTTGCGATGTATTATGCAACGGGACGAGGCGCATCAAAGGATGCCCATTTATCTCCGTTTGGTGATATGTCTGGAATCGAACACCATGCTCAAGCATTGAATACAATTCTCAATCAAGATTTTCTTTTTAATACATCTAAGCTCATCGATTTTATTACATATTTGGCTCTTGCTGTGTTGATTGGATTTCTTCAGCCAAGAGTTTCGACTTTATACGGATTTGGAATTTCTGTTCTAATGCTCGTTCTTTATTCTATACTATCCATGTATTTGTTTGCGGAGCATAATCTTATAACAATTCTTCCGACCGTGCTACTTGAGCAGGTTTTTATATTCATCTCAATTATTGGGTTTAGGATTTTGACGGAAGAAGCAAATGTAAAATACATTCGTAGTACTTTCTCTAAGTTCGTATCAAAAGACGTTGTGGATGAATTACTAAAAAATCCGGACAATCTTGCTCTTGGTGGATCCAAAAGAGAGATTACCATTTTCTTCTCGGATATCCGTGGCTTTACAACTATATCCGAAGCTCTTGGTCCTGAAGAACTAGTTCAATTGCTTAATGAGTATTTATCGGCGATGACAGAGATCATCATTGAATACAAGGGCACAATTGATAAGTATATGGGTGATGCGATCATGGCGTTCTGGGGTGCTCCGGTTCCGCTCGAAGATCACGCCTATTATTCTTGTATTGCTGCACTTGCACAGATGGATTACTTGGATAGAATTCTCAAGCCAAGTTGGATTGCGAGAAAAGTTCCAGTTATAGACATCGGTATCGGTCTCAATTCAGGACCTGCAGTCGTTGGCAATATGGGATCTTCGCATCGTATGGAATACACTTGTATGGGTGATACGATCAATCTTGGATCAAGGCTTGAAGGTTCCAATAAAATGTATGGAACTAACATTATTATATCAGAATATACTTATGAAAAGGTAAAAGATAAGGTAATTGCGCGTGAATTGGACTTGGTAAAAGTGAAAGGAAAAACTCAGCCAGTGCGAATTTACGAATTGCTTGGAATCAGCAACCCAGAAGATATGGAAAAGATGAAGAGACCACTTTCAAAATTGGGAGCTTCTTAATTTCTAGCTTTAATGACTCTATATCCCTATCTAGATAGAATTCGATTCCCATCTGATTTAAGGAATCTCCAGCCAGAAGATTTGCCTTCTGTTTGTAGAGATTTGCGTGAATTCATAATTGATACTTTGGCGGGTATTGGAGGGCATTTTGCCAGCAATTTAGGAGTCGTTGAACTCACAGTCGCCCTTCATTATGTTTTCAAGACACCGGATGACAAACTGATCTGGGATGTAGGCCACCAAACTTATCCTCACAAAATTCTAACAGGTCGCCGAGACGAACTCAAAACGGTTCGAAAATTCGGTGGATTGTCAGGCTTCCCCAAAAGAGAAGAGAGTCCTTATGATTTATACAATACTGGCCATGCAGGAACTTCAATTTCACAGGTGTTAGGTGAAGCTTGTGCGAGAGACTTGTTGGGTCTTAGTCATAAGATAGTCGGTGTGATTGGGGATGCGTCCATTGCTACTGGAATGGCATTGGAAGCAATGAATCATGGTGGGCATATTCGACCCAACTCAATCATCGTATTGAATGACAATTATATGTCCATATCCAAGAATGTCGGTTCCATTTCTTCTTATTTGAATGCTCTTATATCTTCTCAGATTTACAATTCTTGGAAGAAATTTACTTATACTTTTATGCAATGGTTGCCAATCATTGGACCTGCTATATTGAGTTTTATGCGTAAAGCAGAGAAAAGTTTTAAGCATTTTATGACTCCTGGTGGACTTTTTGAAGATCTTGGATTCTCCTATTTTGGTCCAGTGAACGGACATGATGTACTTGGCTTAGTCAAAATTCTCAATAAAGTTCAAAATATTGAAGGACCCGTTGTTTTGCATGTGATCACTCAGAAAGGAAAAGGTTATGATCCAGCAGAAAAAGATCCGATCAAATACCATGGAGTAACTCCTTTTAATAAATTGGATGGGGCTATGGCTCCTGCTGATTCAAATAAAATTTCTTATAGCAAAATTGTTGGAAATACTTTAATTGACCTAACTAAAGTTAATCCAAAAATCGCTGTCATTACTCCAGCAATGATCGAAGGATCTGGATTAAAAGAATATTCAGAAATGTTTCCTAATCATACATTTGATGTTGGAATTGCTGAGCAACACTCAATAGCTTTTGCGGGTGCAATGTCTAGCGGTGGTGCAATACCGTATGTATGCATCTATTCTACTTTTCTAACGCGCGGGATGGATCAGTTAGTCGAGGATGTATCCCTTATGAATCTGCCTGTTCGTTTCGTTATCGATCGTGCCGGAGTCGTCGGACCGGACGGTGAGACACACCAAGGACTATCTGATATAGGTTATCTTCTCGGATTGCCGAATATGGATTTAGTTGTTCCATCGTCTGGTCAAGATATCATTGACTCTTTACATTTTATGAATACTTACGATAGTTCTCCTATCGCTATTCGATTTCCAAAAGATTCCGTGAAACTAGCAGATTTGAATTTTGCCGAGCCGCGTCCTTTGACTCCTGGAAAGTTTAGAATTTTGTCACAAGGCAGTGACCTTGCAATTCTTTCCATTGGTTCTATGCTTGATATATCCCAGAAGACTAGAAAGCTTTTGGAAGAAAAAGATAAATCTGTGAAGTTGATTGATCTTTTTTGGCTAAGACCATTGGATTGGGAGGCATTGGAATCCGAGCTTGGATCTGTTAACAAATTCATAATCATGGATGAGAGCTATCGAGATATGGGTGCAAGTGGATATATCCTCAATCAATTGAATCCCAATACTTTGAATAAATTTCTCAAAACGATTGCACTTCCACCAGAACCAATCTTGCATGGTGATAGAATTGAAATTTTGGATCACTACAATATCAGTCCAGAAAAAATATATTCGTCCATTCTTCCTCTGCTTTAAAATAAACAATCAAGCGTTTTCTTAGCTCATCCGAAAATTGAATTACAGCGACTTTGTAGTAGCTGAACTCAAAATTCTTCGCATCGGGGTGATCTGTGGATTTATTTCTATCTGGCAAAAAGTTTTTTCGTTCTGGGGATTTGGATCGTGCGGAATTTTTCTTTCTATCCTATTTGGAAAATGTTGAATGCGAAGAATCCTATTTCTATCTCGGACTCATTATGGGTCAGCGAAATTTACTCGAAGAAGCACTAGAATTCTACTACAAATCAGTCAGTATCAATTCCGAGTATGGCAATCCCTGCAATGAAATTGGTATTATACTCTTAAGAATGGGCAAGGATAAAGACGCAGTTTTCTGGCTCAAAAAATCCATTCGTTGTGCACAAAACGATGCTCTACATATATCTTTTTTCAATCTAGCAACACTCTATAAAATGTGGAATCGGCCTGAGCGTTCTCTGCAATTTTTGTATCGAGCGATTGAACTAAAACCGGAATTTGAAGAAGCGCATCGCCTCAAAGACCAGCTAACAAAAAATAGTATATAAGCAATCTAATCCGAATTCGAAAGAGATTGATTTGGTCAATTTATAAATCGAGAATTCTTATAAGATTATTAGTTTTCGTAACTTGATGGTAGAGAAATTTCTATTGAATTTTTGAATTCCGGAAGAGGAACAGATCGATTCTGAAACTGAATTTTATATTCATCTCCGTCTTCTTCTAGCCATTCTGACAACTTTGTTGAAGCATTGATGCTAAAGCGAAATAAGATTTTGTCTTCCTCATTTTTATGCCCAACAATATTGCCTTCCTGATTTCTAAATAGCTGTACATCATCAATATTTAGTTTTATTCCTCGATCCGTCTCGAATATCAATTCGTTATTCTCTTCGATGATTGTCGTCACATGATAAGGGTATCCTTGTAAAAGAACATAACCGTTTTCTGCAAGTTCGCCAAACCGATTGTCTATATAGACTCCAATGCTATCTTGTTTTAAGTTCTTTCTAAAATAGTTCAATATATCTTCTTGATGAATTTCATTTCCACGAAATATCCATTTGTCTGAAGAGTTAACCATGATTTCACTGTCAAATTTACGAGTCATACTTATTTGTTCCGGAATGCGTATCCTTGCCAGACTTTGATTTTTGATTCTCCCGCATAACTATGAGTAACATTACCGCGTTGATCCATAGTTTGAAAAATTGCATCATCTACTGAGCTGAATTTGATTGTATCCATCCAGACCCCGTCCATTTTCTTTCGGAACATTTCTTTTTTTAAATAGCTGTGGTAGTCTTGGAAACGACCGGTGCCATCGAAATCTTTAACTTTGATAAGACCCTGAATATTGATTCTTTTGTCAGGTCTAGATAAGTAAATTTCCACTTCATCCCAGCTCGTTTTTTTATATTCTGGATTGGCTAATTGATAATCATGTTCAGGTATAAAGTCAATGGATGCACAATAAGCTCCAGACATCATGATCATTAAGAAAATTTTAAATTTGTTAAGCATCCTTAATAGTTTAGACAAATTTGTGCTTTCCTTTTTCCACTATTTTTTCAATAATAACCTACGGTCGTCATAGGACAATGGAAGAATCAGAAACAGCCAAGAAATCGCGTGAAAACGTATTAAAAATTGGATATTGCAGTTTAGATGAATTGGAAGAAAAGGTAAAAGCTTTTCGTGTAATGAATCAAAATGCTGCAAAGAAAAGATATATCATAACTAGAGAACCCGTTCTGGACACATCCGGTAAACCAATCCTGCAGAAAGCGCAAGAGATTGATGTATCTTCTGCGAAATTGCTCAGGCGATCTTTCAAAGGGGATTATGTTCTTAAGACTTTTCAACCGGATGAAGGAATTGTAATCATTTCTGATATGGATACCCCCGAAGGAATTTCTTTCACAATGGATATTGTAACCCAGATTATGAACTTGGGTGGGGGCGCTTACGAAGGATTTATTGACCGGGTTGATAGTTTCACGGATTTTATTGAATTGCTTAAGAAAAACCTTTTCCCTAAGCTCATCATTGTTGGATACATTCCTAAAGAAAAGTTACAGAATGAAACAATCAACTTCGTACGTGTAAAGAGAATTGATACTTATATACGAGTGATTGAACTGACTCATTCAGGCTACAAACCTCAATCTTATTTCCCGAAAATGAAGCAAGTAAACCTCTCACAAGATGATCCCAAATCTTGGGGAAGATTTGTGATCGAAATCATACGTGAATACACTCGTCCTTACTTCGTAGAAGAAATGTGAAGCATTCTTATAACTTTAGTAGTTATAGAATAGAATTGGAATTTGCAACAAATTACGACTCAATACTTAGCAATATTTTACACTAAATAATAATTTAGATTCTCTTGTAAGACATCGGGTAGCATTCCAGCTTCGTTTGCGTACTTTTTGTAACGATTCTCGTGTTCTTTATGCTGCCGGCTTCTAATATTCTTAAATCTGTTTTGCAATTCCATATAAGCAGGTTGTGTTGAGATCTTATCTCGGATATCTTTATGGAATGGAATATGTCGGTAGAATATTGCTCGGACAACACGATTCAATCTTTGGACACCTTCAGATTCATATTTCATCCAAAGCAGATAATCATTTGCAAATTTATCTCGATCTGTTCTAAATCTTTTAAATTCTGCTGACAACTTTTCTTTTATTTCAATGGATAGGTCTTTATTCTTTTTAAAGAATTGAACGTAGTCCGTATAGTCTGCGGTTATAGAAGGCATACCAACATTGTTCCAATCAGGTCCTAGAATATTTTTGCAGAGTTCCCAACGGAAAGCGGCAATCGTCTCAAGCAACATTGTCTTAAGATCTCCAGTAACAAAATGAGGGACAATGATTCTACCTCTTGATTCTTTAGAACCTGCTCCACGGAAAATAGAGAGGTCTTGCCACATCATTATCTTTGGTCCAATCGATGGTATAACAATGAGATCTGGAATAACACTTTTTTGAATGAATTCAGATCGGATCCCTAGAGGTTCATTTTTATAGATGATCTCGCGATTGAATGCTGTATAATCCACATTCAGGATATCCATAATAGTTTTGTAAACGTTCTCTTTGGTTACAAAACATTTATCCAGAGGAATGGATACATGATAACGAGTAAGAATAGGAAGATGTGTTGCGGGACCGCCCGATGTTAGTCGAGCATTCGGTTCATACATAGCTTGCATTTCGTATGCTAGTCTTGCTTCAGGTGAATCTAAATGCGGAGGAAGGTCACTCTCCTTCTTATAGTTTACATCTTTGGATTCCAATTTTACTTTTTCGAAAAAAGTCTGCCCAAGCTCATCGATGGATGTAGGAACTTGTTTATTGTATACTTGATTGAGCCATTCGGTTCCATAATGAACTGGAACTGGTTCACTATAACGCGGTGACGGATTTAGATTGGATGCGAGAAAACCGATATGTTCATCATCTAACAGACTTTCGTCGAAAAATCCAAATTGCATCATGAGTTGAACGGGTTTCGGGCCATTTGTTCCGGAAGTTAAATTTTTAACAAAGCAACTTCGATAAACGTCCCAATATGTTTTTGTTATATTGCGACGAAGCTTTCTTATATCAGGTTCGGAATCAAGCGGATTCTTGAGACTTTTTAGTTTAATCATCAAAGCAGAGAATTCTTTGACTGCTTCTGCGGGAAGACTTGCATAGTTCAAAATCTGACTTGCTGAGTTTTGCAATTCTGCCTTGACCGCAGAAATATCAATACCTGCACCAATGGAACTGGAAGAAGCCGCTTTCTTAGAAGTCTCAATCTCACCCGAGAATTTCTGTCCAATAGCTTGAGTCTTATCTTTTAATTTTTGAAAACCGTCGGTTACTTGAAGGTAAGGAGAACCAAAAATTGATTTATAACTTGAATAGAATCCTTCACCTTTTCTAATTACTGACTCCATTATTGGAACCACCACAGTAGGTGATAAAGTTGAGTATCCAGTTTCCAAGAGTTCTGTTATTAATAAATATTTTTCTATTAAGCTATATTCATCTCCTCCATACAGATTCAACAGATTTTGTAGGTTTTCTGCTTCAGCTTGGAGAAGATTGTTTAAACCAGTAAATGTATCTGACAATTTTTCCAAGGAATGGATCATTAAGCTTGGATCAGATTCAAATAATGCACCTTGAATCTTAGGATTTACATTCAAGATCTTGCGAATAAAATGAAATTCTTTATCATCTAGATCAATTTCTTCCAAGTAAGTCTTGAAAAGGAATTCGGACATATTGTCCTCAAGAAATTTAGTATTAGGCTCATCAGGAAGTCTTCCGCCTCTTTCTTGAAAATTCGAAAGATTGTCTCTAACCAAACGAATCACTGGATCAATAATATTGGGATCGTCAGGAATTGGTTCGGATAATTTGATATCTGGGAAAACTGAAGGATTGCATAGATAATAAACCAGTGATAAATTATCAGAAAATGCCTCAATGCTGCTGGAAAGTTTGCGTACTTGGTTATTCTTTTTGTAAAATTCTGAAATTTCTTTGAGTGAAGTTCTAGCAATCATCATACCTAAGGATAACTTAGATATAAGAGTCTTCTGAACGGATGATGCATTCATCGCATAAGTTGATAGAATGCAAGTTGACCTTGATCGAATCGTATAATTATAATTGCTATTGGTCAATAATGAATTTGCTCCCAATGTAACATTTGGTCCAGGCAAAATATAGAGAGGAATACTTGATTCTCCTATTTTTTTCTCAAATGAGACATTGCCCTCGTGTAGAATGTTGAGAGAGTTGCAAGGTGAGCCTTCTAGGAAAAGAACTTCTCCCGCTTGAATTTGAAGTTTTTGATTGTTGGTTCTTGTATCTATTGGCATCTTGTTTTTTAGTAATCTTGCATTATGGAAAGGGTTTTTGTAAAATACTTTTAGCTTAGAATATTGGATATGATCATAAAAAATAGACAAAAATTTTCCTCCAACAGAATAACTGTGCCTGGAGACAAGTCGCTTTCACATCGGTTCGTGTTATTTTCATCCTTGATTCAAGGAAAATCAGAATGTACGGGTTTTCTAGAAGCGGAAGACCCATTGAACACCATGAATAGTTTCCGAAGTTTAGGAGTCGAATTTACAAAGATTGCAAATGGATCTTACCAAGTAAATTCACCGGGATTGTCGGGACTACAATCACCATCTAGACCTCTTGACTTCGGTAATGCAGGAACTGGCATTCGATTATCTTGCGGATTTCTCGCTGGAATGGCTGGAATGAATGCAGAATTAACAGGTGATGCTTCACTTTGTAAAAGACCTATGGCAAGAATCATAGATCCTTTAATTGAGATGGGTGCGCAAGTATTCTCAGATTCTGATAAAGGTCTTGCTCCTCTTAAAGTAGTTGGAAATAAATTGCAAGATCATCAATACATTAGCAAAATCGCAAGTGCTCAGATTAAGAGTTGCCTTATGTTCGCTGCAATGACATCCGGAGTAACCTTAGATTACGATGAACCAGAATTATCTAGAGATCATACTGAGAATATTCTAAGATTTCTTGGTGGAGACATCGAACATTTGAGTGAGACTCATTTTATCATGCGACCGCCTTATAACTTTACAGGAACTAAATTTTCTATTCCCGGAGATATATCATCTGCAGCTTTTTTTATTGTATTGGGTCTTATTGCAGATCAAGACAGCGTTTTGATTATTGAAAACGTTGGATTGAATCCATCACGGATTGGAATTTTGGAAGTTTTAAAAGCTATGGGTGGACGAATCGCTATTTTGAATAAGAGAACATCTTGTGGAGAAGAAGCAGGTGATCTTGAAATTCGAGGAAGTGAACTCAAGCGAATTGATATTGCATCAGCATTGATACCATCTATTATTGATGAGATACCTATTCTTACGATTGCAGGTTTATTTGCAGAAGGTGGTTTTGAGATACGGAATGCTGAGGAGTTGAGAGCCAAAGAATCAGATAGAATCGAATCGGTTGTAAGCAACTTGCGAAAGTTAGGCGTGAAAGTAGACGAATTCCCCGATGGTTATTCATTCAATTCCCCAAGTTCCTTGAATCCAGATGTAAAAATTGAAACATTTATGGATCATAGAATCGCAATGAGTTTTTCTATATTGAGTAAGTTACTCAATTTGAATTTACAATTTGATGAAACCAGTTGGGTTGAGACATCCTTTCCTGGTTTCTTTGAAATTTTGAAAAAATTGGACGAGGGTTAAGTTTGGATTATTCAAATGAAGTGATCGCAATCGATGGACCTGCAGGCTCAGGAAAGAGTACAGTTGCAAGAGAAATTGGTAAGATATTGGGAATCGAATATCTGGATTCGGGAGCTTTTTATAGAGCTCTTACTCTTGCCTTATTTAATATATTTGAATTAAGTAATGAATCCCAGAGTTTTCCTGATTGGACAAAAGTTGCTGAGCAAGAATTGGATCTATCGAATATTGATATTCGTCTTCATTTCGGTGAAGGAAAAGAAAATCGAATTTTTCTCAATAATGTTGATGTCTCTCAAGATATCCGAACTCCTCAAATCACTGAAAAGATTAAATTTGTCGCTGATAAAAGAAGATTTCGAGATTTTGTGAACGAACGAATCCGTGATCTTGCCACAAAACACAAGCTAGTGATGGACGGTCGAGACATTGGAACCGAAGTATTTCCCAATTCCCGCTATAAATTTTTCTTAACAGCAAGCCCAAAAGAGAGAGCGAATCGCAGATTTGCCGAATTACAGGCGAAGAATGTTTCAGTAAATTGGGACGATGTCTTTCATGAAATGGTAGAAAGAGACAATTCAGACAAAAATCGAGAAATCGCGCCATTAGTTCAGGCGAAAGATGCAATCTTAATTGACACCGATGAGCGCACAATAAAACTTGTAATAGAAACGATCCTGTCTGGAATCCAGGAAGCCAAATGACAATTTCCTGAAAAAGATCCGGGCAAATTTATAGTAGTATCCGGACGAAATTGAATTCCCAAGAAACCCCCTCAACCGACAAAGCATCCTTCGCTCAAATTTTTGAAGCGTGGGAAACAAACGAATCAGAAAATCAACTGTCCAAAGGACAGATTGCAGAAGGCATAGTAGTTGATACAAGAGACGATACCGTCTTTCTTGATATCGGCGAGAAACAGGAAGGACGAGTTCCTCTCTCTGATTTCAATGGCGACGTGCCACAACGTGGATCTACCTTTTCGGTAGTTTTCCGAAGACGTGTGGATGGTTATGCCATTCTATCCAAAAAAGAAGCAGATATCCGCAAGGGTTGGGACTCCATCCGTGATGCATTTACGAATGGTTATCCAGTTACTGGCAAAGTGGTATCTGAGATCAAAGGCAAAGGTTTCACCCTTGATGTTGAAGATGTAGGATTGTTTCTACCTGCTTCCCATCTCGCAATGAAATACAAAGATCTTGCTGAACTCAAAACAAAAGAGATCGACGTTAAGATCATCGAAATCAATGAAAAAAATAAATCAGGCGTTGTATCCCGTAAAAAACTTCTCGAAGAAACTAACAACGAGAAGTGGGACGGATTGCTTGAGAAAGTAAAAGTTGGCGATAAAGTAACTTCGAAAGTTGTAAAGATCGCAAACTTTGGTGTTTTCTGTGAAGTGCATGAGGTCATCGGACTTCTTCGTCAGAATGATATCAGTTACAAAAAATTTGCACCTTTCAAACATTTTTTCCAAATCGGTCAAGAGTTTGAAGTTGTAATCTTAGAATTAGATAAAGAGAACAATCGTTTATCACTTGGTCTTAAGCAGATGCATGAAGATCCATGGGAATGGGCAAAACGTGAACTAGAAAAAGGAATGATTGTTAGCGGAACAGTAACTTCGCTCACAAGCTTCGGTTCATTTGTTGAGCTTATGGACGGCTTAGAAGGTTTGATTCATACAACAGAATTATCGTGGTCTAGAAAACCTCCTCTTGCAAAAGATCTTTTGAAAAAAGGCCAGCAAGTGGAAGCTGAAGTATTGGATATCGACTTTGAGAACAGGAGACTTTCTCTTAGCACCAAACATTTGCAACCTAACCCTTGGGATTCTCTCAGCTCCAATGTTCGTGTAGGCAATACGATGACTGGAGTGATTACAGGAATCACAAAATACGGAGCATTTGTTGAAGTCGAAAATGGTATCGAAGGTTTGATCCATCTATCTGATATTACATGGGATGAGAAAGAAAAGAATCCTACTGCAACTCTTAAGAAAGGGCAATCTGTAGAATACAAAATCCTTGATGTAAACTTGGATTCACAAAGAATTTCTTGTGGAATCAAGCAACTAACAGAGCATCCATACGAAGCTCTCAAGAAGAAATATCCTCCTGGTAGTTTAGTGGAAGGTAAGATCAAATCGATTGTATCCTTTGGTGTATTCGTTGAAGTTGAGCCTGGCTTTGAAGGTCTTGTTCACATTTCTGAAGTTCCGCCAGACACAACTCAGAACCTAGAAGAGCATTTTCCAATTGGAAGTAGCGTAAGAACTGCTGTTCTTAAGATTGATACCAATGCTAAGAAAATTTCACTTTCAATCAAAGACCATGAGAAGGCTGTTGAAAGAGAAGAAATGGCTAAATACATCAAGGAAGACAATGAGGTATCAAGAGAATCTCTTGGCTCATTTATGAACTTGAAGTAAGTATGAGTAGCAAATTTAAGAAGAAAGACCTTTCAAGGATTAAACAACAAGAAGAGGCAATTCTCGACCGAGACCTGGAAGAATTTCAGGGATCGGCTGTTGAGCTGTTTTTTATTAAACTTGGAAGAAGAATCCAACGAAATAGATTGCAAGTATTCTCAGGAGTACTTGTTTTCTTTATACTTATAGCTTCTGTAATTGGATATTTTGAATATATCACTTATAAAGAAACCAAAGCTACAGAAAAGTTAGAAGTTATCCTAGAGTCTTGGGATCTCAACCCCACTATATCCGTTGATACAAAACTTGAGACCATGAATGCATTTGCTGAGAATGATGCTTCTGGGAATGTTAAGATCCGCGTTGCGAAAGTTTTGTCGGACTTATATGTAGGCAAAGAAGATTACAAAAAAGCAGCGGAACTTCTAGAAAAAGCCGGTCGTGAGATCAGTGAACTTCGCGAAGCAAAAGCCTATTTTTTCTATCTCGCGGGCAACTATCGTGAATTAGCTGATGATAAGGATTTGGCATTAAAAAATTACCAAACCGCATCTGGATTATTAGAAAATTTGCGTGAAATCACTTCTTTTCGAGCTTGGAGTTTGTATCACACTGGTCGCCTTCTTGCAGAAAATGGCGATAAAACTGGTGCCGGTGCTGCTCTTAGAAAAGTTTTACTTATAGAAGCATCCGAGCAATCAGGTGCTGCAGATCTGGAAGAAATTAAGAAACTTTCCAGCTATCTTTTACTGAAAATATCACAGAGCAGCTGATGCTCACGATAGCCCTCCCCAAAGGCAGACTTGCGGATGAATCAATAGAACTATTGGTTTCTAAGGGTCTGCTTTTTTCTAAACCTCCCGAAGAATCAAGAGAACTTACTTATCTCGATACCAAAAGTAATATCCGTTTATTGTTTGTTAGGTCACAAGATGTTCCGACCTATGTTGAAGAGTGTGCAGCTGATGCTGGCATTGTTGGTTGGGACATAATCCAAGAAGGTGGCTACGATCTCATGGTAGTTCATGATTTGGGAATTGGAGCATGTCGTCTTAGTCTTGCTGGTAAACCTGATTTTCATCCTCTAAGCAAATTGTCCAAAGTTAAAGTAGCCACTAAATATACTGAGCTCACTCGAAAATTTTTCTTCGCTAAAGGGATTAGTTGTGAAGTGGTCAAATTGTACGGATCTATTGAACTCGCACCATTGGTTGGACTAGCTGATTGCATTGTCGATCTGGTATCTACTGGACAGACACTAAAAGCAAACGGAATGAAAGAAATTGAAGTAATTTTGGAATCAACTGCGAGATTGGTTTGCAATCGATCCTCTTTTTACAATAAAAGAGAGCAAGTTATGGACTTCGTAAGTCGTATCCAAAAATAATCAGTTGTTTCCCTGGACCTCTCCAGAATCATTGTAAAAAAGTATTCTAGAATGAATTTCCGAGGAATGTTATGGCTGTCCCGAAGCGACGAAAGTCCAAATCGAAGGTAAGAAGTAAAAGATCCCATCAAGCAATTGGGAAACCAAATTTATCATCCTGCAAAAATTGCGGATCATTTGTGCTGTCCCACAGAGTTTGCCCCTACTGCGGTTTCTACAAAGATAGGGTAGTCCTACAACCAAAAGTTAAAGCAGACAAACCGGAAGAATAACCGGCTATGTGGGTCGCTGTTGACGCGATGAGCGGAGATTACGGCCCGGAATGCATCGTAGAAGGTGCCGTAAATGCCTCCAATGAATGGGGTTACAAAGTGGTTCTTGTCGGAAGAGAAGAGGACCTTGTAGAAATTTTGCTCAAATACGAATACGATTCGAATAAAATTCGAGTCGTGCACGCGTCCGAAATCATAGACATGAATGACTCTCCATCTGTTGCTGTTAGAGCAATGGAAGATTCTTCAATTGTTCAAGCAGTTAAATTAGTTGCACAGAAAGAATGTGTAGGCATTTTCTCACCTGGTAATACAGGTGCGACGATGGCTGCAGCTTTGCTTCATATGGGTCGTATAAATAAAGTTATGCGCCCGCCAATTGCTGCTCCCATACCAAGAGAGAATGGAAGTTCGATGGTATTGTTGGATGCTGGAGCAAATGTTGATTGTAAACCCGAATATTTAGTACAATTTGCACTTATGGGCGAGATCTATGCTCGCGATATTCTGGGAATTGAAGAGCCGTTGGTTGGTTTATTATCCAATGGTGAAGAAGACAAAAAAGGTTCTTATGTTAGTCTCAAAGCTTTTGAGAAATTAAAAAAAGTAAAAAATATTAAATTCATCGGGAACGTTGAAGGTCGAGATTTGTATGGATCTGGGCGAAAAGTTGATGTTGTAGTCTGTGATGGATTTATTGGCAATATAGTTCTCAAAGCGACCGAAGGATTATCAAAGTCCATTTTTAACGTTCTCAAAAATAGTATAAAAGAATCAAGCCTCGCACAAACGGGAGCGCTTCTTCTCAAGCCAACATTCACTGCAGTTAAGAAAAGACTCGATTACGCGGAGCATGGTGGAGCTCTATTGCTTGGTGTTGAAGGAATCTGTATGATAGGTCATGGTTCATCCAATGCTGTCGCTGTTAAGAATGCCGTTCGAGTGATCAGTGAATGTGCTGAACATAAGATGAATCAGAAGATTGCAGATAGAATGGCAGAAGTAAGATTATAATCATTTTAAAATAAGCATAAAATAAGAGGTAAAATATGATAGATTTGAAAGGTAAATCAGCAATTGTAACAGGCGGCGCCAGAGGAATTGGTAAAGCAACACTAATGAAATTAGGATCGTTGGGTGCAAAACTTGTTGTAGCTGATATGAATCCAGAAGCAACCAATGCATGCGCTGAAGAATTGAAAAAATTGGGTTATCCAGCACTAGCTTATGTTGGTGATATTTCCAAAGATGAACAAGCTTTAGGATTGATCGAAGCTTGTAACAAAGAATATGGATCGGTTGATATCTTGGTAAATAACGCAGGAATAACACGAGATACTTTGCTTATGAGAATGAAGAAAGAGCAATGGGATTCTGTAATTGCAGTAAACCTTACTGGCACCTATCTATGTACTCAAGCAGCAATCAAATATATGATGAAACAAAGAAGTGGATCTGTAATCAATCTATCTTCTATTGCAGGAGAGAACGGAAACATTGGACAGACTAATTATTCTGCATCCAAAGCAGGAGTGATCGGTTTTACAAAAGCTTGTGCATTAGAACTTGCTTCAAGAAATATTAGAGTGAATGCAATTGCTCCAGGATTTATCGCAACAGAAATGACTGATGCAATCCCTGAAAAAATTAAAAAAAGTATTTCAAATAGTATTCCACTCAAAAGACCAGGACAACCTGAAGATATAGCGAACGCTGTTGCTTTCCTTGCAAGTGATGCATCTTCTTTTATCACAGGTCATATACTTTCTGTAAACGGTGGCGGATTTCTTCCAGGTGGCGGAGAGTAAATTTATTCTAAGGGCTTTTTTTGTTCAGATTAATTAAAAAATCGTTTAAAGGCTTGCCAAATTTTTGGAGGATTTGAACCTAAAAAATCGGTGGATGTTTAAAAGCATTTATCAAGAATAATAAAAATCAATTTTGCCCCACGTAAAAGTGGCTTGGAGGAAAACATGGCAGATTTCGAAAAAATAAAATCTATCATAGTAGAGCAGTTAGGAGTTGATGAGTCTGAGGTAACACCAGAGGCTCACTTTATCGATGACCTAGGAGCTGACTCTCTAGATACAGTTGAGCTAGTAATGGCTCTAGAAGAAGAGTTTGGTATTGAGATTTCTGATGAAGATGCAGAAAAAATCCAAACTGTTGGTGACGTCACAAAGTTTATTGATAAACTAAAGGGCTAATCCGAATGAGGATTCTACCGGGTTTCGCAAGATCCCCGGTAGTTCTTTAAAGCATTTTCACTTGCGCAAAAGAAATTCATCCGAAGGCGATCCCAGGGAATTTCTCACACCTGACAGGATCGATCAACTCACCAAGCTTCAAAAAAAAATCAGAACCCGATTTCTAAACATCGCTGTGCTTGACGAAGCATTTACTCACCGAAGCTTCGCTAATGAATCAGGTTTCCGTGTCTCTGATAATGAGAGACTGGAATTTCTTGGTGATTCTATCCTTGGTTTTATCACAGCAGAGCTTCTGTACAAACAATACGCTAATATTTCTGAAGGCAAACTCGCGAAGTTCAAGAGCAAACTTGTATCTGGACCTGTTCTTTCTCGAATCTGCGAGGATCTTAATCTTTCTGATTTCCTTAGATTTGGTAAAGGGGAAGTCGAAACAGGAAAGTCCAATCTTCGGGTTATGGAGAATTTGGTTGAAGCTTTGTTAGGTGCTATGTATTTAGATCTTGGACTGGAATCTTGCAAAAAGTTTATTATACCGCATCTTTCTCACTATCTTCATCAATTGGAAGATTTGGACTCTGTAAAAGATTATAAATCCATTCTTCAGGAGATCTGTCAGAAAAAATTTAAAAAAGTCCCAAAATATGAACTTGTATCTGCTGAGGGACCTGATCATGATAAAGATTTTATAGTTCGTGTTGAATTGCCTGATGGTTTTATCGTAAAGGGAAATGGTAAAAATAAACGGAGTGCTGAGCATTCTGCAGCAAAGAATTTGCTCGCAACTTGGAAACAAAAATGAATACATATTTTTTTAAAAAGAAAGGATTGAGAGTGAGAGTTGCAGGACTCATTCAAAACTCTAAAGGCGAGATTCTATTTATACAACAGAGTAAGCGGGGTAAAGGACCAGGTTATTGGTTGCTTCCTGGTGGAGGAGTTGAGTTCGGTGAATCGGCTGAGCAAGCTCTTAAGAGAGAATTGCTTGAGGAATTAGGATTGGAATCTATTGGAATGGAGTTTATTGCTTTCAATGAATCTATAGATCCAAAAGGTGAACGACATCTTATTCAATTGGTATTTCTTACAAAAGTAAAAGATTCAATCCCAGTTGTTGATTCGCGAGAGAAAGCGATCACTGGATTTGGTTATTTCTCAAGTCGTGATTTAGTTGGTATGGATATTCGCCCAGATATTAAAGATTTTCTCAAGAAGAAGAAATTTATCGCAAGTGCATATATAAAAAGTAAATGGGTGGAAGAACAGTGAAAATTGCAGAGACCAAAGTAGAGTATGGAAATAGCTCATATCCAATCCGTTTATATAAAAATTTTATAGGATTAAAACAAGAATTAGCTGCAATCGAAAATGTATCCCAGTTTATTATCATAACTGAGCGTACTATTGCTCAAACATATCTCAAGTATGTCGAATCAGAACTGGCTGGCATTCCTCAACCCGTTTATCAAATTTACATAAAAGGCTCTGAGAAAAATAAACATATTGATCGGATGAAGAAAGTATTTCATCAATTGATCGAGCTTGGTGCTGATCGCAGAACAGTTATTATCGCTATGGGTGGTGGAGTAGTAGGAGATTTTGCCGGGTTTATTGCTGCGACCTATCAGAGAGGAATACGTTTTGTACAGATTCCCACAACACTTCTCGCATCTGTAGATTCTTCTGTTGGTGGTAAGGTTGCGGTTAACTTAGATAAAGGTAAAAATATGATTGGTTCATTCCACCAACCTAACCTTGTATATATGCCATTGTTTACTCTTTCCACTTTGCCGGAGAAAGAATGGAAATGTGGACTTGCTGAAATATTGAAGCACAGTCTATTATCCGGTGGGGAAATGTGGCAAGATTTCAAATCTCACAAATATTCTGATATAAATGTTGATTCGGCAATTCTTACAAAATTCATTATGGATTCCGTCAAGTATAAGGCATGGGTTGTATCACAAGATGAGAAAGAATCTGGACTTAGGCAGATTCTAAATCTTGGACATACAACTGCACATGCAATAGAATCACTGACAAACTATAAGAAATATTCTCATGGAGAAGCGGTTTCCATTGGACTTGTAACTGCTTTGATGTTATCATCAAGAGAGGTCGGATTCCCTAATGAAAAGATCCGAGATATCATTCAAGTTATGAAAAATTATAATCTACCTACCTCGGATTCATCTAAACCATCAGATATATTGAAACATATGGATCACGATAAAAAAAAGGAAGGCAATTCGCTATTATTTACTTTATTGGAAGATATAGGTAAATCAAGATTCAAACATGAAATTGCAAGAAAGGAAATCCTTTCTGTTCTAAAAGACCAAAGGAAGCTCTGAGTTGAAAGTATTTGATTTTTATTTAGAACTGAATCCAGTTGAGATATTACATAGTAAAGAAAGAACATTCTCTGAGAATTTAATTCTATTAGTTTATTTATTTTTAATTTCCTTAGTTATTTATAGAATTATACTTTTTGCAGTTGATACAATTAAGCCTGCAGAGAATTCACAAGCCCAATACAATCGCAGAAAAATTGGAAGAACTATTTTTGCTACTGTCTTTACAATTTCATTCTTACCACTTATCTTCTCTAGCTTGAATTTTCTACCAACTGTGATGGGTCTTGCGGCAGCTGGTATCGTTATTTCTCTCAAAGAAGTCTGGCTGAATATTGTTGGCTGGTTTGTAATTCTTGGAAGCAATGGATTCAAAGTTGGAGATCGCATTGAGATAGATCATGTGATGGGTGACGTAGTCAATATAGGTCTAACAAAATTTTCCCTTGTAGAGATCAATCCCGAGCATGGCTTCGAGCAATCTACCAATCGATTGGTGCATTTTCCAAATCATCATGTAATTATTCAAAGATACTATGTTGTATCAGAGAAAATGAATTTTGTATGGGATGAATTTCGATTCAGTCTTAGCGTAGATTCTGATTGGGCGAAAGCTGAAGAAATCTGCAATGGAATACTCAAAACTGAATTGATATTAGCACCGGAAGTAATCGAAGATAAAATCAAAGAATTATCAAAAAATTATTTACTACGTCTTGGAAAAAGAACTCCAATTGTTTATACCGTACTAGATAAAGGGCTAATCGTCTTTAGTTTAAGATATCTTACTCCAATAAGATCTAAAAGAATGAATCGTATTATTATATCGAAAGCTCTTTTGACTGCATTTAAAAATGAACCCGCTATAAAATTTGAGGAACCCAAGTGAAAAGAAAATTAGTTCTTCTATCCATTTTTTCTATAACAATTTCATTTTTTCTATCCTGTCGTTCGGAGGGAATCCCAGCAGGCGTTCCTGAAAATGCCAATTATGATCGAAAGACAAATGTCTTTTCAATTAAAAGAGATGGATATATGTTTCAATACTATAAGACCGGTGAGCTTTATAGTAAATGCAAAGTGAATGAAAATGGAGCACTTGATGGACTATGTGAGAATTTTCTTAAAGACAACCAAATAAGGATTAGTTGGGGAAATTTTCAGAACGGACAGAGGCATGGAACTTGGACATGGACTTTCCCTGATGGAAGCAACTATGTAGTGCAAAATTTTACTTATGGTAAAAAAAGAGAATTCTGGATTCCTGTTGAGATTTGGGGCAATGAAGATGGGGAATATATGCGATTCTACCCAACTGGAAAAATTGAAGAAAAGGGATTTTATGACTCAGGTTATAAATCCGGAAGTTGGCAGAAATTCTACAATGATGGAAAATTAGAATATCGAGGAAGCTATCTAAAAGGCAAAAAAGTAGGTGGCTGGGAATATTTTTACCCACAAGGATCTCAAGAAGCTATGGAAGAATACGATTCTACTGGTAAATTGATCTTACGATATACTTATTATCCAAATGGAAATCTATGGTGCAAGATAAGACCGGAGAAACTACAAGAGTGTTTCGAGCCTTAAGCATTTGGATATTTTTCCTTGTTTTGTTTGGTATGATAGGCTATAACAGCGGATTTTATTATTTAACGGATCCATCGATTTCGAGCTTTTGGAAAATTACATTAGTTTATACAATTCTCTGTATAGGTTTCATAGTTAATTTCTCGAAGCATATAACTAGATGGCATAGTTTGATTATGATTATTGTCTATTTAGGATTTATATTAACTGCAGAATATTTTATTAAAATTCTGCAGTCTTCTCTGTAAGACCAAATCTTGGATCTTTTAGCACATCTGCATTCAGAAGCAGAATAGAAAACAAGAGAGTAACAATAACTACCGCAAGCAATGTTGCAGATATTCCGATTACGGTATTTTTCAAAAATTTAAATTGAAGATAGGATAAAGATGCCAAAATGTTTTTCCACTTGGGAATTGTTCCATCTTGTGAAATTTTATGATAGTTTCTAATATAAAACGCAGAAAGCAATCCAATTAAGAATATTAGTAAAATACCAAATTCATAAGAATAGTGTTTCTGTAATAAGAATAGTGGAATATACATAAGGTTTCCAACAATTAATCCAACCAAAATGATGATGAAAAAATGATACGCAACTCTCCAAGGTTTTAGTTCAACCGTCTGTGTTGGCTTTTTGCCTTCTTCATCTAGCTCACTTGTATGCTTAAGGACTTCAAACTGAATAGATTCTTTTTTGCCTAAATTGATTCCTCTATAGCTGAATATTAAATAGACAAAAAATAGAAAATAGAATAGGGCAAATATTCCAGCTACATTGCCAGCTGATGCAATACCAGCGAGCGATGATATCATGGAAAAGAAAAGAATTATGAGTCCTACCCAATGTAATGTTTTGTTCAAGCTGATGCGAAACCATGCTTGTGTAATCCAAGAAAAATAAGCCGTGATACACAATAAACATAAGAAGAGCAAGCCAACAATCAATAGCTTCAATCCGAAAACATATCTAGACATTTGGTCAAAAGACATATCTGGATAGCCATCTTGAGGAATTTCTTCCGATTTCAATTCCTTGATAAACAAGTTCAAGCTACTCAATTTTAATATGATACCTTTGCCAATACTCCAATTGTTACCAGTTTCTATTTCTGGATCTTCTGATAATATCTCAATTGTTTGCCTTTCAAAACCATCTGTTTTGAATTGAACATCGATGAATAGAATTTGAATGAACAATAAGAGAAGGAGCCAGGGAGTTACTACTGGCAATTTGGCTATAATATTTCTCACAATAAAATCCTTTAAGCAAAAACTGCGATGATCACGACTGCAAGAGCAATCAATCCCGCAATTCCTAGAATGTACATAAATAAGCTACTGTCATTCTTTAAGGCTTCTATGTTTTTTTCAACACTTACATTCGATTTAGTTTTGCGATTTTCGGTTATGCTTGTACGGACACGAACGGTATTGACTTCTTCAGTAATTTTGCCATAGAGTTTATCATTGATTTTTACTACTATATCCGATTCGGTTCCGCGATGACTGATTTTTTGCAATGTGGAAAGAAGTGGTTTGAGCGTTCCATCTTCTTGTTTCAAATTCAAACTCGTAATCGCATCATTGGTTATTGGATCACCAGAAATTAATTTTACAACAACGGGTGAACCTGGGCTGAGATCGACAACTGGTGTTCCTGAGACCGGAGACAACATCAATTTCAATCTTACAACCCGAGCATTGGGAGGAATATCAGAAGTAATATTGGCACCAAGATCTGGCGAACTTACATCTGACGAGTCACTGGAGGAAGAATCATCTCCGGATTCGGAGAGAGTCGTTACATCAATATCCTTCCTGCTAATCGGATCAACTGCGACCGTTATGCGATGGCTGCCAACTCCTGCTGATTTAGTGATGATTTGCTCAAGTAGATAAGTTACTTTTGCCATATCCTGATTTTCGATATAATGCAAAATTTCTTCTAAAAATCCTTCATTTGCTAAAGATGATTTAAAATTATCCTGTAGATCTTTTGTGACATTTTTTATCTGCTGCCCTTTATAAATGATCTGTTGGATTTTGTTTGCAAAGTCTTTATAGGTAGCTTTTGTATTGATAGAAACAGCGCTTGGGTTAGCACTTGATACGGACTCGAGTCCTTCGGATCTGCCTGAGCCAACATCAAATAATATAGTAGCTAATATGTAGACCTTGGTGCTCTCATCAGCGGATGTCATTTTTAAACTGTAGATCTGGTCTTCTTGACCCATTGTTGTATCCTTTGCCTATTATCGGTTCTATTGAACCTTATATTTACTTACTTACTATCATAAATAATCTTGTCAAAAAGGATAAGATTTCTATCTTAGAGACAAACTATTTATAATGAATCTAATCTTACTGATCACATCTCGTTACATTCGCGGATCCCGCGTTGTTGGACTTTTATCCATGAAATCAAGGTTGTCATTCACGGTGATGGCCGTTGGTGTATCCCTTCTAATCGTCGTCCTCTCCATTTTCAATGGATTCCAGAAGCAGGTCAAGGAATCTTTATGGCAAGGTGGTCCTCATATCACAATTGAGAATTCTTATGATACGGGAGCAATATTTCGTTTTCAAGAAATCATAAAGCGTTTAAAAGAAGATCCAACTCTAAAAGATAAGATTGTTTCGATCGAAGGAAACATAACGAGTCACGGATTATTGCAAAATAGCAATAATTTTATTCCAATTATGATCCGTGCAGTTCCTATTCCATCCGAAGAAGACCTTATCGATAATAAATTGCCTAATTTTCCAAGACTCACGCATTATAATCGGGACTATATCACGCAGATTAATTCTGCAAGGCATGTTGTGATCGGCAAAGAGATGGCAGCGTTGTATCATTTTAACTTGGGGCGAAAAATTACTTTAGCAGTTCCAGGTGGAAGATTTTCTGTCGGGCGTGGAGTCGAAGTAAATGTTAAAGACTTTCAAGTAGTTGGCTACTTTAAGACTGGATATTATAATTACGATTCCAGATTTATATTCATGTCCCTTCCGCTTGCACAAGAATTTTTTCGTTTGAATGGAGCCGTCAATCAAATCGCGATCAAAGTGAACGCTTTGGATGATCTCAAAGAAGTAAAAGTTCTGATCTTAAATTCTTTGAACGATGCGTCTTTTGATGAGAAAATTCGCGAGGCCAATTCTTTTTCCGTTCGAACGATTGCAGAAGAGCAAGAGAATTTTCTTGCAGCATTAAAACTTGAGAAAACAATTATTTCTATTATTGTATTTTTATTTATCGTACTTGCAGCATTGGGAATGGTTGCGACTGTCTATTCTCTGGTTCGTGCCAAAAGAAAATCGATTGGAACTCTAAAAGCATTGGGTCTTCCGTCTCGTGATATACTTTTGATTTTTACTTTGAATGCAATGATCGTCGGAATTTTGGCTTCCATTGCTGGTGGAGTCATGGGAATCTTTTTTGCTTCAAACCTTGAAGTTATCGTTGCGGGCTTGGGTGAGGCAATCAATCTAATTGGTTCTGCAATTTATCGAGGGGATTGGAGGAATGTTGAACTTGTTCCAAAAGACATTTACTACTTCGATCATATACCGGTAGATATTGATATCTCTTTTATCTTTATGGTAACAACAGCGGCGACCATTTTGTCCGGTATCGCCGGATATTTTCCAGCCAGATGGGCAGCCTTACTCAATCCAGTGGATACTATAAGAAATGACTGAATCAATTAACAATACAAATATGAAAAATATCGTAAACGTAAGAAACCTTGTAAAAACATATCAGGTGGTTGATAAGAATTTTGAAATCTTACAAGGTTTAAATCTTACAGTTGGACCAAAAGAAATTGTATCGGTCGAAGGTGCTAGTGGTGTAGGTAAATCTACTCTATTGAATATCTTGGGTGCTATGGATGGATTCGACTCTGGCTTAGTTGAGGTTTGCGGAATTGACTTAGGTAAACTAACAGAGCGTCAGAAAGAAATGTATCGTGGCGAGAAAATTTCTATCATTTTCCAGCAGCATATGCTGCTTCCGGATTTTACAGCCATAGAAAATGTTATGATCCCTCTTATGATTTCGGGTGTAAGCAAAATGCAATCTCGCGAAAAGGCAAAATCTATCCTTGATCGAGTAGGTCTGGGTGAACGATTGGATAGTTTTCCCTCACAACTATCAGGTGGTGAGAGCGCAAGAACTGGAGTTGCTCGTGCCCTTGTCGCTGGTAAAGAACTGGTTCTCGCGGATGAGCCAACTGGAAATTTGGATAGAGAAAATTCAAGAATGCTAATGGATTTGATTCGAGAATTGCAAGAGGAATTATCTTTTTCTCTCATCCTTGTAACTCACGATATGGAACTTGCATCGATGGCGCATAAGAGAAATAAAATTCTATCTGGTGTCCTCCAACCTTTTGAATGATTCTTGCCTTTACTGCGGAACCAATATAAATCATTTTCTTTCTACCGGTAAATTTGGTTGTGCAAACTGTTATGTAGTTTTCTGGAATCATCCATTGGCTACAAAAGATCTTGAGTCGAAAAAGAATTGGTGCTTATCGCAAGAAGCAATCCAGAGCTTCGACCTGCATAATCCTTTTCGCTCAACAATCCATGCATTGGATAAAGAACTATTTAGTAATATTAGAGGCGAGGGTTTGCATTTCTCGGCACGCTACAGAGTTGCACGGAATCTAGAAAAAAGTTTTTTCCTACCAAATCGAAGTTTTATTGATCATGCAAGAAACCTTTTATTGTCCAATTTTCCCAATCTAAAGCATATTGAAACGAATGAAGGATCGGGAGACAATACAGAAATATGGTCATTATCCGAACATTTTGTCCAAATTGATCCCAATATTATAAATTTAGAAAATACAAAAATATTAATCAAATACCAATTTCGCCTAGGAGACGAGGATCAGATTCGTTTCGAATTGATCCTTTCTGGTGAAATTCGCAAAAATGAAGTTGCAATAAAATTTTTGCAATCGCTAGAAAAAACAATCGAGAATGACCAAATTTATAAGGAAATTATGGCTTTTATGCAGAAAAGAAGCATATTCATTTTTCGCAAAAATTGGGGATTTCTTACTTCTTGTCCGACAAATGTAGGAAGGGGCGATCGATTTTCTCTGATTTTTTCTCGGGAAAAAGTAGCTTTATCGGAGCCTGGACAGCTAAGAGACTGGATAAAACGGGGTTTTGGAATAGAAATTGCATCTTATTCAAGCGGATTGGGCGGAAAGTTTTACTATTTTTCGATAAAAAATTTCAATCGAAGAAGAAAATATTATTTCCTTCATTCAATCGTTTCTTTAGTTTTCTAAGTAAGGAAACATTCCTGTTTTAAATGTCATCCTTCGTCTAATAAATGTACAAAGGGAAGGGGTTATATGCTAGAGTTTACAAAAAGAGCTAAAAGAGTCATCAACGAGATCGCCCAAGATGAAGCAAAGAGGCTTGGTAGCGACTTTATTGGCCCAGAACATATCCTCTTAGGTCTTCTCAAGGAAGAAGACTCAGTTGCGATAAAAATACTTACTAATCTAAACATCAATCTCAGTGAACTTCGTCGTGAAGTTGAGAAACGGACAAGAGAAAATTCTGGTGCGCTACTTATGGATGTCTCTCAAGGACAAGATAAATATCAGAAAATGATAGATATTTCCAAGGAAGAAGCCAAAAGACTCAAACACAATTATGTTGGAACAGAACATATTTTGCTCGCTCTGTTAAGAGATAATAATAATATCGCTGGCGGTTCTCTATCGTCTTTTAGCGTTAATTATAATGTTATAAAATCAGAAATATTGCGATTGTTAGGTGCACCACCTGCGTCAACTGCTGGGGTTACTGGTTCTGCGAGTCCATCTCCAGCAAACAATCCTCCAAGAACGGAGAAATCTAAGACTCCCATATTGGATGAATTTGCTCGTGATCTAACACAACTTGCTAAAGAAAAGAAACTCGATCCAGTCATTGGAAGATCCAAAGAAATTGAAAGAGTTATCCAGATTCTATCCAGAAAGACCAAGAACAATCCTGTATTGATTGGCGAGTCTGGTGTAGGAAAAACAGCAATCGTTGAAGGTCTTGCTTCGGCTATCATTGATAAATTGGTTCCTGATTTGCTATTTGATAAGAGAGTTCTATCTCTGGATCTTGCAAGTCTCATCGCTGGAACAAAATATCGTGGTGAATTTGAAGAAAGACTCAAGAAAATCATGAAAGAGATTGTCAGTTCTTCGAATATCATTATATTCATAGATGAGTTGCATACTCTAATTGGGGCAGGAGCTGCGGAGGGTGCAGTTGATGCTGCAAATATTCTTAAGCCTGCACTTGCTCGTGGTGAGTTGCAGTGTATCGGAGCTACAACAATTACGGAATACCGCAAGTACATAGAAAAAGACTCAGCTTTAGAAAGAAGATTCCAAACTGTAAAAGTGGAAGAGCCTTCTGTAGATGATGCGATTTTGATACTAGATGGTCTTAAGAAAGCGTACGAAGTGCATCATAAAGTTAAATACTCTCCTAAGGCATTGGAGCAAGCGGTGAGAATGTCTAGTCGTTATATCAATGACAGATACCTCCCAGATAAAGCGATTGATATCATTGATGAAGCAGGCGCTAAAGCAAGACTTGCGAATTGCCAGAGACCAGTCGAGATCAAAGAGATTGAAGAAGAAATCAAGAATCTCTCCGTCAAGAAAGAGGATTTAGTTCGTGCTCAAGAGTATGAAAAAGCTGCTGCAATTCGTGATGAAGTCAACCGCAAGAAACAAGAACTTGAAGATAAGACAAAGCAATGGCAAGAAAGAATGGAAGGCTACGCAGTCAATATCGAAGAAGAGGATATACTTTCCATAGTTTCTTCATGGACTGGCATTCCACTCAATCGTATGGAAGAGACTGAGAACCAGAAATTACTTCATATTGAAAATTCACTCAGAGAACGAGTTGTTGGCCAAGATGATGCTATCGAAAAAATCGCAAGAGCAGTAAGACGTTCGCGAACAGGTCTTAAAAGTGAGAAACGTCCGACAGGATCTTTTATCTTTCTTGGACCAACGGGTGTGGGCAAAACAGAACTTGCCAAGGCATTGACAGAACAACTATTCGGAACCGATGACAAAATGTTGCGAGTGGATATGTCAGAATATATGGAACCGCATTCTGTAAGTCGCTTGATTGGAGCGCCTCCTGGTTATGTTGGATATGATGATGGTGGCCAGCTAACGGAGTTTGTGCGAAGAAGACCTTATTCTGTAATTCTTCTGGATGAGATTGAAAAAGCTCACCATGACATCTTCAATATTCTTTTGCAGATTATGGAAGAGGGCAATCTGACAGATTCAAAAGGAAGAAAGGTTAATTTTCGAGATACGATCATTATTTTGACTTCGAATATTGCTGCAAAAGAAATCACCAAAGGCGGACGCTTGGGGTTTGAAGATTTTGCACATGAGAATGAAAAATACAAAACGGATCAGGCTCGTGATGAATTGAAAAAACATTTCTCACCAGAATTCTTAAACCGTGTGGACGAAATCGTATATTTCCAACCATTGCAAAAAGAGAATATTGTAAGAATTGTGGATATCATGTTGGTTGATTTCAACAAGAGATTGTTCGAAAAGAAAATCAAAGTGGAACTCACTGAATCTGCAAAAGAACATTTTGCAACTATTGGTTACGATCAAGTTTATGGAGCAAGACCTCTTAGAAGAGTTTTCCAAAGAGAATTAGAAGATTATATGGCAACTGAAACTCTCAAAGGAACATACGAGAAACCATCCATTATTCATATGGATTATGTGGAAGGCAAATTTGAGTATAAGAATGGGGATTGGGTTGATTATCAAGAAAAATCTAGACCTAGCTCCGTTAACAATGAAGAGGAAAATGGAAGAGAACCTGAGAAGGAGATAGCTCTGGTCTAAGATGACAGTAATTCTTCCTCTATTGTTCCTACTTAGCTATTTCTTTATTAGAAAAGTATGGTTTCAATTGAGGAAGATTCGAACACTTGCATCCATTGAGAAGATTGACCTTGGCGTAATTGAACCAGATTTAATCCTACCTGAGGTCAAGATCTATTATAAATACTACTTTCAGGGTGGTGTGTATTTTGGTCATGGCTACTTGCTCTTAGCGGAATTTCTTGATGATGATGATTACCTAGCGCATATGAATCTCGACAGAATGCTTGTCTTGGAAGTGGATTCTGAGAAAATCATCTCTTCTGAACATATTGAAACCTATCTTCTAAATCAATACTCTTCAGTTTTTGTATACATTGATCCAATTGAACCATATAGATCAAGATTAGATGGATTGAATAAAACGACCAATATTGGCGTGCCTCATTAAATTAATATTAGGAAATGTGAAATAGCGAATGTTAAATAAAAAAAATATATTAAATTTTGGAATATTATTTATAATATTATCCTTCAGTCTAAGTGCAGAATCAGATTATGCTTCTGCCAAAAGTAAATATCAAGAAAAGAATTGGAAAGCTACTATTGAAGAAATAGCCAAAATCCATGATGCCGGAGGGAATAGTTATGAAACCCATGTCCTCTGTGCATTTGCTTACAATAATTTAAATGATTTTACTTCATCTTCAGCTCATTTTTTTCAAGCAATGAAATTCAAACCAAATGAACCTAGAATGAGAGCGGATCATATACGTTTATTTCTAAATCATGACAAGACGAAAGGAGCATTGGAGTTAGCAACGGAGGCAATTGAAAGATTTAGTGAAGATCCAGAAATACAATTTTTGTATGCATATACATTATTTCGTCGTGGCAAACCAAAGACAGCCCTCAATCGTGTGGAAAAATTGAAATCTATTTCACAAAACGATGCGGAATTATTGAATCTCGAAGGTAAAATTTACTATTCACTTGGTAATTATGATAAAGCAGACGTTAGTTTAAAATGGGCATCAGCAATCAATTCTGATTCTGCAGCAATTTGGAACAATCTCGCTTTAGTCCAAGAAAAGTTGTTTCTTGCAAGTCGTAAATCAGGTAAGAAAAAAGAAGCGAGCCAATATCTTACCGAAGCAAAAGACAGCATTCAAAAAGCAATTTCTCTCAATGCAAAAGAAGTCCCAATCTCCAAAAATGCAGAAAGAATTCTCTCCTATTCCATCTAGATTGGCTGATATACAACAAAATCCGAATATTGGAATTCTCGTTGATTCAAATATTTCTGATTCAGTTGATCCGGGTTCCTTAACAAAAATTGGTTTTGAAGAACCTAAAGGTTTAACTGAAAATAAAAAGGTCGCAGTACATACATTAGGCTGTAGGTTGAATTTTTTTGAAACAGATGGAATTCTCTCTGTTCTGAAAGAGAATGGGTATGCTATGGCGGACGTAGGTGAGCATCCGTCTGATATTATTATCAATACCTGCACTGTTACCAATCGAGCCGATGTCAAAAATAGAAACATCATTCGCTCAGCTATCAAGAAATTTCCTGGAGCAAATGTATGGGTTACAGGTTGTTATGCCCAGACAGATCGAGAAGTGTTGGAATCAATTCCTGGTGTCGCTGGAGTTTTTGGAAATACAGAGAAGTCAGCATTAGCATACAAAATTCTGGGTCACTCGAATCCTGTAAATCTGGATCGATTTTCATATTCAGATGTTTTGCCCGAGGGCCACACTAGAGCCTATTTAAAAGTCCAAGATGGTTGCAATCGAGTCTGTTCCTATTGTAAGATTCCCCAAGCACGTGGTGCTGGTGTGAGCCGTGGACTGACGGATATTTTGGATCAAGTAAAATATATTCAAGATCACGGCGTCGGCGAAATCATTTTAACAGGTGTGAATTTAGGTTGGTATCGTGACGCGAATGGACAGAAATCCTTTATACCTCTATTGGAATCAATCTTAAAGATTTTGGATTATTCCAGGCTTCGATTGTCATCGTTAGAGCCTCCAGACTTGGGACATGATCTTGTAGATTTGATTTCCCATCCGCGTTTTTGCAAATTCTTGCATATTCCAATTCAGTCTGGTTCAAGGAAAATTCTGAAATCTATGCGAAGGACTTACAATCCGGATTCATTTAGAAAGAGAATTGAACTTGCTAAATCCAAATTCCCGAATATTTTTCTGGGCACAGATGTGATTACCGGTTTTCCGGGAGAGTCCGATTTCGAATTCAATGAGACTGTAGACCTTTTACGAGAGCTAGAATTCACTAAGATTCATGCATTTCCATACAGTGTTCGAAAGAATACAGAAGCAGAAAGGCTTGGTGATAGTGTACCGCACGAAATCAAAAAGCAAAGAGTTCTCGAATTGATGCATCTATCTCGGGAATGGACAAAAGATTATATCTTAAAAAGAGTATCTTCTCTGGAAGAAGCAATCTTAGAAAAAGATGGAACTTTAGTCACAGACAGCTATATCAAAGGAAGGTTGGCGGATCAAGAACTCAAGGATAAGCTCTTGGCGGGTCAATTTCTGGATGTTGAGATTGTAGGAATTCTTGATCAATCAAATGCTAACTCCAAATCTTCAGGTAAAGAAGTATTAGCAGAATTGCGAATAAGGACTAAGTAGATTGTAATAATCTAAAATTTGAAGATACTGCTTTAGGCTATGAAAATAAAAATGCCAATCCGTTCTATTCATTCATGATGTATATACTTGGATTGGCCTCGTGCTAGTATGTGATGGCAATAAATTGCCAATCTAATAATTTATTCTATGCTTTCTTAGCTTTTTTAGCCTTAGCACTTTTTTCTTTGTTCTTTTGGTCGATCAAAGATCTGTGATAATCACAAAGTCTGTATAATTTGCCAGTAGCTGGGTTCTTTCTTGAAACTTTTGTTCCACAAACGATACACATACCGTTTTCTCTTCTTCTTTTATAGAGTTGTTGAACTCTCTCAGCACCAGATGCTTTGTATTTGCTTATTTGAATTCTAAATCCTTTGTAAAGGTAGTTTCCTATCGCTGTTTCAGGATCTTTTTTTAGATCAGAAGCTATTTTATCTAGTGATGCTGGATTGACTTTAATTGGTTCCATTTTGCTTTCCCTGTATATTTTTCTCTATCCTAACAGATGGTAGCGATTTGTCAATTTATTTTCAGAAAAAAAATCAATAACGAAAAAAACTGTTAGTTTATCTGAATAGCTTTAGGATATGTTGGGCAAGATTGAACACATATTCCACAACCTACGCAGGATTTTGCGAACGTGGGCTTTTCATTTTTGAATTTTACAACATTATCAATAGGACAAGACTCTTCGCAGGCATTACAAGTCTTCTCGCCTGTCTTCTGATTGATGCAAAATTCAAACTTCCCTTTAGCTTGGCCAAATTTGGGTTTTTCATTGTTTTTAAAGGGTTTTAATGCATCAAAGTTGCATGCATTGATGCAAGGCCAATCTTTGCACATCAAACAAGCGTTCGAATTTACATCCATATACGGTATATTTTTATTCAGTGAATTGTTATACAGTGGGAATAAAACTGTGTATGGACAATTGAAGATACAATCTGAACAACCTGTACAGTTTTTCAGAAATTTGCTCTCTGGTTGAATGGAACCAGGAGGAAATTTTAGTCCGTTTGGTTGGAAATAAATTTCCTGATCCTTATTATTTTTTAATTTTTTCGACTTTCGTTTAGGTGGGTTGAAAATTTCTTGACTAAAATCTTTTATTTGGAGCTCAAGGTTGCTCTCAGAGTTGGAATTATGGGATTTTTGCTGTTTTTCTGCAGGTTTGAAGGCATCTGAGAGCTCTTCACCTGCTTCGATTGTTAGATCAATTGCTTTCGTGAATAGTGTGCGAAAGAGATCTTTTCTTTTCATTCTTCGATTCTTTGGATGTCTGCTCCTAATCCTTGCAATCTTTCATCAATTCGCTCAAAACCGCGATCAATTTGTATAATATTGTGAATTTCGCTTACACCCTCAGCACATAATGCAGCAAGTATCATCGCCATTCCTGCACGAATATCTGGGCTTGCAACACGTTGACCGTACAATTTGTTCGGTCCAATTACGATAGCTCGATGTGGATCGCAGAGAATGATCTGAGCACCCATCGCAATAATATTATCAACGAAAAATAGTCGAGATTCAAAAAGTTTCTCATGAATCATCACAGTTCCTTTGCATTGCGTAGCAGTAACCAATGCGACGGATGTCATATCTGCTGGAAAACCAGGCCAAGGTGCATCGTCGATCTTGGGAGTTACTCCATGATAATCAGGATGTATTTCCATTTTCTGTCCAGATGGCACTATAATTCCATCTTCATGCGGTCTGATTTCAATTCCGAGTCTTGAATATACGATTCGCATCATGCGAATATCTGAAAGGTTTACATCTTTGATAAACAACTCACCTCGAGTCAATGCCGCAAGTGAGATAAAGGATCCAATTTCCAAATAGTCACTTCCAATTCTATGGACAATTGGTTCGCCATTATTGGATTCAAGAGTAGATATGCTATCTATGATCAAAACGTTGGATCCGATGCCAGAGATTTTTGCGCCGCTTGAATTAAGAAATCGGCAAAGTCCTTGCACATGTGGTTCAGACGCTGCATTTCGAATTATCGTTCTACCTTCAGCAAAACAAGCAGCCATCACTGCATTTTCGGTTGCTGTGACGGACGTTTCGTCCAAAAGAATGTCTTTGCCGATCAATTTGTCCGTTTTTATTTCATAGCCATCAGGAAACACTTCGATATGAGCACCAAGTGCTTCGAGCGCAAGAAGATGAGTATCAATTCTTCTCCGACCAATTTTGTCTCCCCCAGGTCTTGGCAAAAATACTCTTCCAGTCATAGCAAGAATAGGGCCCGCTAAGGTGACAGCTCCACGAAGCTTGCTGCAAAGTTCGGGTGGCAAATCAGAATTCAGATTATTGCCTGGTCGAAATGAAAAACGACCTGGTTCCAATTTTTTCACTTCTACACCTAAATGACTAATCACTTCGATTAAGTTCAAAACGTCCGCAATCATTGGAACATTTTCTAAAATCACTTCTGATTTGATCATGCAAACAGCACCCAATAGAGGGAGTGCTTCGTTCTTATTGCCTTGCGGTGTAATTGTACCCGAAATCGGGTTCTTGCCTTTGATACGGAAAAATGACTCTGCCACAAAACTAGGTTATAACAAAGACTTGCAATGACAAGCATTTCTATATATACTTAAAGAATCAGGGGATAAGAAGAATGGTATATATAGCTGATATTATGGTGTGGCCGACAGTTGGTGTAGATTCTTTTGTATGGTTATTTGTTTTTATAATCATGATGCTCTCAGTGTTCGCTGTTATGAATTATTTCTTCAAAAAGCAGAGAACAAAAATTGATGCTCACGGAATTCTCAGAGCTTCAATCATTGGAAGAAGTTTTTCCAAAATTGAAAGCCATTATCTAGGTAAATTTTTAGATACTTTAGAAGATTCTGAAAAAGAAAGATTGGTTCAAGATCAGGATTGGAAATTTGTTCGACGCAGATTATTTGATTTTCTTATGGAATTTGATGGGATCAAGCCTGATGTTGCTGTAAGAATTTATGATCGTCTTTATCGTGATGCGTCAACGAATCAAGAATTTCATATAGATAATTTGGATGCGGGAGAAGTTTGTGCTTTAATCACTGAGGCAGGTGAAGAGCTCACTCGCGTTATGAAATCAACATCAGAGAATGTTCTTTTATCTTCTCCAAAAACAAAATTGCCAACAGGTAAAATTGAAATACCAGCGAAGTTATATGTTTTCCGAATCAAAGAAGGTGGTTATTACATTCCAGGTCTATTAGTTGGTAACCTCAATCAAGCAATTATATTTCAAGTTACAGGCCGGCCTGAATCGGCGGGTCATGCACATTTAATGCTTGATCAAAAGTTCCAAATTGAAATTTCTAACTGGCCACAACTCAAAGAGTCTGGTGATTTAGAGAAAGAAATTATTGATAATATTATAAAAAATCAAGACTTGGATATTCAAGAAGAACTATTTTCTTTAGAAGCAGAGATTCGCAAAAGGTTTGAGGTAAAGCCAAAGCGGAAAGATCCGCAGACTCATGTTACGAATAAAGATACAAACAAGCAAGATGAGAACCTTGTTTCAAAGAATACAAAGTTTTTTACAATTGCGGACAAACTGTCTGATCGTGGACTTACTTTTGAAATTTCTGAAAACATAGATTCCGATTTCTGGAAAATATCAGAATTATGGGAAGTTGAGTGGCATATGGCAACTGGGAGATTGATTAAAACTAGGGGAAAAATATTTCCATTGCCACAGGTTAAACGTCGCTACTTGCTGAAATTTGTTGATATGGATGAATCTGATCGGCTCTCACTGTATGAAGACATAAAAAGTCTCGGTGGTAAGAGAGAGTCTCTGAATTAGTAAATTTTTTTTAAAAAATAGATTGATTCGAAATACAATGACAGTTTTCTTAAATGAACGATGTCCTCATTGAAAATATTAGATTGGCGAAAAGAATCCAATTTGTTGGATTTCAAAGATTTTTTGGAGAAGCTCCATTTTGCACCTGGAGAAGTTATCATCAGGGAAGGTGAGATTGGTGACAGCTATTTCATGCTTGATTCAGGTACAGTTCATGTTTGGAAGAATGTCGACGGTAATGAAGATCTCGATTTCGGAATTTTAAATCCTGGGGAATCTTTCGGAGAGATGGCACTCATTGACAATGAGCCAAGAGCTGCTACCATCAAAGCAGAAACCGAAGCTGTCCTCTATAAAATGACACGCCATAATTTTAAATCAATCCTTGAGCACAGTCCGCATGTTGCAGAATTTATTTTGAGATTGATGAATCAAAGATTTCGCGAAGCGGAAGTGCGAACAGTAAAAGTCCTAAGAAAAAAGAACTTGGAATTAGCGAGAGCCAATCAAGAGCTCGAAGAAAAAGTCAATAATCGCACGAAAGAGTTGGAAGAAACCATCAAGGTCAATGAGAAGTTATTGAGCTCTGTTCTCCCTCCTTATGCAGTTAAGAAATTATTGCAGAGTCAAAAGGAAATGGTTCTGGATACTTATGATCGCGCTGGAGTTTTATTTACTGATATTGTTGGATTTACCGAATTGTCGCAGATGATTACACCTGAGAAATTGATTGATGTTCTTAATCATATTTTCTCAATTTTTGATGTAATTACGACAACTTACTCTCTTGAGAAGATTAAAACAATTGGCGACGCATATATGTTAGTCGGTGGTCTTCCTGGTTGTGGTGACAATTTTGAAGAAGATATGGCTAATTTTGCAATAGATGCGATTGATACAATTCATAGTATGGAATTCGACGTTCCTAAGAAATTGGATGTAAGAGTTGGTTTCCATTTTGGTCGGGCGATCGCGGGCGTAATCGGAATTGATAAATATGCTTATGATATCTGGGGAGACACAGTAAACATTGCCAGTCGAATGGAATCTCATGGTGCGCCAGGACAGATCCACGTTTCTCAAGACGTTTATGAAAAGTTAAAAGATAAATTTACTTTTGAATCGAGAGGAACTATTCCCGTAAAAGGTAAGGGTGATATGAACACTTACTTTCTTACGGGAAGAATTGAATAATCGACTTAGTTCTTACGCAGAAATCTTAGTCGTATTTATAATCTTTTCGATTTCTGGATGCATAAACTTTGGAAAATTAAAACCCAATTCAGAAACTAAATTTCTCCAGTCGTCTTTTGTAATTCTCCCTCTGCAATTATGGGATCCACATCTGCAGATAAAGTTCTGATCAACATTTACAATAAAATTACCGTAATCTATGTTCAGTTCTTCACCAGCCTTGATATGACGTTTGGCTATGATATTGTCATTTGTATCATACATCATATTCGGATCACAAGAATGGTTCATAAAATTGGAATGGTTTCTCGCATTTTCATGTTCAAGAGTTCCAATTATCTTATCAAATTCTATATCGTATCCGTATTTTAGGAAATGATCTCGATCTTCTGGAGGTAGAGCTTCTAATTCTTCTAAACTCAAGGTTACCCAACCGAATTTCTCATCTTCAATCCATTCGTCGTAGCTGAACAAGAGAGTCTGGGCAGGAATATCTACAGCCGCATACAAACCAAAATCACCGTGCGAATTCAAACGCTTATCAATCATGGGAATAACTCATACAATGTATTTCCCTGTTATTCCCTCTATTCCTGGGACCAGTAGATTGATTTATACTCAGAGGAAATATCTTTTAAAAATCAAGTGAAAAATAAAATTTTCTTGCAGCATTCCTTAAAAAAAATAAATCTTTTCCCCATGTCTCTTGGTAAACTAAATTGGATCGATTACTCAATACTCTGCCTCTTCATCGGCTACATGGTTCTGGTTGGTTTTCTTTTAAAAAAGAAAATGAAAGGATCTGGAGACTTTCTCTTAGCAGGTCGCAAAATTCCAGGTTGGGTAACGGGAATCGCATTTATATCCGCCAACATTTCTGCTCTTGAACTGATTGGAATGAGCGCAAGTGGTGCTGAATATGGATTTCTTACTTTCCATTTTTATTACTTAGGTGCGATTCCGGGAATGATTTTTCTCGGAATTTTTATGATGCCATTTTATTATTCAACTAAAATACGAAGTGTACCTGAATACTTAAAATACCGCTTCGATAACAAAGCTCATCTATTCAATAGTTTAACAACGCTTTTAGGGATGGCTCTTGGATCAGGTATTTATCTTTATTCTATGTCATTGATTTTTGAAGTTATGCTTGGTTGGGATCAATTGTTCTCAATATTTTTTACAGCAATTATAGTTCTAATCTATACTTTTTATGGCGGCTTAATTTCGAGCATATATACAGAAGTATTGCAATTTTTCTTAACTATCCTTGGTTTGTTTCCATTATTGTATCTTGGACTTATGAATACTGGTGGTTGGGAAGGCCTTATGGCAAAAGTTCCTGAATCTCACAAGCATATGTGGATTGGACTTCCTGGTGGAGAGAATGCTCTCGGTTGGGATGTTGTGTCTGTTGTCTTTGGACTCGGATTCGTTCTATCTTTTTCTTATTGGACTTGTGGCTTTACAGAAGTTCAACGCGCTATGGCTGCTAAAGACTATCACGCGGCAAGAATGACGCCGTTGATCGGAGCTATGTTCAAAATATTGCTTCCATTCCTTACAATCATTCCAGGACTAATTGCATTGGCTGAACATTCTGATATTATGGGCAAAGAATACAATAAAGCCTTGTTGATCATGATTCGCGAATTCTATCCGAACGGAATGCTGGGTTTAGGAATTACAGCTCTTGTTGCAGCCTTCATGGCAGGGATGTCTAGTTCTATAACGGCTTTAAATACAATTTTTACTTATGATATTTATCAAACTTATATTCGCCCTGGTAGAGATGACAACGAATACCTTAAAGTTGGCAAAATATGTACAGCAGCAAGCGTCACCTTAGCTGTTGCTGGATCTTTTATCGCTATGCGATTTGATAATGTCGCCAATTATATTCAATTGCTTTTTTCATTTTTTAACGCACCATTGATTGGGATTTTTCTTCTAGGAATGTTTTGGAAAAGAGCTTCGACAATCTCTGGATTCTATGGATTGTTATTGGGAACTTCGGCGGGTCTAGGACACTATTTATTAGTTGAATCGAATATACTTTATTACAAAACAGAGATGGTCTCTAATTTCTATGGAGCGATATATTCAGGATTCACATGTATAATTGTTATTTTTTTGGTGAGCTTGGTATCAGCACCCAAACCAATAATTGAGTTAGAAGGTTTATTGTATTCAACTCGCGATAAATCTCTTCCATTCTGGGACAAGAAATTATTGATTTGGGGCTCGGTTCTAATTGTACTTTTGGTTCTTTTTAATCTTTGGTTGGCATAGGACTATTGTACCAGTTCATTTTCCTTGTAACGTGCATTACTATTCCAAGCAAAGCAAAAAGACAGATAGACCCAATGATCAATGCATAGTCTTCTGCACTCAGAATAACAAATAGAAAACTATAAAGAAGAAGGAAAAATCCAGTCGTATAGAAACCCCTCACTCGACTTTTTAGAATATTTCCAGCATAATATCCAATTAATATAGCCACTGATATACTTGCGATCCAGTAAGCCATTGCAAATCCTAAATGCTCTGATAGTGCTAAATTTAAGATATAAAAAATAATTTTTGCAGCACCAATCAAGAGATATTGAATTGGATGCAATTGCAATTTTGTTAATATTTCAATTAGGAAAAAAATTGTAAAACTCATCAATAGAATGAGAATCGCATACTTTAATGAACGATCCACAAACTGATAGTGATCACTAGGTATTATCAAGTTCACTCCAAATGAAGATTCATTCATTTCTTGCTCATTGAAACCTGCGCGGGAATCAATTTTCTGTCCATAGTTCCGGCTTAGAAATGATGTCTCCCATGTTGCATTGAATCCTTTATCATTAACTACTCTGTCAGTCGGTAGAATCGCACCAATGAAAGAAGGATCTGCCCAAGTTGAATCCATTGACAATTTACTGGATTTACCTACAGGAACCACTCGAAAAATAGATGATCCTTTTAGATGGAAATCCATTTCAAATGACAAATTCCCTTTTGATAAAAAATTCGTGTAACCTGACAATCTATTCTTCGTAATTCCATCATCAGAATTGTTTGTTTTTGTTGTTAATTTAGCATGGATACCTTTGTTCAATATCTCAGAATCTGTTCCTGGTGAAAAATTTAATTTATGATTGTTGCATTGAATGATCAATTCAGAGGTGATTCCTTTTGGATCGTCCATGCCAAGTATGATTTTAGCTGAATCCCAATGAATGACGTTTGCATCGGTTGGAAAATCTTTCTCTGATATTGGCTTAAATTTTCCATTTAAGGATATTAGATTATTATAAAGCATAATTTTGTATATACCTCTGTTTCTTATAATAGGATTTAATTTGGATGTAACATTTAGTTCTTCTGGCAAGAAAAGCATCTCGTAATTTCTAGTCTCCCATTCGAATTTTTTCATCTCGGAATCTAGATATTTTCGAGTCGTGATCGAATACGGAATAGCAATAATTGGGCCTCTAATTGTCTGGTTACCACCCCATTTACTACTGACTTCCTCAATTGCAGAATAAAAAGTATTCATCCTTTCATCTACTAAGGAATTAACAAAACTAAGCGGAATTAAAAATCCTAACAATAGAACTCCTAAAACTACTATGCGAAAACCATTTGAATTTCTAAATTTTTCCATAAAATTCTCCTCTTTATAGATAATATAAACTAATTGTGAGGGGAATTTATGTGCGAATTGTGAGGATTATGTGAGCATGGAAAAATATTTCAAAATAATTTGAATGGTTTGTAGAAATTCAATCATGAGATTGGAAAAATAATTTTGGCCTGGACTCCAGAATTTTCATTTTGGATTTCTATTTTGAAGCCATGAATTGAGCAAACTTGCTTAACTAAAGATAGTCCAAGTCCCGAACTCTTTCTACCTGTATCTGGTCTTGGCATAGAATAGAACCTATCAAAAATCTTTTCGAGAGCATAGGGTTCGATTGGTGTCGATTCATTCCAAATTATCAATTCCCAGGTTTTGTTAGATTTTTCTTCTAAACTGATTTGGATTTTTCCATTCTGTTTAGTGAAATCTATAGCATTTTTTAATAAATTCATAATAGTGAGTCTAAAGTAAAAAATATTACCAAGAATAAATTTATTTTCCAATTTAGAAATCACTTGGATTCTTTTTTTCGTCAATTCTGGCTCACAAGAATTAATGCAATCCTCAATTGTATTCTTGATATTGATTTCTTCTTTTAAATTTATATTTTTATTGTTCTCAAGAGATGCTAAATCTAGCAATCGATCGATGATTTCTTGAATACGCTTTCCTTCTGTTTGAATATTTGAAATCAATGATAATTGTTTATTCATTGGTAAGTCCGATTCTAATAATTCGGATGATGCGATAATCGATGAAAGCGGACTTTTTAGTTCGTGAGTTAATGTCTGAGTATAATTTTCTATATATTTCTTCCCATCAAGTTCTTCAATGAGGCGATCCATTTCTTGACCTAGTAATCTAATCTCAGGGATATTGATTTTTGGAAATTGGATTTTTTCTTGGTTTCTAATTCCTTTTACATATCTCGATAATTTTGATATTGGTCGCAGAGTAATCAATACGAGAATTAAGAAAAGTATTGCAATAAAGATTGCAACATAGATCGAAGCTTGATAGAATTTTGCTTTAGCTAAATCGATAAATACTGCTATGTTATCCTTCGGTTTAATTACTGTTATAACACCTACTATTGATTGATTGAATCTTATTGGTGAGGCAATAAATAGTGCGCTGGAATCTTCACCAGCTTTTATTAGACTGGATCTAGCTCCGTATTTATCTTGCAAAGTGAGATGAACATCATTGAATTTTGAATAGTCAAGTCCTTCTCGAAATCCTTCCGAATCGAATATTACAATTCCATTTTTATCGGTCGCATACACTTGGATGTCTACTTGTGTTTTAGTAAATGAGTATATTTTGGCTTGAAATTTTCTAGATTTTGCTTTGGCTAGAACTGGAAATAAATTATCTCGAATAGACTTTTGGAGAACCTTATCTGTTATAGGGGTATTCTTTTTTTGGAGATCTACTTCGATGAGAGACGATAAGACATTGGATGTATCATTGATGGATTCTTCAACAGTTTCTAAATATTGCGGACGTATTGTATCAATTGTTTTATTGATAAGATAGTAAAATCCTAATATTAGGATAAAAAAAAACCGATTACAAGTCTAATCCATAAATTCATATATCATTCTTCAATCCATATCCTATTCCCCTTCTTGTTTCGATTGGGTCAGAATTAGGATCAATCTCCTTTAGTCTTGATCTGATGTTTTTTATAACTGTATCAACTGCACGGTCGAAGCTATCTTCCGGTGTTGTCCAGACTAAGTCCATAATTTCTTCTCGCGTAAAAATAGTACCTTGTCGTTTAATAAAAAGCAAAAGTGTTTTATATTCGTAGGGAGAGAGTGGTAAAGACTTTCCTCTATATAATATAATTTTCTTATTCTCATCTATTTGAAATATTGAACTATTTTCGGTCGTGAAGTTGGAGGATCTACGAAGGACAGCTCGTATTCTCGCCATCAATTCTCTTGGACTAAACGGTTTTACAACGTAATCATCTGCTTCTAATTCGAGACCTACGACTTTGTCTGTCTCAGAATTCCTAGCAGTCAGCAGAATTATGGGAATTTTTGAAGTTTTACGAATATTTTTTAGTAATTCAAAACCATTTTGATCAGGTAAGCCAATGTCCAATATTATAAGATGAATATGTTCGTCTAAGAAGTCTAAGCATTCTTTTGCGGTTGCCGCGATTATTGGAAGATAACCATCCAGTTCCAGGGAGATTTTTAATGTTTCCTGGATACCAGGTTCATCTTCCACAATAAGAATCCTTTCATTTCCTTTCATGATGTTTTTTTAATATGGAAGTGGGTTGAGAACTGAGTCAAGGAAGTTTTAGAATTGAGAGAATAATAGGTTGGATTTCAATTAGAACCCAAAGTTATGTTTTGATGCAAACGGGGAATTTTGATTCAATCAATAAAAATCTGAGGATAGTAATTTGAGACAAGTTGATTTAATTTTAAGAAATAAAGAAAAGCGTGGTCTTGTGTTTAGCATATTGTTTCGACTTGTGATGCTAATTACTCTAGCACTTGCTCATACGATTACCCATCATTCAATTCAAGAAGTTGTGAGTGTTGTATCGATTAGTGTTATATTTATATGTTTTTCTTTATTCTCACTTTATATGATTCGAAAAGAGAATTATTTAGGATTGATTGGTTATTCTGGAATTCTTTTTGACGGTTTTCTTATGGGATTCTTGCTCTACACTTGGTATCTTTCTGTTGGATTTTATGAGAATGTACCTTCGACCTATTTGCTTAAAACATCGCTTCCAACGATGGCAGTTGTATTTATTGGAATCAATGCCCTCGCTATTCGACCAGCATATCCAATTATCGTTGCTATGATCTTCAATTGTATATGGGCTTTCGTTTTCTATATTGTAGTTCAAGATCCACGTACAATTTATACGGATAGTATGATTGAAAATTTCTTTTCTCCCTCAATCATACCGACCTTTTATTTATTATTCTCAATTACAATCACAGCTGAAGGAATTCTCTTTTCAATCATTACTTACTCGTATCGCAAGTCATTATTTGAAGCTGTCAATTATGAAGTTCAGAATAATCAAATGGGTAGGTATTTCTCTCCTGGAATCTTGGAACAGATCAAGCAAGATGATACAATATTTCTTGCTAAGAAATCTAAGGTTGTCGTGATGTTTTCGGATATACGAAGCTTTACTTCTATGAGCGAATCCATGGAAGCAGTGGAAGTTGTTGATTTCTTGAGAGACTACCATTCGCGAATGGTTGAAGTAATATACTCAGAAGGAGGAACCATTGATAAATTTTTAGGAGATGGAATCATGGTTACATTTGGTACGCCAAATCCTAGTCCTGATGATTCTCTTCGCGCAATTCGATGTGCAATGAAAATGCAACAAGCATTGGTTTTATTCAATGAAGCTCGCAAAATTGATAATCTTCATACGATCCATCAAGGCATTGGCATACATTATGGTGATGCGGTCTCTGGAAATATCGGTTCATTAGAAAGATTGGAATACACTGTAATTGGTGATACAGTAAATGTAGCAAGTCGGATCGAATCCTTATGCAAAGAGCATAACGTGGACATTTTGTTCTCAGAACAATTTGCCCAGGAAATTCGCAATGATTACAATGTGGTTAATATTGCAAATGTTCAAATACGTGGGAAAAAGGATCCGATAACTATTTATGGACTAACTAAATAGCGTTAATTCCCAACTAAGTGTCGATGGCTCCTAGTAGCATAATTACACTGACCTCATCTATGTTAATGACTTGACAACCTGGATAAATTTGTAAATTTCTCAAATATAATTATTTTAGATAATTATACGGAGGCTTTATGATTCTTACGATGTTGTCTTGGGAAATAAATAATCATTCGCAATCATCTCAATTGAATATCCTACCAATGGATAGTTTTTCCAAAAAAGTAAAATCAAATAAGAAAGTTAAAACTGAATTGGATGTGAAGAAGAATGAAAATGATAATCAAAAATAGAAAATTAAAAATGAAAAAAAATCTGATTCTATATTTCTCTCTCGTTTGTGTAATTTTGCTGAATAACTGTGCGACAAGCAGTGCAGGACTTGCAACTAGCAATATTCCTTTTGGTGACAGAAAATACACAATCATCGCGCCAGTGACTGACGAGGTTTCATGGTATGGCTTGGACATTGGTATTATGGGTAGCTCTTTTAATAAGCCTCCAATTGAACCTCTAATTGAAAAGATGATTCATTCAGCGGAAGCTGATGCGCTCGTAAACATTCGATATTTCAATGAAAAATCTATATATTTATTTTTTGTTGTTCATCGTTTTGGAATCTCAGCTGACGCGATTAAATGGGATAATGCCCCACCGACTGATCGTAACAAGAGGAAATGAATTGTGGATCCGAATCTCGTTCATAATCTAAAAAGCAATTCACTGAAATCAAAAACTGCTATGAAACTCATTAAAGTTTTCTCTGTTCTTTTGGTTTTTTCTTCCTTTGCTTTCCACTGTGTTGGAGGTGGAATCGTTCGAGACTATACACCTTCTCCCGAAGCAACAAGAATTCTTTCTACTGATTACCAAAAGCTGGGAAGGAGTTCAGGTGAGAGTTCGACGTTCTTCTTGTTTGGAGCAATTCCAATCACAAGTCCGTTAAACATGGATTATGCATTGAGCCAAGCATTGCAGAAAGTAGAGGGTGGGGAAACTATTGTGAATTTAGTAATATGGCATGATACTCTATATTATTTCCCTTTGGGTAGTGTTTCCGTTCTGAGGGTAGAAGGTGATGTCATCGGCAAGAAAAAGGACTTAGGATTATGAATGTTTTCAGTATTATGCTTAAGAAGAAAATGCGATTACTACTGCTAATTGGATTAATCTTCACTCAATATAATTGTGTTCAACAAGATCTCGTTGACCGAGACGAAGCCTATAATGAAATATATTTTGCTCTAAATTATAAATCAAGAGAGTGCGGACGTGAGATTCCACCACTTCCACTTATTCTCTTAGAAGATGTGTCAAGAAGAAACCTGGATCTTTGTACAATCTCTATAACTCGAACCGATTGTTCGGAAGGAGATTATCCAATCACCTGTTTATTGTTGTATATAGAAGATGATGTTCAGGATATTCCGTGGTATTTTAACTTTAATGATCTCTCAAAGCGGAAAATTAGTTTATGAAGATACAATTAATACTATTCTTTTTACTAGGCACAGTATTTCAGTTAGCTGCAGAAACCTTTCGTATCAAACTGTACAGTCGGGTTAATGAGAAAGGGGAAGCCGGATTATCGGTTCTTGTATTTGAGACCAAAAAAATCTATGTTACCGACAGCGAAGGAATCATAACAGGAGATGTTCCAAAGCCAGGTAATTATAAATTACGACTTCTTCGCCCAACTGGAACTCAAGAAATCGAAGCAACCTTAGCTAGTTCTCCAGATACAGTTACAATTTATACGGATAAGAAACAAGTTCCTAAAGGTGCCATTCAGGTGTCGGGAGAAAAAGATAAAACTGTTGTTTCGCGATATAAAGTAAAATACGAAGAAATAAAAAGGATGCCTGGCTCATTTGGTGAAGCTCTACGAGGTTTAGAAACTTTGCCTGGTATTACACCGAATGTGGGATTTGGTGGTGGAGCAAATGGAATCATCATTCGTGGAGCGGATCCCGATTGGAATACATATTTATATGATGACTTACCGATTTTGTATCCTTACCATTTTGACGGATTGACGTCGGTTATTCATAACGATTTGATCAAATCCATCGATATCTACACTGGTGCCTATCCATCTAACTATGCCAATGCTACGGGTGGAGTCATTGAAATAGAAACAGTGGATAGTGTGGAAAAGGATAATGGAACTTTTCAAATATCGCTTTGGAACACTACAGCGATGATTCAGAAAAAGGCGTTTAATGGTAAAGGGTATGTTGCTATCGGTGGCAAAATTGGTTACCTAGATCGAACATTTGGTACGCTTGCGCCTGACGGAATCCGACTTCCTCGGTATACAGACTCGCAGATCAAAGTTGTTTATAATTTCAATACAGAACATCAGATTTCGTTCTACAATATGATGGCAGAAGATAGCTTTGCTGCTGCTGCATCAACCAGACCAGTTAACGATCCAGCACAGGATGTGTTTGGGAACTTAGCCGGTGCAAGCATTGCTGCGGGTCAGAGATTTAGAACGACAGCATTTCGTTATACTTGGACGCCGACCAATGAATTCACCAATCGATTGACAGTGATCAACTATGATCCATTAGGTGATTTTAATGCAAAACTAGGTACTATTGATGGTAAGCAGACAGAAAGAAATGCATACATTGGAATACGTCAAGATGCAGTATGGAATGTTTCAAAATATCTGGACTTAGATATAGGATCTGAATTTAGAGAAATTAGCTTAAGATCTTATGGAAGAGACATCGTTCAGATTGATCCACGCAATCAACAGCCCAATCCGTTTGATACTCAGAATCCCGCTTTCACTACTATACCGATAGACTTGAATACTAAATCTAAATATGCAAATGCATATCTAACTATGCATTTGAAATATGGAAATTTTGCATTTACTCCAGGTGTTCGCTATGACTATCTTGGATTAACCAATCAAGGAGTTCTAGGTCCTCGAGCTACAGTTTCTTATAGTTTTCCAGAGATTGGCAAAGGACTTACTCTATACGGAGGAGCAGGAGATTACTTTCGTTATGCGAATAATCTTGGTTCTTCGGATATATATAATTCCGAAACTGGGAATCCTGATATTCGATTCGAGAAAGCTTTCAAGCAATCTGGTGGAATAGAGCAAAAAATCACAGAAGTGTATTCCATCAAAGTTGAATCCTTCAAGAATGAATTTTCGAGTTTAATCACTCCGGATGGATTCATTTCGGAACCAATTTCTATCAACCCCGATCCTAGACAGAGACTAACCAACCCAATTGTTTACAACAGGGGTAAAGGTTTTTCGAATCGTGGAGATGGTTGGTCTCATGGATATGAATTATTAGTCAAGAAATCGAATCGTCCAGGTCAGAGAGATTGGTTCGGTTGGATTTCTTATACATGGTCACAATCTTTTCGCAATGATAATATCATTCAGCGCTTTGAAGGAGACAATCAGATTCGTTCGGCTGATGAAGAAAGACTTCTATACTCGTTGTATAGCAATTCTAAAGAACAAAATACAAGCTTTGATCGAACTCATATAGCAAACATTGTTTACGGTTGGAGATATGAAGAATCCACTCAAATAGGTTTACGTTGGGCCTATCTAAGTTCAGCACCTGTGACTCCTGTGATCGGAGATGATGGTGGAAGATTCAAAAATGAATTCAACAATCAGCCGTATTTCAATCCAACCTATTCGAACAATCCGTTCACAGCTGAATACGGAAGAACGAAGAGATTGGAAGACTATCACAGATTGGATATCAGGTTAGATAAATTTTACAATTTCGAATGGGGATATATAAATTGGTATATAGAAATTGTGAATATTTATATGAGAAAAAATCCAAATGGCGAGTCATTCAATAACAATCGACCATATTCAATTAACAATCCAAATACGACTGAAGCCTTTGGAACTCTTGTGCTTCCAGGAGGACAGGTAATTCCTTTCTTCAATATAGGTATGGAGGTTAAATTCTAAAATGTTTTTTACAATGAATCAATTTATAGAAAATATACATTTAACAGATTATAAAAAAAGTTTTCTTATTCTCTGTTTAATTTTTATTACTTTCTCCTGTGCAAGCGAGGATGTGGATCCTGATGAAGAATTTAGAGATCAGGCAATTCTTACTTATCTGATGAATTCTGCAACAGACCCTATTGCATCTTGTCAGGAATCATATCAATCAGCGCTAAACTGTCTTTCTGTTGCAAAAGAATTCCCTCTTCCAATTGTAAATGAATCAGTGCTATCCAGTGTATTTACATCAGGTCAAGCAAGCAATTTCAATCAGTTGTGTTCGATTCAACGATCAAACGAGGTATATAAGAATTTTACGGATCGAGCATTTGCCTGTAATTTCAATTGTCAGACTTCCTATTGGAATGCTAAAACATCTGAGTCTAACTGTGGTGAACAGCTGTTTGATGATTTGATCAATGCCTCATTAACAGATCGGAACACTAGGTCTTGTATTGATTCTTGCATTCGAGTGACAGGTAACACTTCTATTCCTGAGGATAGAAAATCATTGTATTTATTATTTCAAATATTATAACTAGGAGTTGGTGATGAATGAATTTGTAGATCTAGGTGAGAAATTAATTTTTGTTGTGATGGGACTTGCAAGCATTCTTGCTGTTGCAGTTTTTCTAGAAAGGTATCTTGTTTATCGAAAGAACACAACTGATGCGGCAAAAGGAACAATGGAAAGTTTTGTTGATTCGATTCGGGATGGTAATCCAACGAATACATTGGAAAATCTCGCGGCACAGCAAGATAGTGTTTACACACGTTTTATACGGTTTGGTCTATTCCGCATTGGTGATAAGAAAGAAAGTTTGCAAGAAATGCTTATGGGTCGTGTAATCTCCGAGAAAATTAAACTGGAAGAAAGGCTTCCGATTTTGAATACACTTGGTAACAATGCACCTTTTATAGGATTGCTTGGGACTGTGTTAGGTGTGATTAAAGCTTTCTATGGGCTTGGAACAATGGGTAACGCTGGAGCTGAAGTTGTGATGAGAAGTATATCAACCGCTCTGCTTGCTACAGCTTGCGGACTTGCGGTTGCAATTCCAGTGGTGATGGCAAATAATTATTTCTCTAGAAAAATGAAAGTGATCATCCAGAATTTAGAAATAATCAGCCACGAATTTCTCGCTTTCAAAGAACGAGGATAGGAGGTAAGTTATGGCTTCAATATCATCCAATGATGAAGAAATTACCGGGATCAATATTACACCGATGGTGGATGTAATTTTGGTGTTGCTCGTAATTTTTATGGTGACTGCAAATTTTCTTCAAAAGGAATCAATCAATATCAATTTGCCAAAAGCCGAGCAAGCTGATCCTAATATTGCAGAATCCGTGCAAGTCGCAATTATGAAGAATGGAGAGATTCTCCATGAAGGAAAAGAAATTACAGGTGAGAATTTATTTAAAATATTGAATCGAGATTCCAAGATCAAACCAAATATGAGATTGACTCTATCAGCCGATTCTGGATTGAATTATGGCAAGGTTACTGAGTTAATGGGAGTTATACGAAAAGCGGGTGTGACAAGGATCGCTCTCTCGGTAAAAAAAGGATGAGATTCAATCTATTCCAAGTCTGTGTAGGTTTCTCAATTCTACTCCATGCCTCGGCTATGGGAGCGTATTATATTGCGACTTTACCTTCTGAAGCAGATTTGGAATACAAAGAATGGGAAGATTTGGAAGTGGATTTTCAAGAAATACCTCCTGAACTGATTGGTGGAACTTCAAGCCCTGCACCTGTTGAAAAAAATGAATGGGTGGAAGGTTCCAATAAGAATGCGGATGATCCGATTGATGATGACATCAACCCAAATGCCCTTTCTGGTGATGGAACAGACAAAGATGGTTTCCTATTTTCGTATAACGGAGATAAGATGCCTGTTCCGATTATAGATTTTGATCTCAAGCAGTATTTTCCTGATCAAGCTAAGGCAGCAAATATCAGTGAGAAAACAGTTATTCTATTGGTGCAGATTGACGAGCGTGGCTCTGTTCAATCGGCAAAGATTGCGTCTGGCAAAGCGGGATTTGGTTTTGATGAAGCTGCAATGAGAATCATAGATCGGATCCGATTTTCTCCTGGATATGTTCAAGGCAAACCTGTAAAGATGAGTCATCGAGTACCCATTCGATTTTCTTTAGATGAATAATGGATCACCTTGAATTCCTTTTGGGAATCTAATGCAGATTAGGTTCCATTTTTTTTTATCCTCGAAAAAGCCAATCCTCTGTGAGATATTTTGACTTAGCGAGAGTGTAAGCGCGCTGAATGCAAGAATTGAGAAAAGATTTCTGAATGGAAAATTTTCGAGCAGTTGATTCAGCATGAGTTGAATGATTCTCGCTATCCATATAATTTGCCAATTCAATCGCGAGATCGGCTCCAAGTTTATCCTCGTCTACACCCATATCCAAATGAGTGAGAAAATCTTTATGGCTTCTTTTGTTTCTATAATTCGGTTCTTCTGGCGGGTGGAGTTGGTATTTCTCAACTTCTTCAAAAAGAGTCGGACTTAAAATCAAAGTTCCATGCTGAACAATTGTATTCTTTTTTCTAAACTGTGCATTCCCGGAAATTTTTTTCAAATTCCCAGAACTGTCTTGGACACTAAGGTCAGATTTTCCTGCCGATACCAATTGATAGCCCTGTTTACCCAAAGCTTTAATTGCAATTCCTAGAAGAATATCATAGGAATTTTGAACTGGATAGAGTTCTTTTTTTACATTTGTATTCACAAAGAGGGAGAAATTTAGATTGCCAGGCCAGTCTTGATAAACGGTTCCACCACCTGAGGCTCGCCTAACGAGAGATAATGTATTCGATTGTTTTGTGTTTTCCTTTCTTAATCTTAGGTTATTTCTTTTTTGGAAATTTGTATTTTTGTTTGTTAAATCTTTGTATAAATCATCTTTGAAGTATTGTCTGAATGTTTCTAAGGTTTCCTTCTTAATTGTAAGGGATTCTTTTTCTGATATTCCAAGAACTATTGATTTTATATTCCTCCAGATTCGAATTCCCGCAGTATAGTCTGAATCAGAAAGATTCAGAGCAATTGCCTCTTCTAGTGCGAGCTGGAAGTAAGGATTCGGAATACTTTTTTGTTGAAAGAGAAAAATGGACAATCCAATTCTACTCTTCGAAATATTCTTTGGATGCGGTATTCAAGAAATTTTTTTCTTTTCGACTGAGGGAATTCATTCCTTGTTTAGAAATTTTTTCCAGAAGCTCATCTACTTTTTCTTTTGCATTGGTTCTCATTTCCATTTCTTCTTGGTATTTTCGCATTCTTCGTCGCTGTAAATAGCGAGACGGAGAGAAACTCCAATTGAAATAATTTCGGAATCTATCAAAAAATTTGACAAATAGAAATCCTCCGGCTAGTCCACCAGCATGCGCCGCATGTGCAATATGTTCGGATTGAGAAAAGAAGATCAGTACCATCGGTATTAGAATAAAATATTTAGCTTTCATTGGAATGATTCCCATCACAAGCAATTCGCGATTTGGCCAGACCATCGCATAAGCTAACATGGCTCCGTAGACTCCACCCGATGCTCCTAGAACAAGAGTCGGTCCTGTGATGAAGCTTCCCACATAGCTAAAGACTCCACCGACGAGACAGCAGAATAAATAGAATTTGAGAAAAATATCCGAATTCCAGAAATTTTCCAATTCTGATCCAAACATCCATAGAAATAACATATTAAATAAGATATGCACGATATCGGCATGCAGAAATGCATAGGTTAACAATTGCCAGACCCAGAGGTTGGAAACCTGAGCTGAGTTGAGTGCAAAAATACTCTCAATCACACCACCAGCCCCAATGGCATTTGTAAAAAACTGCAATACAAATAGAATAGCATTGATGATGATAAGATTGCGAACGACGGGTGTAAGTGATGGACCAAATCTCAGTTGGTATCCGTAGGGTGATGCCATATTTACAAATTAACAATTTTGGTCTTTTCTGCAATCTCATTTTCTGAGTGACTTCTATAGAGCAAGGGAGATCATAGCTGTACAGTGAAAGTCACTTTATTTGGTGTAAGAGGATCGATGCCTGCTCCGTTGAGAAACAAGGAGTATAGGGACAAAATGGTTGAGACTCTATCACTTTTTGCCCAATCTAAACATGCTGCGACTCAAGATGTTGCTGGCTTCTGGAAAACTCTTCCTCCGAGACTGCGTCATACTGCTGGTGGGGATACTACTTGTGTTGGCGTGCAGAGCAATTCCGACACTAATTATGTAATCGATTTCGGGACGGGTGCAAGAACTCTCGGAGACTCGATGGTTTCCAAGATCTTAGCATATAAGGGCGAATATATATTAAATATTTTTATCACCCATACGCATTGGGATCATATCCAAGCATTGCCTTTTTTCAAACCCATGTATTTTCCCAATGTAACTCTTCGATTCCATTCGCCATATCCTGACTTGGATGCACGATTGAGTCGACAGATGGAAAAAGAGTTTTTCCCGATAACATTTCATGCAACTTCATCTAAGAAAGAATTTATTTTATTCGAACCTGGTGATGTTTTGAAATTCGAAGATGATCGAGTTCAAGTGGAAGTTCATCCTCTCAAGCATCCGGGCAATTCTTATGCTTATAAATTTACAGAGGATAAGAAAGTTTTTATTTTCGCAACGGATGCAGAGTTCACGGGTGAAGATTTAGAATACATTCGCGGGATTGCACCGTTTTTTGGAATGGCTGACTTACTCGTCTTAGATTCTCAATATACACTGGATGAGTCTTTTGCCAAATTTGACTGGGGACATACCGCTTACACGATGGCTGTAAACATCGCTCACAATTGGAAAGTTCGAAATCTTGCTTTGACTCATCACGAACCAGCGTATAACGACGAAAAAGTCTACGGAATTTGGGAGGATGCAGTCGAGCATCGAAATGCATTAGGTGCATCTAAATTAAAAATTCATTTAGCTCGGGAAGGAATGACTTTTACATTATAAACGAATGGAAATAGAAGATAAAAAGAAACTTTCGATCACACTTTGGATTTTTTTCACGATGGCGATTCTTGGTGGTCTTTTCTTCGGATACATTGTGTCCGAAGTCTCAGAAGGTAAAGAACTTGCAAGACTTGCTACTTACCAACCGACAACACCAACAAAATTGTATGACGTCAATGGAATTCTATTCTCTGAGTTGTATCGTCATAGACAAGAGCTTTTAAAATTTGATGATATTCCACCTCATGTTGTGAATGCATTTCTATCAGTAGAAGATGATAATTTTTACAATCATTTTGGGATAGACTTCAAGGCTATACTAAGAGCTGCGATTGTAAATACAGTGAATCTAAGAATCGTACAGGGTGGATCAACTCTGACGCAACAGCTTGCGAAAACTGTATTGCAGAATCGCAAAAAAACTTTTGCGCGTAAATTCATTGAGGCACTTCTTACACTTCAAATTGAACAGGAATATTCTAAAGAAGAAATTCTCGAAATCTATTTCAATCTTATTTATTTAGGTCATGGAACGACCGGACTCAGCTCAGCATCTTCTGTGTATTTCCAAAAAGATGTAAGAGACCTGACCATTGCAGAAGCAGCAATACTTGCAAGGCTTCCCAAGGCTCCTGTCAAATATTCCCCATTTAAGAATCCATCGATTGCTAAGGGATCGCATAAAGAAATCTTGAAGATCATGGCAAAGCATGGCCATATCCCAGAAGAGACTGTAGACAAAATCCATGATGAATTCTGGGAACACTATTGGCCTGTAGTGATCACTCAATCTCCGTCTAGAAGCACAGTAGGTGCTAGGTTGAATCGAGCTCCTTACTTTACTGAGTGGGTTAGACAATCTCTAGAAAAAGAACTCGGTGATGAACTACTTTATACAGGTGGGCTTAAGGTTTATACATCCATTGATATTCGTAAGCAAGAAATTGCTGAAGAAGAATTGCGTAAGGCACTGCGAGATCAAGATCGTATTTCATTTGGGATGAACAACAGATATGTTGGTGGAGCTGACAAATCACTGGTAGGTTTGTACAACTTGTTCGGATCAATCTTTCCAGTTGGTGTTCCATATGTCACAAGTCTTGATGAGAAACAGAAATTTAGGCAGGCATTAGAAGGTTCCATTTCAGATAGTCTCGAACTACTTACTATCTTGAGTCCTTCGGAGAATGAGCATTCCGGAATAAAAGAATATAGAAAACTATCAGCTATTTTTGCAAGAAACCTTCATGTCGAAGGAGCTTTTGTAACTCTCGATCATAGAACGGGTTTTATAACCACTATGGTTGGAGGAAGCAAATTCACGCCTAAGAATCAATTCAACCGTGCTATGCAAGCGAGGCGCCAAACTGGATCTGCCTTTAAGCCTTTTGTTTATGCAGCTGGAATTAATGAAAGAGCAGTTGGTTCGGGAACAGGTCTTATGGATGCCCCGCTAACAACGATTACTGAGGAAGGTGAAGGTTGGTCTCCGCAAGATATTTCTGGTGATTTCCGTGGCATGGTTCCTTTGAACCGAGCTCTCAATCTTTCATTGAATATTGTATCCGTTCAAGTTCTATTGAGAGCGGGTGTGGATGCTGTGATTGATTTCGCATCGAAGGCTACAAAAGTTCCTAAGCAAAGATTTCCAACTGGTCCGGCTCTAGCCTTGGGTGTTGCAGAACTCACTCCAATGGAAATGGCACAAGGATATGCAATCATTGCGAATCGTGGACGTAATGTAATTCCTATTACTATTCGCTATGTTCTAGACCAAAGTGGCAATATACTTATGAACCGCGAACAAGAAGTTCGCGCTGAACTCGCTGCTCAATCGGAAGATGGAAGCATACAAGTGATTCCAGAAGGTACAGCTTATATCATCAAGCAGATGTTAATTGGTGTAGCCACTGCTGGAACACCAACTGCAGCATTGAGATCAGACCAATTCGGAGCAAACTATAAGGGTGAATCTGGTGGCAAAACAGGATCCACTTCATCTTATACCAATGCCTGGTATTGCGGATTTGATCCTCACCTAACCAGTGTAGTCTACATGGGCTTCGACAAAAGTTCTATTTCTCTTGGCAAAGGGCAGACTGCTGCTGCTTTATCTGCACCCATTTGGGGAAGGGTCTATCGTAGATTCTATGAAGGCAGTGAATATCCAAGCTTTAAGACAAATCCTGATCCCGTTCCAGAAGATGTTGTTGGCGGATCTGTCTGTGCTTTCAATGGTCTATCTCCGAATGAAAATTGTCCTCGCGCCTCCAATTTATTCCTCAAACCGGATTCAATTGCGGGACGAACAAGAGCTGTTCCTGCAAATCGACAATGCGATGGAGACCGGGATCATTATCGATCCCTGGATCTAGTTAATTTCTTGAAAGATGAATACGGATTTACCGAAGAAGAATTGGGCAAAAAAGAATAAATCTTGGTATCATCTCAATCTCTCGAGATCGAAAGATTGTTGATAAATTAAGCATTTTGTTAAGATAATCAAGGTTTTTCTATAAGAATACCATCCTTTTATACATGTAATTCAATCCAACAAAGCTTCAGACTGCTCAATCGCGTTCATTGGGCAGTTTTGGTAAAATTAGGCATTGGGTACACTTATTGCAATAAATAAGCAGAAGGTTACACCAATGAACAAAATACTAAAAACTATCAATTATTGCTTACTGATTGGATTTTTATCTTTTGGTTTGAATGCCAATGAATCTGACATTGATGAAGTGGAAGATGAAGTGAATTCACTTATGGTGTCTTTTGACAAAGAAAGTCTTGTTGAAATATCCAATCGCCTGATCCGTATGGCATCCAATGAAGAAGAAGGTGGTGACTATTACAATGCGGTCAAGCACTACAGACAGACTCTCGTTCTAAGAGAGAGATTGGGTCTTGCTAATAGCAAAGGTTATGCAAATCTACTATTACTCACATCGAATACAGAACATAATTTTGGAGCATCTTGTGATGCGAAAGATCATGTTGAAAAAGCTCTAGGTCTATATAAAAAATTGCATTTTGACAAGGAAGCAACTATGGCATCTGAAGAATTGAGAGAATACAGTGCAGCATGTATGGTTCAAACTACACAAGGATAAGTAATCCGTTCCGAAGACTTTTATCTTAACTGATTTGTATCTCTACTTTAATAGTTTGATATTGGAATATAAGTCAGGTAGATGACCTTTTCATTGTTTTTGCATTTAGCTAATTGCTTTAGCGATCGTAACTTTCATAAGCATGAGCTTGGAATTCTTTCTTTGTAAAATTCTTACGAGCTCGAAAGAAAAATTCATCTTCCATATAGGCATTCTTGGTTTCATATAGAATGCCAAATTCTTTCTCAACTCCTCCAGTCTCATACAGCATAGGAGCCAGATTGTTCTCTTTGCTATCATAATGGTAGAGCAATTTTGCATCAAATTCTTCTAGTTTATTGGTAAGAACATCTCTTTTTTTTAGAGTTGTGAGAAGTATCCAATTGCCAGATCTTTTGTAGGTTCCGTCGAAGATGAATTCTTCTCTTTTCTTATCAGTTCCATACATATCTTCTTTCCAGTATCGCTTCTGAAATGTTCCCTTATCTATCGATTCTGATTGAAATTCTATGACTTCTCCCCAAGTATTTTTATGATATTGGGAATTCATTGCTGACTTAGGAGGAGTTACTCGAACCCATTTGCCATCAACTTTCCAATTGGGTTGTGAATATTCGGGAGGGAGAGAACGAACCCAATTATCTCTAAAATTATTTATGCAATTGCCCAAAGTAATTGCGATGGTAGCGAAGACGAAAACATTAAGCTGAATTTTGATAAAAAAATGAAAATTTTTTCCAGTATCTTTATAGATTTCCTTAATTCTAAATTTCACTAATTGTAGTGCTAGATTTTTAGAATTGAAAATAGATAAAATCATTTCCTGAATCCCCAAAAACTCCTAATAGCAATAGCATAATCACTCCGCATATGGGTAAGAGGTAATTTTGCAAGGGCTTGAGTTTGTTGTAGATATAATCAGAATATTGGAAAGCATTGAAGATGAAAGCAAGAACCATAAAAGTCCATATCTCATCAACTCGATCCAGTGTCATTGTATTGCCAGGCAATCTAAATAAGCTCGTTGCATATTCCCAAGTTGTTGCAAGACTTTCTGATCCTCGGGATGCGCATCTAAAGAATATTGCAGAAAAGGAAAACAGGGTGAACGCATAGAGAACCTGTAGAACTTTTACAATCTTCCAGTCTGGGATTTTTCTATTGCCCATTAATTTTTCTAACCAAGTCTCCAGAGAAATGAATAGACCTAAGTAAAGTCCCCAGAGAACGAACCCAATATTGGCACCATGCCAAAGTCCACCTAAGACATTGGTTATTACCAAATTGAGATTTGATTTTGCAAGACTTGTTTTGCCTCCACCTAATGGGATGTAGATGTAATCTCTGAGCCAAGTTGATAGCGTAACATGCCATCTTCTAAACAAATCTTTCATGGATGTAGAAAAGAATGGAGCACGAAAATTTTCTGGAATCTCATATCCCAATAGATTGGCAGAGCCACGAGCGATATCTGTATAACCACTGAAATCGCAGTAAATTTGACAAGCAAAGCCAAACAAACCTAATGCAAGAGAATATGGATCGTATGCGGAAGGATTGAGATATAAGGGATTGATGATCGATGATACAGTTTCTGCGATTACAACTTTTTTGAAGAGTCCGCTGATTATGAGAAACAAACCTTTTTTCATCCGATCTGCATCTATGGTCGGGTTATTCAGTTGTGGTAGAAAGTTATCCGTACGCATGATTGGTCCAGCAATCAGTTGTGGAAAGAACAGAATAAAAATGAAATAATCTGGAAAAGAAATTTTTTCTTTATTTAGATTTCTGTGAATATCAACTTGTAATGCAATCAATTGAAAACTATAGAAGCTGATTGCAAGGGGAAGAAAAATATCCCAAGATTTTGCAACTTCTTGAACTCCTTGCGCTCCCGTAAAAAAGTAAATGGAGTCCGTCACGAAATAGAAGTATTTGAAAACCCCTAAATTTATGACGTTTAATGCAACGACCCAGCGTAGTAACCCTGCCGTATCTCTGCCTTGTTCTTTCATTTTCCATAATTGATTGGAAAATAAATAATTGATTACAACTATTCCGATAAAATGGAATAAAAAAGGAATACTGAAGAAACCATAGAACGCAATAGATGCAATTATTAAAGTAATTCTCTTAGCTCGTTGGTTTACATTCCAGTAAACCAAGTAAGTGATGGAGAATAGAAAAAAGTAAGGAAGAGAATTAAATAACAATTATAAACTCCATAGATAGTAAAATCTAGCCGAACGAAAAGTAGGTAAGAATTTCTCAATTAAGCTATCTTTTGGAATTTCTGTTCTCGCTTGATAGATATTTTCTACTTTGTCTCTTCCTCTAGAATAAGTAACGATAAATGGGTCACTGGATCCGACAGAAGCTTTGTATTTTGGATGATTCATGAGAGTTGGAAGGAATTCATCGAAGTAGCCGACTTGGTCAACCAATCCTAATTTTAACGCTTGCTCACCTGTAAAAACCCTTCCATCGCATAGTGGTCTCAATTGATCATCCTTAAGATTGGGTCTTCCTTTCTTAACTATGGAGTAAAATCTATCGTACAAATTGTTCACAATTCCTTGAAGAATTGCTTTATGTTCGGGATTGATTTCTTGAAAAGGAGAAGCAAGAGCTTTGTTCTTACCTGATGTTATCGACTGTTCTTTAACGCCGATTTTATCCAATCCTTCTTTGAAGTTGAATCCACTCATGATTACTCCAATGGATCCTGTAACAGTAGTTGGATGGACCGCTATGATATCTGAACTCATTGCAATATAGTAGGCTCCACTTGCTCCAACATCCATAAAAACTGTCATGATCGGAAGATTTGTTTTCTTCTTAAATCTTTCTATCTCTGAATAAATTATATCGGATGCGGTGACCGTTCCACCTGGAGAATTGATCTTGAGGATTACTCCTTTGACCATTTTGTCCTTTTCGATCATCTTCAAATTTTCTGCGATAATAGAAACGGGAGATTCTGATTCAAAACCGAAAAAGTTCTCTTTCGTATCGTCTGAAATGACCCCATCAATGGTGATCATGGCTATCTTATCTTTGCCTTCACCAGAAATAATCTTTTCTTCCATCTGTGCTTTGTATCCCATACCACTGGGCAAAAGGCTAAAAAAACAATTCTGAGTAAGAAAGGAGACGGTGAAAAGAATCAGAAAAGTAAGAATTTTGGAATAGGTCATACTGCCTTTTTAGAGATTGGTCAGTAGTATTCAATCATTTTTGGAATACGGATTTCAGCCTTGATTTCCAAAGATCGATAAATAATTTCGAGATATGGAAAAATTGGAAGCAGGCAATTCAACTTTTGTTTTGGATCCTAATCGAGGCTGCCAATGGCTAGAATTAAGTCTATGTCCACCAGGCAAGAATGAATCAATTTCTATAATCAAGGGATTCAATTCTTTGGAGAATTTTTTTGGATCTGGTTGCTTCTTGATGTTTCCCTGGGTAAATCGAATGTGGCCAAATCAATTTTGGTATAAAAATGATTCTCCAATATCCACATCAACGCATCCTAAAGAACAACCGGAAAGAGATCTTGAGAAAAATGAGATTTTGGAAGAAGACTCTAGATGGGTGTTTGATGAAAAAGGTTATCCTCTACACGGGCTCGTACATTCTGAATCTTGGAAGAAGACGGAGATTCACGGACAATATGTACTCGATTGCTCTCAGCTTTTGATTTCGAATCCAACCAATCCAAATGAGAATCGGGTAAAACAATTTTATAAAAAATTATGCAATATTCTTTTGTTCCAGACATTTACATTGAGCAGTTCCAAACTTGTTGTTGAGTTAAAAATAAAAAATAACGGAAAGGAGTCATTCGACTTCGGAATGGGTTGGCATCCATATATAAAATTGCCGTTTGGTAGAGTCGATGAATGGGAAATTAATTTCTTAGAAAATTTACAAGAAATTTCCTTGGATGAAAACCTTTTGCCCAATTTTAAAAATTTGAAATATGAAAAATTTGAGAATGATGACAAGGATCTATCAAGAAATTTCAGTTCAAAAAATAATGAATTGTATATGGAGACCTTTACATCTAGTTCGCATTCATCTAATTCTTTTCTATCGAAACATTTCAAACGTCACAACCAATTAGGTGCTGTAAAACTGGACAATCTGTATCAATTTAATAGCAAATCTAGGATACAAATTGCACATCCAAGCGTAACATTTGCACTCGAAATTGAAAGCAATTCTCAACATCCTTTTGAGCCAATGAAATATTGGCAAATCTACACTCCCGATGATAGACAAAGCTTAGCTATTGAGCCTATGTCTGCTCCTGGAAATTTTGAAAATATCCAGGAAATACTAACAAATAGAATAGATTCTCAAGAAGAAAAAAAATTTCAATTTTCTATAAGTCTTCGCATGAAAAATGCACTTTAATTTTTGGAAATAGTCTAAAAGTTAAACAGGGGGAATGATGACAACTGAAAAGATCTCAAAGTCATGTAAGGAAATTAGTAAGAACATTGTGGAAATAAAATATTTCGCAGAGAAGAAAGATACAAGTCGCACATCAGTTTATCGTGCTCTCCAAGATAAAAAATTGAATGAAGTCGTTATTGGTAAAAATTCACGTTTTATAGTATTAGATGATCTCGCCAAAAAATGGCGACCAGGTAGACAACTTACAGCTTAAGTTGAAAATAGAATGGGTGGGAGATCCATTCGTTGAATGTCAAGATCATAGATCCCACCCGTCCAAATTGTACAGGTTATAGGATTCGAATTAGACTGAGTCTGATAGGTCTGTGCAAGTATTGACCCTCTCATTCGAGAATCATTCGTTAAGTGGATGTTTTTTTTCGTTCTATTGAGAGTGATTGTTGGATGGTGATTCCAATTTACTGAACAGCGATCATCGACGAGGTCAATTTTTAATTTCCAATGTATGAGTTTTCTTTTCATTTTAAGATGTAGGCATGCTTGCGTGAGAATTTCATTAGAGTAATTGCTTCCGATATACTGCCAGTAAGGTGCTGAAGGATTCGAATCTTTTATGCTGCGAACATTTAAGAAAAAATCTCTTAGCCATATATCCTTTTTGGTTTCAAAGTTTTCACTCCATAGAGGATAAGATATTCCTTGGATGAGTGATTGTGCAACTATAAGCTTTACATTTCCTTTCTGGAAACTTGCCGGTTGAACTTGGTCTAGAATAACGATCGCTGCATCCTCATACGGAATCGAGAGCTCCAAAATGAAGGATTTTGAAATCTCAAAATGGTCAGCAGGAAGTGGAGTTTTTTTGGTTTCTCGAAAACTCAGATAAGTATTCCAACGTTCTCTTCCTTCAACAAAAAACGAAAATTCCTCAAGAAATGTCAGCATCCATGTTCTCTCAGAATGAAAATACAGAGTAGCAATTCTTAGCAAAATTGAATAAGCATAAGATTGAGCTTTCCATTCTTTCTTCCAATAAATGCGACTTAAACCCATGTTTTCCCAATCGAAAGATATTGATTCCTCCGCTTTAAATAGGGTTCTCAAAAATAAACTGGGTTTCTTGGTATAGGAAGATGTCTCAAATTCTTGCCAAAGGCGTTTCAATTCCTGTGGATGGAATTTCATCAATGGACCGTTTAAACTGATGGAAATATTCGACTTTTTGGTTAAAAAACGAACAATCCTTTGCGGGAATAGAATGAAATTGGTTAAAAATTCAGCAAAGAGTGTATTTTTTGATTGATTTTCATCCATATAGGTGTCTAAATGATTAACAAGGTTCTCAAATTCATTTGAATCTTATCCTCACACTGGCTCAAGGCTTGCGAGCCTTGGGCTTTTTTCCTACTCTAAAAATCCGCATCGGAATTTCTTGGTAAGGCATGACTCAAGTTTCCTTCGAAAATTTGGAATTTATAAATTCTGATCCGGCTTTTCCCATTCGCATTCTAAGTGAATGGATATATCCCAAAATCCAATTGGAAAAACAAAGGATAACGGACACAATCGTTTTATTTGGATCGGCTCGGATTCCCAGTCGAGAGAATTGGCAGAAGGAATTTGCTGAGGCACAAGAATCTGGTAACACAAGCAAAATTCAGAAACTAGAAAATAAAGCTGCTTTAATCCAATCTTATGAAGATGCGAGAGAGTTTGCGAATCAAATCACAAAATGGGGCAATGTTCTAAGCAATGGAAGTGCTGAACACAAGCTCGTTGTGTGCACAGGTGGCGGACCTGGAATCATGGAAGCTGGCAATAGAGGTGCCAAAGAAGCTGGCGGACTGAGTCTTGCTTTTAATATTTCTCTTCCTTATGAACAAGAGACCAACGCGTTTGCGAATCCGGATATGTCTTTTAGCTTTCGATATTTTTTTATGCGCAAATACTGGTTTGTCAAAATGTGCAGGGGGCTTGTTGCTTTTCCAGGTGGTTTTGGAACTTTGGACGAAGTATTTGAGACATTGACTCTGATTCAGACCAAGAAACGAGACAAAATTCCTGTTGTTCTCTACAATTCCGAATTCTGGCGATCGGTTATAAATTTTCCTTATCTTGTAAAAAATGGTCTTATCGAAGAAGAAGATCTGAAGCTATTCCATTTTTCTGATACTGTGGATGACGCAGTGGGTTTCTTGAAGGAAAATATTCAGTTTTAATTGACCCACAAGTTATTACCGAAAAATTGGAGGAACTGAGGAAATTATGGCCAGAAATTGTGTAGTCACTGGGAGAGGAACCCGAGCAGGGAACAATGTATCCCACTCCCATAAGAAAACTAGAAGAAATTGGAAAGTGAATGTTGTGTCCAAGAGAATTTTCTTGGAAGACGAAAACCGTTTTGTTCGAGTGAAATTATCCACTAGAGCTCTAAGAACTCTAAAGAAAAAGGGACTTAAGGCTGCAATCAAGGACCAAGGGGGCGACCTACAAGCGATCGCGCCTAAGAGACATGTTGGCATCCAGACTAAAAGTTCAAATAAGAAATAAAAACTCAACACAATCATAGATCTGCGTCCAAAGTTTCCAAGAATGAATTGGAGCCTTGGGAGCAGATTTCTAATTATCCTTCTCATATAAAAAAAATCTACGAATTCTTATCCAAAGAGTTCGGTTCTGTATCTACGCCCTTAACTTATTCTAAGGACTATGAACTTGCTATCGCGGTTATTCTATCTGCTCAATGTACTGACGAGCGAGTGAATCAAGTAACACCTGCTTTGTTTGAAGCTTTTCCGACCTTACAGTCTTTTGCTTCAGCGAAACCAAAAGATATCGAGCCTTATGTATTCTCTACAGGTTTCTATCGCAATAAAGCAAAGTCCATTCAGGGTTTTGCCCAAATGTTGATTGAAAAGTTTAACAGCAATCTTCCTCGAACGATGGAAGAAATGTTGGAGCTTCCGGGTTTTGGCCGAAAGACAGCTAACGTTGTATTAGGTGAAGTTCATGACATAATTGAAGGTTTTGTTGTTGATACCCATGTAAAAAGGATCGCCTACAAATTGGGTCTTACAAAATACAAAGATCCCATTCGCATCGAAAGAGAAATTCTTGAAAAGGTTCCAAAAAAATATTGGAATCATCTATCCCTCTATCTTATTTTTCACGGAAGGAAAACCTGCATTGCAAGACGACCACTCTGTGATGGCTGCGGACTGCGTAAAATCTGTCCGTCTGCAGCGGGAAAAGTTGAATAGTTAACCTATCTCTTTTAGCTATATTGTAAATTAAAGTCGCATAGATTAACAAGAGATCTATAAAACCCAAGCGGAGCACTTGCATCCGTAAGCGAGCTGTCGCGAAGCGAGTCGCGCGGAATGTAATTGTGCAGCCACCGGGCGCGAGGAAGGCAGGCACGAAGAATTTTTACACCACATCACCATTTCTTTCAGAAAGTGGTGATGGGCAGGCGAAGACACGAAGAGCACGGAGGAAGGTGTTCGAGAGAGAAAGCCACTGTTGTTAGAGGAATATATATAGTTAGCCTGTCCATTTTTGCTATATTATAAATTAAAATCACATAAATTAACAGGGGATCTCTTAAACCCTCGGTCGGAGTGCCTGCCTCCACAGTGACTTTGGTCCATCACCAGCTCCAGCACCATTATCTTTGTTAAATGTATTATTAAAATTTCCTCTATTTTAATTGGAGAATGGTGCTGGATGATGGGTAGACATACCGAGTTTGCCAATGGATGCGAGGAAGACAGGCACGAAGAATTTTGTTTTAGTTTATACGATTCATTCAATAGATGCAGTAAAAATTAAAAATTTTCATTTTAAATTCATTTATCTATGTTTCTTAGAAACAACTTACTGTGGCTAACATCAATCACATTAATATTTATGTTCATATCCTAGTCTCTGGATGGGAAGAGAGGATAGAATTAGTATGAAATTCTTTCCATTAACCAATGATTTAGTATTCAAATCAGTGTTCACGAAAGACCCAAAATTATTAATATCACTGATTAATTGCATACTTTTTCCTGAAAGAAAAAGAGAAATCGAAGAGCTTATCATCCTCAATCCTGAAATTCCAACAAGTTTCTCCAAGGATAAGAGATCCATTCTGGACATCCGTGCTAAGGACACAGAAGGTCGTGAATTTCAGGTTGAAGTCCAAGTTGGTTTTCAAGGCGTATTTATAAAGAGGTCAATATTTTATCTCGCTGGAATGATTCGTGATCAATTAAAAGAGGGAGATGGCTACTCAGAATTAAGAGCCGTTTATCAAATAAATTTGGTTGATTTTGAATTATTTCCATCTTCAGATTACTTCAGTAAGTACAGTCTAAGGGAAGAGAAGAATCCAGAACTTAGATTGACGGATGACTTGGAAATTGTTTTTCTTGAATTGCCGAAGTTTCTCAAGCATTTAGAAGAATTAGAAACTGAGCTAGATTACTGGATTTATTTATTCAAGAATTCAGCTAAGATAGAGGAGAGCGAGATGAAGATCGTTATAGACAAGGCCCCGAATCTAGAGAATGCCTTTAAGATATTAGAATACTACTCTACAGATCCAGAAAAAAGACAGAAGCTTGAAGAGAAGATTAGAACAGACAGAGACTATGCCTATGATCTTGCCGCAACGTATGAAAGGGGAGAAATTAAAGGAAAATTAGAAGGTGAAAGATTGGGAATCGAGAAAGGTAAATTAGAAGATGCCCGATTGATGCGAGAAGAGGGAATCGATCTGTCTGTAATATTAAGAGTAACTGGTCTTTCGGAAAGTCAGCTTAAGGAGAACGGAATTCTTTGATTGAACCCGTTGTATTGTTGGGTTTTTTGAAATTATATTCGGATAGCGGACGCTTTTCACAAACTACATAAATTGAATTTGTAAATACTAATTGTAATGTGATATAAATGTGAACTTCTTGATTTTGCGGTTCGTTGAGATAGTAGATCGGGGAACTGGAGAACAGGGCTTAAGCCCTGGCCATCAACTTGAGTAACTTCCTAATCGATCTGTCCGCGATCTTTGAGAAATTTGTGGGAAAATTTGAATTCTTCATTCAGCCTAATTGGCTTTTATACTATTTATTATTATTATTTAAAGGATTAATGCCCTGCGTTTTCAATTTGCGGAGGTAATCAGCTGTTTCTTTGTAGCCTGCCAGGTCAGAGTTTTCGTATTCTTTTAAAAATTCCCACCACGTCCATGGGCTGCTTTCTCCACTGCCAGCATCATGTCGGTCTCCCAATATAAGACTACCCGCCCATTCTCGTATACTCTGAAACCCTCTTCATACCACTGGTTGGCACTGATATAAAAATTCGCCAATTCCTTAGCCATACCTAATTGGAATCTCAAATTACCAGAAAAAGCAAGTTTATTTAGTCACGACCGACACCGATTGAAGGAAAGAGTTTTCGATTTGAATTTTGCACGAGTCGTGCAAAATTTGAAGAATCAGTTCTGAAACGTTAGGTGATTATGTGAAATAAGTTATTTCTATAAGAACTGAAAGTTGATTTTTTAAAAAAAATGGATTATCTTTCAGTCTCTACCAAATAAAATTTCTGATTCACTTCTAATGAGACAATAATCATTGAAATTTATTGACTTTTCGAACATTTTAATGCAATTGGATCGAAGTACTAATAGTACATATTTATAAAATATTTTAGGCTTGTGTTATATTCGGGTACCGTGCGTCGAATAGAATAACATGTGTTCCCGATTTAGAAAAATTCAAGGCTATCTAAAATTTTTTAGAATTGCTTTATCTATAATCGGTATTCAGGTTTTTCTTCCTGGTTGCATGGCTTGGCCTGGGTTTACAGCTGTTATCAGCGGACTTCAATCCAGTGCAAGTTCTGCTATGATGCTATTTCCATTGCCTGGATCTGGAGAACAGCCTCAAGATAATCCAGTAAGTTCGGATGATCCTAATTCGATATTGGATCCTGAGACGGAAACCATTCCCATTTTTCCCAATACCATAACGCCTCAATTGATAGTCACTGATAGGACTGGAAATTTGGTATCTGAGTCAGGAACGAAAAAGATCATCAAATTACGGTTATCTGCAAAGCCTGAACAATCTGTAACTTTTAGTGATTTAGTTTTGTCGAAAACTGGAGAAATTACGTTATCTCAATCCTTTTTTCTTTTTACACCATCCAATTGGGATATCGATCAGAATCTTGAAGTAACAGGTATTGCGGATGATATTCAAGATGGAAATCAGGAAGTGATTCTGAATCTAGGTGCTTCCATTTCTTTAGATCCCAATTTTCAGGCGATCAATGGTGGAGAAGTTTTTGTCACCAATACAGATATTGATACGGTCGGTATTACGATCTCGCCTGTAAATGGACTCGTTACTTCGGAGTCAGGATCTACGACGATGGTTCAAGTTGTACTCAATAGTAAACCTCTCTCAAATGTCACAATACCTCTTAACAATTCCAATCCGAGTGAAGTTATGGCAGGAGTCGCAAGCGTCAGTTTTACGCCGAGCAATTGGAATACACCTCAGAATATATTGCTGACTGGGCAAGATGATATTAGTCAAGACGGTAACCAATCTTTTACAATTCAACTTGGACCTTCGTCAAGTGGTGATCTCCTTTATCAAGATTTGTATTCTGGGATTGCAAATGGTATCAATACTGACAATGATACTGCATCAATTGTTGTTACTACTTCGGCAACGGCTCCGTACATTCTGTCTGAATCTGGAACTACTATTGATTTTAAAGTTCGTCTATCCTCACAACCTACTCATACCGTTACAATTCCCGTTTTTAGTTTGAATCCAAGCGAAGGTAGACCTTCAATTTCGTCCTTGGTTTTTACATCGGCGAATTGGAATGTTGAACAGAATCTCATCGTTACGGGTTGGGACGAAGATGATATCGATGGCGATAAGTTATTTTCTATTCAATTGGACACGCCAACATCATTGGATTCCAATTATTCATCATTGTTACCAATTAATATAAATTTTACAAATCTAGACAATGATGTAGCTGGACTTGTTTTTCAAAATCATACCGGAATGACAACCAGTGAGGATGGAACAAACCTAATTTTTCGAATGAAGCTTCGTTCTAAACCAACTTCAAATGTAACAATAAATTTGAGTTCGAGTGACATATCAGAAGGAACTTTACCCGTCTCGAGCTTTACATTTACCCCGGCGAATTGGAATAGCTTTCGAAATGTTCCGGTTCTAAGCGTAAATGATTCTCTAATAGATGGAGATATTCTTTATCAAATCCAATTTGATAGCATAACAAGTGCGGATACAAATTATAATAATCTAATTGTCTCATCGCTTGGAATTACGAATTTAGATGATGATACTCCAGGAGTTTTATTTTACGGGGCTAACAGTATTACGACAATCGAGAGTTCGAGTACAGCTGTGAAATTCCAAATCAGATTGAAGACAAAACCAACTTCCAATGTTCGATTCCCATTAATTATCTCGAGTAATTTGGAAGAAGGAACTGTTACTCCTGCAGTTATAGAATTCTCTCCTACAGATTGGAATGTTCCCAGGGATATATCAATTCAATCCGTTCGTGACTATATTCAAGATTCCAATCAATTGTATTCTATTGACTTTTCCAATTTGGAAAGTTTAGATCCGCTATATGACGGTCTTAGTGTTGCAAGCGTTTCAGTTACGAACCAAAATAGTGATACGCGAGGATATATCACCATACCTACATATAACAGTATTAATATGATGGTCACCGATTCGGGAAGAACAGATAGTTTTACAATTCGACTCAATTCTAAGCCAACTGGAAATGTAGTGATTCCAATTTCATCTCTACTTTTGTCGGAAATGACTGTGAGCCCTGCAAGCATAGAATTTACACCCAGTGATTGGAACGTACCACAAGTAATTACTGTTGCAGGAATTGAAGATGGAATTTTGGATTCAACAGCATCAAGGCTTGTTGGGTTGCGGCTAGGTGCATGGAATTCTGGTCTCAATCGATATTACCCATTGGGATCTTCCGATTACTCAGATTTTGCTTTTACTGATAGAAATGGGTCAACTTCTGATAATGGAGTTTTTAATGTTAGGAGCTGGGATACTTTTCGTTTAGTAAATATTATTCATCCAACATCTCCTAGTATTTATGTGACTTCAGAGGCTGGTGGCAAAATATTTTTGGAATTTACATTAGGTAAAGTTCCGACGAGCAATGTAACCATTCATATTTCTTCAACGAACCCATCGGAAGGAATCCCAAATTTTAATTCTATTGTTTTTACACCAAGTGATTGGAATGATTTGAAAGTAGTGGAAATTATTGGACAAGATGACTCGATCATTGATGGTAATGTGAATTACCAACTGGTATTCTCTGTTGAGAGTGCTGATCTAGACTATCATCTACTACCGATCAATCCGTATAATTTTCGAAATAATGATAATGATAATAATGGATATATCGTTAGTCCAAGTAACTCAAGCTCGAATCCATTTATAACTACTAGAAAACCTGGATTAAAAAATTCTGTAAGTTTCAGTCTAAGACTTAGGGCAATTCCTGAACACTCCGTAACTATCCCACTTGTATCCAATAACCCATCTCAATCTACTTTAGATAAATCTGTTTTGGTATTTGACTCAACAAATTGGAATGTTCCACAGGATGTAATGTTGACGGCTTTAGATGATCTAAATACGAATATTGTAAACTACGGAATTGTTGTTGGTGGATCCAATATAAGCGCAGATCCCAAGTTTTCTCCTGGAGCTACACTAACAGTATTTATTCGAAATACGAGTCCAGGGTTTACGGTTGGAACGGCAAGTGGATTGACCGGTGAATGGGGACTTAGAGCTTCTTCAACCATTCGTCTGAATTCGCCACCGGCTAGCACTGTAAACTTTTATTATTATATTGATAATGAATCAGAAGGCAAATCAATCACTGGTAGTGTAAATGGTAGTTTCCCAATCCCTAATGTTGTTCGAACATTTACGAGAACTACATCCAATTGGAATAGCAATCAGACAATTGCAGTGGAAGGTGTGGATGATGAATTGTTGGACGGGAATCAAAATTTCAGGATAGTTTTTCTTCCCACAAGTAGTGCAGACCCTGACTATGATGGATTAGTTCCTAATTCCATCGAATTTACAAACCAAGACAACGACTAAAGTTTTATACTTGATCGTCTGCATCTTCATTTTATAATTTAAATTGGAGAAATCATTGATTTATAATTTTGAAAATTTAGTCTTTCAAGGTGGTGGAGTTTTAGGAATTGCCTATTCTGGTGCTATTCAAGTTCTAGAAGAAGAGTCCATTCTTCCATCGATTCAAAGAGTTGCAGGAACAAGCGCGGGTGCTATCTGTGCATTGGCTCTCGCTCTTCGTTACAATTCGTCTGAGATTCAAACAATCTTAAAAGATACAAATTTTGAGAGTTTTGTATCGGAGGCGAGACCTCTTGAATTCACCAAAATGTATGGATGGTTTCGTACCAATCCATTCTTGTCTTGGACGAAAGAATTGATCATCAAATCTGGATCAAATTTTCATCCTCATGCAGAGTGGACCGGGGATGAAACTTTTATCGACTTACATAATAAAGGTGGACGTGACCTCCACGTTTTTGCGACAGATTTGAATGAAAAGAAATCTGTAGAATTTAGTTACACACATACACCTAACGTTATTGTAGCTGAAGCAGTTTGTGCCTCCATGGCGATTCCTGCCTTTTTTCAAGCATTCAAGTTTTCTAACGAGATACCAAATAATCATATTTATGTTGACGGTGGCGCATTATTGAATTATCCGATCATGACTTTTGATTCCGAAGGCACGAACCCGTTGACACTTGGATTCAAATTTAGAAAATCTGAGATGGTATCCACTTCCAAAGACTTAGATTACGGAAGCGTTCGAGAATGGGTCAAAAGTTTGGTGGACACAATCGCAGATTCTCAATCAGAAATGATTCGCAGAACTCCTGAATATTACAATCGAACTGTAGATATTGACACGGGTGCAGTGTCATTCGTGGATTTTGATTTATCACATGATGTCAAAGAATTCCTGATTGGACAGGGAAGGGAATTTACAATTCAGTTCTTAAGCGAGTATCGTAAGAGTAGAAATATATTTAGAAGAATTTTGAGTTACCTCTATCCGAAATAGAAGCAATGAATCTTAATCTAACGAATCTGGTTCGAGCTGCCAAAACTGGAATTTATTCTTTATCGTCTACATTTGGTACAGAACATTCCAGGCAAAAAGCAATTCAATCTTTGGCAGCTATGCGAGGTTTGCCTACAAAATTTGCTCAGATTAAGGCGAGTTTGATTGGTTCGGAGGGAGCACTTTGGAAAGAGGCAGTCTCTAATCTTCCTGAGCTAGAGAATGATTTAGTTCTCCAAACAATCGATAAACTTTCTCCAATTCTGTATTCAAAAATCAATTTGGATATGAAAATAGAAAAATGTCCTGCAAGTATCGGTCAAGTAAATCGTATAACTTTGAATAATGGATATTCTTTTGCCGTAAAAATTCAGTATCCCAATATAGAAAATCAATTGGATCAAGACACAGGGTTACTTGATCTGGCGGCTTCTATGTTTGCTGGTTTTCAGGAGGGCTTTGATTCGAATGGATATAAAAAATTCATTGGCTCAGCCCTAAGAGAAGAGCTTGATTATTCGACTGAATTGACTAATCAAAATCATTTTAGAGAGTTTTTTGAGAAAAATCGAAATATAGTCATTCCCAACACAATTTTAGAGTATTCTAATGAATCAATTCTTGTACAAGAATGGGAAGATTCTACTCCGATTGAGATTTTTTTACAGACAGCTACTTTAAATGAGCGAGAACAAATTGCGAATTTTTTTAAAGATTTTTATTTTGAATCAATTTTCAGATTAGGAATGGTTCATACAGATCCGAATTCGGGCAATTTCGGTATTCGCAAACGAGCGAATCAATTGCAATTGGTAGTTTATGATTTTGGATCTGTTTATCAATTCAATTTGGATCAGCGTATTGCGTTACTACTTTTGATTAAAAACCAAAATGATCACGAACTAAATGATACCAAATTATTAGAACAAATTGGATTTAGATCTGATACGCTTCTACCAATCCAATCGAGCTTGAAAGCGTATCTCTCGGTTGTATTGGAACCATTTTTGGAGCTATCACCGTATGATCTAAGTAAATGGAAACGAGTAGAAAGATGTTCTGATATTCTTGGAGCCCGTAGATTTCAATTCATGCTTGCAGCCACACCAGAAATATTTCCTGTAATACGCGCTTTTATGGGCTTTTTCCATTGGAGCGCAATGACTTCCGGTAAAGTTTGGGTACGTCCAAGTTTGGAGAGAATGGAACAGGAACTGAGTGAAGAAATCAGAGAATTTAAAATCAAGATCACCGCAAATTTGAAACTAAGAATTGACGCAAATGTTCACGAGAATACTGAAACAAATCATGATACAAACTTTGATTTGATGGAAGAAGAATCGATAGCAAAATTTCTTCGAATCGAAGTTTACAAAAATAAAATACTGACAGTTCAATTGGAATTTCATAGAAATATGATAGAAAGACTCGATGAAATTATGGATACGAACATTTTGTCCAAGATTTCTGGTCGTGGTATTTCTATTCCAGAGATCATTCGAAAGGCTAGAGTGAATTCTTACAAACCGATGATGCTTTTCGAGTGGATAGAAGATGAATTGGATGGAGATTTAGGAGAAAATTTGAGAGTTAGAGTGTATTTGGAATAGTCAATTATTATTAAAAAGTGAGTTCAATTTCCTTCATTATTAAGAATCATTTATTATTAGAGAAAATCTCAATTAATATTTTATTTTTAATCTATTCAACTGTAGACTGTAGACTGTAAGGTTTAACAAATCAAAGCAAGCATTTCAACTTTCCTATTTTCTTTTTTTCACTTCAAGACCTAAAACTTCTCCAATTTCTTGAATTGTTTCCATATTCAACATGCAAACCAATTGTTTTCCATCCCGTTCCGTTGTGATCAAGCCAGCCTGGGATAATTCCCTGACATGGTGTGAGATAGTGGGCGACCCAATTGATATACCACGAACAATATCTGAAAGATAACATTTACCCGTTGCATTAACTTTTCTTTCTTTGTTTCGAAGGATTTCCAAAAATAATTGTAATCGATTTGGATTTGCCAATGCTTGAAAGATCATCGATTGGCGTTTTAGATTTTTAGTTTCATTTGAGGATGTCACATTTCCATAAGACTTAGATATAGATTTCAAATCTACAGATTTTCTATTTGATCGATCTTTTTTACGTAAAGCATTCAATTTATTACAATTCGATAACTATCAAATTATGATATTGACAAAAATAAGACAATTTCTATTAGTGATTGAAAGGAGAAAAGCGAATGAATATATTTATTACAGGAGCATCTGGATTTATTGGAGGTGCAATTGCTGCAAAGTTGCGAGAAAACCACAATTTGCTTGCTATGTCAAGATCCGAAAAAACTGATTTAGCCATTAAAGAATTGGGAGCCGAACCAATTCGATCTGAATTAGGAGAAGTCAAGGCGGAACATCTTCACGGTGTCGACGTTATAATTCATTCCGCTGCATTTGTTTCTCCTTGGGGAAAAAAGGAAGAATACCGCAAGATAACCATAGATGGAACAGCTCAATTACTAAAGGTCGCCAAAGAAGCTGGTGTGAAAAGGTTTATACATATTTCTAGCGAGGCAGCATTATTTGCGGGTCAGGATATGTTAGATATTGATGAAACTTATAACTATCCCAAAAAACATAAATTTTTATACCCTTGGTCTAAAGCGGAATCAGAAAAACTTGTTCGCGATGCAAATCAAACAGGAAAATTCGAAACAATTGTTCTTAGACCACGACTGGTGTGGGGACCAGGTGATCAAACTGTTTTGCCAGCGCTCGTTGAGATGGTAAATAAAGGGCAATTTGCTTGGATGGATGAAGGCAGATATGAAACTTCAACCACTCATATTCAAAATTTTGTTCATGCGGTCAAGCTTGCTCTTACTGCAGGACGCCCAGGTGAAGTATATTTTATTACCGATGGAGAAAAGACAAGTTTCAGAGAATTTTTGACAAAACTTCTTGCAACACGAAATATTGTTCCTCCTTCCAAATCAATTCCTAGTTGGTTTGCGCGAACTCTCGCATTTCTTCTTGAGGGAGTTTACAAAATATTTTTTATTCGAAAAGAGCCACCTTTGACCCGTTTTGCGGCAAATATCATGTCAGCACATTGCACCATTCGTATTGATAAGGCAAGGTTGGAATTGAATTACAGCCCACAAATAAATATTGATCAGGGATTAAAAGCACTTAGCCAATAAGGATAAATTGAAAGAAGAGTTCACCAAATGGATAGTCAGATTTTATTTTTTACGATTTTGGCCCATCACCAGCCCAACCCCCTGGTGGTGGGTAGACATTCCAAACTGGACACTGGACGAAACGAAGGGAAGCACGAAGACTTTTACCACAAAGTTCTCTAAGAGCACAAGGAGTTCACGAAGGACTGTGTTCGACTTGGATGTCGCATGAAATATTTTTTTATTGTTTTATTCTGTATTCGTGCTCTCCATTGTGATCTTTGTCTGTCCAGCTCTTCTTTCCGTAGGATAGGGTGATGTGATGGTAAATCTTTTCAGAATGGAATTGTGATGCAGCAATGTAAATATGCCTAATTTAAATTAAACGTTTTAACTTAGTTGATAAATTATCGCATAATTGGTTTATTTTAAATATTTTTTCAAAAAATTCTTGACTGGATTTTTATATTGTTTGAAATTTAAAACTTAATTAGTATCTAGTTAATTGTTCACTCTAATGAGTTTGATTTATTTAAATTGTATTCATTTCATTAGAATATTTTGGTAGATCTAAGAAAATAATATAAGGGAATATAAATGACAAGAAATATTTATATAAGACAATTTCTTCTCGGTCTCTCCGGGATCGTAATTGGGTTAATGTCCGTTAGCTTGGTTTTCGATTTCGCAATGTATAAAAATCCAAATTCGGAGGATATGGAGAGACTTGCAACTCAATACTATTTCTATGTTCGAACTTCATTTGTACCTTATATCGTGACAGGAACACTACTTAGTCTTGTGGCTAGTTCACTGTATCGAGTTATTTTTATGAGAAATTGGAGAACCTATCTTATTGCAATTGGTGTATTTGCTCTAAGTATTTATTATGTTACGGTCGTTTTTGGGCTTGAGGACAATTTGCCAAAAATCACAGAGCTAAATGCTAGAGTAGATTCTTTGTTACAGATTGGTTTCGCTCACTTTCTCACTTGGTTAGCTGGTTGGTTCACGATGCTATTACTGCTTTTTGAAACCGATAATAATTAATGGGAATTAAAGATTGAGATCCATTGATCATTTTTAATGACAGATGAGAATTTAATTAGACCAATAATTCAAACATAAAGAAATATTGGTCGCTAGTATTTTTGATGTTGATATAACTTCAGTATAAAAAACTCTAATTATTTCTATTTAAATTAAAATTATTTTTATATTCGAAATTAATGCTTCCTCGAAATGAATTTCAATTCCTTATAATTAATTGCAATTTTTTTTGATTTAATTAAAATTCAGGACCCCCTTCAGGAAAACTCCATTTCACCCTCCCCGAAGTGTTGGTTTTGCCATATCGAAGCTCTCTTCGGTTGACATAATTGATCCAAAACAATTATAATCGACAAGAATAAATTTTCATCACAAGGAATCGTTAATATTGAATTAATACAATAGTCTCGATCTTTTGACGTGATGTATTTATAGCCGATGCTTTTGTCGAGCTCTTGAGTCGAGTTGCCCAATGCAGTCGGAAGAAAAATTAAAATATTTACAGAAGTATCTTCTTTTTCAGGTTCAATCCGCAGACAGCGTATTATTGTTAATTGCAATGCATTATCCCTGTCATCCTTAAAATCTTTTAAATCCACAGTATCATTTCCATTTATTCCACCGCAGCCAATTATTAATAGTATATAGATTGAAATAATTGCTGTTGTAATAACGGTTTTTATATTCATCAATTTAAAGAATTTGCTAGCTGTCTCATCATCTTGAAATCTTCCACTACTAGTAAAATAATCAAACATCTATTCTATACTAATAAATGTTATATTTTCTGTCACTAATAATAGTTTTAAAATAATTACATGATTGAGACATCCATTTTCGTCCTTGTGTTGATTTGAGTTTTTCTCTTCTTTGTGAACTCTGTGGCTTTGTGTGAACTGTTTTATTTTCTATAAATAATGTTATTGTTAAAGAATAGGAAGAGTTTTCACACCACATCACCATTTCTTTGTGAAAGTGGTGATGGGTAAACAGAGACACGGAGATTGATGTTCGATTTGAATGTTGGTTGTGTTGACTTGAGTTTTGCTGCAGTTGTATTTATCTAAGTTCTCTAATTACCTTTGCGTGCTTCGTGCTCTCCATTGTGATCTTTGCCTGTCCAGCATTTCTTTCCGTAGGAAAGGGTGCTTTGGTGGTGAATCTTTTCCGAAGTCTATTGTGTCGAGAGCAAGGACGGTACTTAGAAGTTAAGAACATTGATGAAAATCAAAGAATTTTTATGAGTCAATATATTATTTCCTATTGAACCAGTATAATGCACTTCAATAGTTTAGTTATGATCTCCAATTCTGAGGAAAGGAGGTAAGATGAGTAAATTATTTTAAAATTAACAAACCAATATCTTGATCTAATAAAAAATTATGAATCAATGTTTTATTGATTATCAAAAGTTCAAGAATTTCTTTGGTTTGACAATTTCCTCGTTTTATCCAAATGAATTTAGGTGGGTGTCCAAATTCTAAATATAATTGAAAGAAATCTTGGTCTTTTGAAATTATTGTTAGTTTGTTCGATTTAGCATATTCTCGAATCGATACATCATGCTTTTCTAGTCCAATTGAAATTACATGTTGCGAATCTGGAAAATCCTTATTTAATTCCAGGATTAATCGAGGAGAAAGGTTTGCATCAAAAAGCAACATTCGTTATGCAATCAATATCGATTTTTCAAAATCGGCAGCATAAGCTAGAGCAGCGAATATATCATCCTCTTCTAAATATGGAAAATCTCTAAGTATATCAGAATTAGTCATACCTGACGCTAAATAACCTAAAATATCATAGACAGTTACTCTTAAATTTCGAATACAAGGTTTCCCAGTTCTAACTGCATTATTAAAAGTAATTCTATCTTTGTAGTTAACCATAGCTTAAATATTTCAATCAGATTCGTATTGTCAAGTTATAATTCAATCATGTGGTAGTCTTCGAAATTCGAAACTATGACCAAAATCAAAAAAATACTGGAAAATAGTTTCAAATCAAAAAAGCATAAATTTAGAGAAAATCTCTTAAACCCGAGAAAAGTGCCTGCCTTCGTGACAGCTTTGGTATTCCAAACTGGCCACCGGACGGCACGAAGGTAGGCACGAAGAATTGGTACTCCCCCTTTTTTTCGGACAGTAAATTAGGCAGTTCGCATTTTATATAGTTTTTTGAATTCGCTAGGTGAAGTAAAGCCTAAAGTAGAATGAATTCTTTTCCTATTGTAAAATATTTCAATATATTCGAATAAACTTTGTTTTGCTTGTTTCATATCATCATACCTTACATGCCTTATCAATTCAGACTTTAATATTTTAAAAAAGGATTCAGCTACAGCATTGTCCCAACAATCGCCTTTTCTACTCATACTTTGCTTCATTTCACTTTCCTGTAATTTTCTTCGAAACTCCCTAGATGCAAACTGTATGCCACGGTCAGAATGGAATATACAACCTGGCTCTGGTTTGTGTAAATTGAAAGCATTATCAAAGCAGGTTATTAGTGAATTAGATTCTAGGCTTTCGCTTAGATCCCAACCAACTATTTCTCGATTAAACAAATCGATTATCGTAGTTAAATAAAACCAACGAGATTTTACTTCTATATAGGTGATATCTGAACACCATACTTCTCCAGGTTTTGAAGCATTAAATTTTCGATTTAATATGTTTGGAGAAATCTCATTAGAATGTTTTGAGTTCGTTGTTACGACTCTAAACTTTTTCTTGATTTTACTGCGAATTTTCGCTAATTTCATTAATCTTTCTACAAGTTTTCTATTACATAAGTATCCCTCTGTAATCAATGTTTCATAGATTTTTGGGCTACCATATATTTCTTCTGATTCTATGTGGATACGTTTTATCTCAGATAGCAATAGCATATTAAATACTTTTCGTTTACTTAATCTTCTATTCTTCCAGTTGTAATAACCAGACCTAGAGACTTCTAAAGTCTTGCACATTTTCACCACTTTAAAATATAATACGTTATCTTTAATGAATTGATACTTATCTATTTTTGTTGTGGGTCTCTTGTGAAAATGCCTATTGACTTTTTTAAAATTAAATTCTCAGCTTCTAATTGCTGGATTCTCTTTTCTTTTTCAATAAGTAAACTTTCATAATCTTTCTTCCCCTTTTTATTGGGCTTAATTTCTTGTTTCACTTCAGCCATATATTTCGTTCTCCAACCTCTAAGGGTAGATTCTGGTATTCCTAATTCTTTGGCAGTAAAATTACACCTACATCCATTTTCCAAATACCGTTTCAGTGATTGGATTTTGAACTCATGAGGGTAGTCTTTGGGTCCTTGATACATTTGTTTCTCCTTAGCGAAGAACCATTTTTTCTGTCCAGTTTTTTGGGGGAGTACCAAATTTCACCACAAAGTTCGCTAAGTTCACGCAAAGACCACGAAGGATTAGGAGAATACTGAAGGATGTGGAAGTTCCTTACGTGGTTAGGGTCAAGATTTTTTAATTTTAAAAAACAGGGCTTAAGCCCTGTCCTTGCTGTCCCCTGTCTCACAAAAATATTAAAAGTCTCACATGATCAGCACATCACAAGTAAAATTTACAAACCCATTTTATGCAATCTGTGAATAGCGTCCGTTATCCGAATATTTTACCACAAAGTTCGCTAAGTTCACACAAAAACCACGATGGATTGTGTTCGATTTGGATGTTGAAGTAGTTAATTGGATTTCGCTTATCTAAAGTGAATGGTAAATTTTTTTTAACTATTGAAACTCTTCACTTTGTGTGCTCCGTGTTCTTCATTGTGACCTTTGCGGTAAATCTTTGCTTTTCCGAGAGTGCCTCTGTGTGGAAAAAGAATAGCAAGAATTTTACCACAAAGTTCGCTAAGTTCACGCAAAGACCACGAAGGATTCTGTTCGATTCGGATGTTGAAGTATTTAATTGGATATCGCTAATCTAAAGTGAATAGTAAATTTTTTTTAACTATTGAAACTCTTCCCTTTGTTTGCTTTGTGCTCTTCTCTGTGGACTCTGTGGTAAATCTTTTCCTAAGTCTATTGTGTCTCGCGCGAAGTGCCTGCCTTCGTTACGGCTTTGGCGTACCAAACTGGCCACCGGTCGGAACGAAGTTAGGTACGAAGAGTTTTACCACAAAGTTCGCTAAGAGCACACGGAGGTCACGGAGGATGGCAATAGAAATCGGAATTCTAGTTCAGGCGAAAAGATTTAGGAATATAGAAAAAGATAAAGAGTTTTCACACAGAGACACAAAGCTCACGGAGTTTGGTGTACAAATTGAATGCTGGCTGTGTTGGAGGAGGGCCGATTCGGGTTACATTTATTTAGGATCTTAATAAATTAAGTTTTATGTATTTCTACTTTCCTCTGCGTGCTTTGAGCTCTCCATCGTGATCTATGCCTGCCCAGCATTTCTTTCCGTAGGAAAGGGTGCTGTGGTGGTGAATCTTTTCCGAAGTTTATTGTGTCGTGCGGAACGAAGGTAGGCATGTAGCCATCAATAAAAAAGGGCCACGAAAAATCGTGACCCTCTGGTAAATACAGACAAAATGTTATTCTTTCGAATTACATCATTCCGCCCATACCTCCCATTCCGCCCATGCCACCCATACCTGGAGGCATTCCACCACCGCCGCCTTTATCTTCTTCAGGCTTATCAGTGATAGTTACTTCAGTTGTTAGGATCATCGCACCAATAGATGCAGCGTTTTGAAGCGCAGATCTTACAACTTTAGCTGGGTCAACAACACCAGCAGCGATTAGATCTTCCCACACCATTGTAAGTGCGTTGAATCCTTCGTTGCCTTTCTTGCCACGAGCATGTTCAACAATTACAGAACCTTCAAGTCCTGCGTTGTTCGTGATCATACGGATTGGTTCTTCAAGAGCACGGTAGATAATTTTTGCTCCAGTTGACTCGTCGCCTTCTAGTTTAAGAGCTTTCACTCCTTCTTGACAACGAAGTAGTGTTAGACCACCACCTGCAACGATTCCTTCTTCAACAGCAGATCTTGTAGCAGAAAGAGCATCTTCAACACGAGCTTTTTTCTCTTTCATTTCTACTTCTGTTGCTGCACCAACATGAATTACCGCAACCCCACCTGCAAGTTTTGCAAGTCTTTCTTGTAGTTTTTCTCTGTCGTATTCAGAAGTTGTATCTTCAATTTGTTTTTTGATCTGAGCAATTCTACCTTGGATGTCTTTGGTAGATCCGCTTCCTTCAATGATGGTTGTGTTTTCTTTATCGATTACAACTTTCTTAGCTTTACCAAGAGTTTTGATGTCAGCGTTTTCTAGTTTCATTCCGAGGTCTTCAGAAATCACTTGTCCACCTGTTAGAATCGCAATGTCTTCCAACATAGATTTTCTTCTGTCGCCAAAACCTGGAGCTTTTACAGCAACGCATTGAATTGTTTTACGCAAAGTGTTTACAACGATAGTTGCAAGTGCTTCACCTTCTACTTCTTCTGCGATGATAACTAGTGGTCTTCCAGCTTGTGCAACTTTTTCCAGTACTGGAAGCAAGTCTTTCATGCTAGAGATTTTTTTGTCATAGATTAGAATGAATGGATCAGCAAAAGTAGCTGTCATTGTTTCTGGATCAGTTACCATGTAAGGAGAGATATAACCTCTGTCGAATTGCATACCTTCCACAACATCTAAAGTTGTCTCAATGGATTTTGCTTCTTCAACTGTGATCACACCGTCTTTACCAACTTTTTCCATTGCATCAGCAATTAGATTACCGATTTCTGGATCGTTGTTAGCAGATATTGTGGCAACCGCAGCGATATCTTTTTTAGAATCAACTTTTACAGCTTTCTTCTTGATCTCAGCTACTGCAGCAGAAACTGCTTTGTCAATTCCATGCTTAAGAGCCATTGGATTCGCACCAGCTGTTACGTTCTTAAGACCTTCGTTGATGATTGCTTGAGCAAGAATAGTAGCAGTAGTTGTTCCATCACCAGCGATATCGTTGGTTTTGGTAGAAACTTCTTTTACCATTTGCGCGCCCATGTTTTCGATTGCGTCTTCTAGTTCGATTTCTTTAGCAACTGTTACACCGTCTTTGGTGATAGTTGGAGAACCAAATTTTTTATCAATTACTACGTTACGACCCTTTGGTCCAAGCGTTACTTTTACTGCGTTAGCTAGTTTGTTTACACCAGCGAGTAGTTTTCTTCTTGCTGCTTCATCAAATTCTATTTGTTTTGCCATGTTTATTATTCCTCCTAAATTTTCTTAAGACACGATTGCGAGAATGTCGCTTTCACGGATGATCAAGTATTCTTTACCTGATTGTTTGATTTCTGTGCCGGAATATTTTCCATAAAGAATGGAATCTCCGACTTTTACTTCAAGAGGAACAAGTTTCCCGTCTTCGTAGCGTCCGCTTCCGATTGCGATTACTTTACCCTCTTGTGGTTTTTCTTTTGCTGTATCGGGAACATAGATGCTTCCGATTTTTTCTTCTGTATCAACCTTAGGTTCAACGACAACTCTGTCAGCGAGTGGTTTAATATTCATTTTTGTGTAACTCCTTTTTGAATTTTTGCTATAATGAATGGCTAGCACTAAAAAAGAATGAGTGCTAATCTAAATGACAATGTAAAAAAACGAGCCCTTTTGGTCAAGCACTTACAGGACTAGAGTGCTAATTCATGGTTTTAAGAGGTTAGAGGAAAATCGGGTTCGATCTGGCAATAGAATTCTAATTTTCTGGAAATTGAAGGGAAAAATGCAATCCTTCCGTGTCATTGAGTGAGAATTTTCCTTTGATCTGGACTGCGATGGATTCCAGAATTTTCATTCCCAGTCCTTCTTTCCAATCCGTCGGTTGCCTATTGGAGCCATTATCTTGAAACTCGTAGCAGAACTGACCGTCTTTCTTGAAAAGCGAAATGGAAATTACTGCCTTTGGATCTGTTTTGGAGAAAGAATTTTCCAGACTTTGGAGAACTAGTTCGTTTGTTATGATTCCCAAGTTTACACCGAGTCCAAAATCCAAACTCTCAGAAAGGCTATCCGATTTGAAATCAACTTGGCCACTCAATCGATTCAGATAAATGCTACTTGCTCTTTGAATATAACTCCAGTAACCAGACAAGAATTTTCCAAACTTTACTTGCATGGATCCTGGATTTTCGTACAAAATTTCATGCATAATCGACATGGTTTTAATACGATTGATACTCTTATGAAAGGCGCGAAGCCCAGGATCGGATGCATCATTGGAAATATATTCTTTCTGCAATTCCAGAAATGAACAAATGATAGCGAGATTATTTTTGACTCGGTGATGGATTTCGGCGACTAGTATGGATTTTTCTTGAATTGTTGTCTGAATCGACGACTCAAAGTCTTTGATGCTTTCATGAAGTTGTGATTGGCTTTTTTTTTCTCTAGAAAGTAGGAAAAAAATTACTGCTCCCGACAATACAACAAACAAAATACCTTTTGAATTCTGGATATTGTAGTAAAGTTCTGAACTTCTAGGAAACATTATGTCTACTAAATAGTCCGAAATGAGAATCCAAACAAATCCAAAGCCAGAATAGAGCGAAACTATCTTGATAATCACTTTCGAAGGGATTTGCATCAATCGCAGATTGTGCGAATAGGGATAAAAAAGGCAACAGGATTTTATTTTTTCAATTTACCTAATTTTCCCTGAGTTTTCTCCGATATTTACTAGTAAGCAGGGAGAAGAGTGTTTTATTTATGGTAGATCCTGAGATCCAAACGGAAAAAATCGTTACCCATAATAAAACGTTTTTGGTAGACTTAAAAAAAAACCAGAATGGATTTTATATAAAAATCTCAGAATGGTCAAATAGCAAAAAGTCTTCGGTCTTTCTGCCTGCTGAGGGAATTGATCTTATGGTCGGTATCCTGAGCGATTATAAACAGAGAATCGCAAGTGAAAGCGATTCAGGAAATACATAGATGGGAGATAGTCTCATGGGGAAGATTACATCAATTATCGTTGTTCTGTCGTTTGTATTGGCTAGTAATGTATTACTTGCACAAGCAGAAGGCGGTCCAGCTCCGCAACCAGCATCTGGCGCAAATAACCAGGATGAGGGTCCATTAAAGAGAATTATTTTGGACGATTTCGAAGAGTCTGAAGACTGGAGAGTTAAATCAACAACTCCACTCGGCGAAACGAAAACACTGAAGATGGTTCAACGTGGTCTCATCAAAGACGTGTTTGATGACAACACAGTTCCAGAAAACGGTGGAGACAAGATCGATCAGAATCATTTTCTAGGTGTCAAAACTTACTTTAATGTAAGAGGATTTGATAGAGTAGAACTCTCTCCTCCTCACGAATACATTATCAAAGGTAAAGCAAGACAGGTCTCGGTATGGGTTCTTGGCCGAAAGTATCGTCATACACTTTTTGCAAAATTCAGAGACTACAAAGATCGCACACACAATGTTCGATTGGGTAAAGTAGACTTCTTTGGATGGAGAAAAATGACTGCTACGATTCCAGGATTCATTCCTCAAAGTACAAGATTTGCTCTTCTTGACAAAAACCTACATTTCGTATCATTATTTGTAACATCCGATGTTCATGAAGTTGGTGGAGATTTCTACTTCTATGTAGATGATCTTGAGATCAGAACAGATCGTAGCGAAGCCAAATACCCTGGATCGGAAATCAAGGACAACTGGTAAGAGGATGACGATGAAAGAGAACACAAAACTAAATCTCCTTTCCTATGTTACCATTGGAACCATATGCTTAGTTGGTTTTGCTTCGGCAAATTATAAGATTTCTCGAGGAGTCAAGACATCAACTGGTAACGATATTGCTTCTTTAGAATTGCGCGCGATCACAATCGAAAGCTGGGATAATCCAGCGGCTGATGCACCGTACGGCTGGCAAGTTTTCACTGACAAAGATGGTGAGAACGCAGATGGCAATGGTGACATGAAGTATGATGAGAACAATCCGTACCAACCTGTCCTCAATGATCCGAAGAAAGCACCTCAAGTTATTCGTGAAGTGAAATTGGTAGCAGGTAAGCCAGGTGATGTTAAGAGTATCGATGCATCAACTGCGAAAGTTTTGGGAGTCAAATTCCAATTCATGTTTCCAGGATACAATGTTGTTACAGTTCGTCCGCCAAGATCCAAAGAATATGAAGTTGTGCGTTCAAAGCCATACCTCGATATGAACAACGAAAGACAGCAACAAAAACTCTACGGTGTTGAGTTGCCTGGTTCTTCCAAAGCAGTATCTGTATGGGTATGTGGTCGAGGCAATGAATACACATTGGAAGGTTGGTTCGAAGATTGGAAAGGTGATACTCATATCTTGAGTTTTGGATCGTTGGACTTTATTGGATGGAGACCACTTACAACCAATATTCCTTCCAATGTTCCGCAAGATGTGGATTCTTTTCCGCAGATCAAAACTCTTGTTTTCAAGCAGTTTAAGATCCGTTCGAATCCTACAACTTCTCAAGAACTCGTATATTTGTTCTTTGATGAACTTAGAGTTCTATCAGATACTTTCGAAGTTCACTTCGACGGTGCAACTCTCGATTTCGATCAAGAAGATTGTAACAACAAGTTGAAACTTGAGAAAATGTTGGAGAAATCCGGCGCACTCAATACAGGATCGAAAGTTCGTGAATGTGGCGGTGGCAACCAAGGAAATCCAGGAGCGACTGGCGGAAATTAATTTCCCTAGTTTCCTATCCTAGAATTCCGGGACTTCCCCCCCGGAAACTCATCTAAACCCCTGCAATTCGCGGGGGTTTTTTGTGCTTTACAAATCGAACAGATGATTTTCTATAGGAAGAAGAGCTAATATTTAGGCACGCCTTTTAGTTCCTTGGCCTTCTTAGAACAAAATCACTAAAACTTTATCTCGGAAATTGCGAGATTTTATGGGAGACTGACTAAATGTCTGATGCTACTACTATGGAAAACGCTAAACCAGCCACGGAAGCTGATAAGCTTACTTCCTTATTCAATGAAGAAATATACATTCGGATGGACGCAAGCTCTATTCCAGCTTCTAAGTTCAAAATCTATGACGACATACTAGAATCCTATCAAGCTGACAAGAAACTCGATGATGCCAAAGTAAAAATAGAAGAGCATCTCACAGAACACCCTGAAAGTATTTCTGCGAAGTACCTTCTCATGATCATCTCTCTGATTACAGACTCGAATGCGGTACAAGAAACTCCTCAGCTTAAGAATCTTTTGGAACAATTCCGTAGCCATGGCAAATGGGTAATCATAGAATACATTACAGACAATATATTCAAATACGATCCTAATAATAAAATTGCGCTTCGTTACAAAGCAGAAGCTTTGGAAAAACTTAAGAAGAACAAAGAACTCAAACCAGTTTTAGAAAAACTCGCTAAACTTGATCGTAAGAATCCAGAGATCCAAAAGAAATATGGACTTTCGATTCTCGAAGAGAGCAAAGAGGAAGCGATTGGATATCTTAAGAAAGCCGTCGAAGAATTTGCAAAGACCAAGAGTTTTACAGCACTCGATGAGATCTGGCCAATCATCGTAACGAACAATTACGAAGATATAGCATTTATTGAAAAGATAGAAAGACAATTTCTTGCTCATAGAGAAAAGCAAAGATTGGTTACTCTACTTTATCCGATCCTTGAGCCTTACAAAAGTTTAGAAGATTGGGACAAGGTCATTCTATTTCTCAAGAAAATATTAGATCACGAGCCTGCTGCACAGAAAGCAAGAACTGAATTGATTCGAGTCTATCGTAAGAAATATGCCGAACATTCATTGTTAGAGCATTTTCTCAAAATTTCTGATCTTGGCAATAACCGTAAGCCTGTAAAAGTTTGTATCACAAACTTTGAAAGAAATATCGTTTTTGATACAGGCAACTATGTAATGCATAGAAATTGGGGTGTGGGTAAAATTGTATCCATCTCCGAGAATGGTGACTCTATCTTTGTTGATTTCAAAGACAAGAAGAATCATAAGCTTTCTATCCAAATGGCTATCACATCACTAAAGCCTCTCAAGAAAGATCATATCTGGGTTACTTATTATGAAAATAAAGACCAGATTATGGATTTGTTTGAGAATGATCTTGTGAATTTTATTTCTTGGATGGTCAAGTCACATGACAACGCTATGACCACTGGCGATCTCAAAGTTGAGATGGTTGGTGAGTTTTTGAAAGCGGATGAATGGTCTAAATGGTGGCAGAAAGTAAAGCAAGCGTTAAAGCAAGATCCGAATATTGGAATGAATCCCAAGAAAAAGGATGAGTTGGTCTATCATGAACAAAAGATCACGCATTCAGATGGTTTGATTGCGAAATTTGAAGCGACCCAAGATCCATTCAAAAGATTGGATATCGCTCTGCAAGCAGTCAAAGACCAAACCGAATCGGTTCAAGCTGCGGATCATTTCAATGGTAAATACAACCAAGAAGAACTATCTAAAGATACGAATCGTAAGATTATCGCTTATCTTTATTTGGATCAATTGGATGACGCTTTTACGAAACCTTTTGCCAAAGAAAAAGCTAGCAATCCTGATGCGATCCCTCCATTGGAAGTTGTTCGTAAAATTTCACCAGCTGAGATCAGTGATATTATAGCTGGATTGACAAAGGAAGAATGCATTCAATTGTCCGCATCGATTTCCCAGTTAGAAATCAAGAAAGGTTTAGTTGATTTAATAAAACAATATCATCCGAAATATGTTGATATTTTCTTTGAAATCCTTTTCGAAGTTCCACCAAAAGTTACCAAACATGTTTGGACACTTCTTCATGAAGATGGCAAAATCTCAGAACTGAATCTTTTTCTAGAAACCATCTGCAAGAAAGCTAAGAATTTCCCTGAAGTTTTTATATGGATGATGAAAGCGATTCTGAACTCACCTGGATCTTATGATTACTTGAAGTTTGATCAGAATGATTTGGTTTTGCGAACACTTCGTATCCTCAAGCCACTGGGTAAGATTGAACCGAAAGGCAATAAACTCAAGAATCAAGCTCATGGAATCCTCGTTGATAAAGGCGAGCCGCAAGATGTATTGAAGGAAGCAATTGCATCCGGAGATGATGAATATGCTCGTAAGCTCTACGCACTTTACAAAGAAGTATCGTACATCACTGACTCCGAGAAAGAAAAACTTCTATCCCTGATCTCTGAACTCAAACCGAATTTGGAATGGGATGAAGGCAATGTAAGCGAAGACGATGACGAAGATGATATCTTAGCAAAAATCCCAACCAACAGCTTCCTTGTTACAAGAAAGGCTTTCAATAAGAAGAAATCCGAACTTGAGCAAATGATCAATGTTGAGATGGCTGAGAACTCCAGAGATATTGGTGAAGCTCAAGAGAAGGGTGACCTTCGTGAGAACGCGGAATACAAAGCGGCTATGGAGAAACAAACTCAGATTCAAGCAGCTATCAAGAAATTGGATTCCGATCTTAAGAATGCCTTAGTTCTTGAAGATTACACTCAGAACATCAAGACAGAAAAGATTGGAATTGGATGTACAGCAAAACTCAAGAACCAAGCAACTGGAGAGATTCTCAGTTACTCGATTCTTGGAACTTGGGATGCGGATACTAGTAAGAATATCATTTCTTACCAAGCTCCTCTTGCCAAAACTCTGCTTGGTAAATCAGTCGGTGACACAGCCATTCTGATTTTTGGTTCTCAGGAAACTTCCTACACAGTTCTTGAAATCGGAAGATACTCAAGCATCGAACATTAATTAGGCTGCCTCAATCACTGCATTGATGCTTCTAAGAGCGGATCTCATAACTGGGATCCGCTTTTTTTATGCACGGGGTGGAATAGAATTAGTTAGCCAATTGCACTTTGCTATATACCAATCAAAATCGCATAAATGAATTGAGATCTCTTAAACCTTGAGCGGAGCACTTACATCCCCCAGCACCACTCAGTCGCTAACGCTCTTTTGTTGTCGTGGTGCTGGACTTAACGGTAAATTATCTATCGTGACCTGTCCAGCATAACTTTCCGAAGGAAATTGTGCTGGGGGAATGTAAGTGCGTAGCCTTCTTCAGCCCGTGCGGAGTGACTCCTTCTTGACGGCTTTGGCATTCCAAACTGGCCACCGGACGGAACGAAGGAGTCAGGGAGTGAGTATTTCAGTAAAATAATTTCCTTGGTTTCCTGCCCAATCTTTGGGTCGGATTTGCAAGAGTAAGTATTTTTTTTCAAGAAAGGCTTTATCTGGTATCTTGATGCTGATAGCTCGTCTGTCTTTATCATATTCAAAAGGATAGACTTCTCCCTCGAGCAAAACTTCTGGCGTTGTTGTAAAGCCGGATCCGACATCTCCAAGATAATACAATCTCTCGGATATTCCAGGTGTTCTTGCATTCTCAAGATGAATTTCTTTTGCGTAAGAATAAGCATAATGAACGCTAGGTGGTGCTTCGTCTGCAAAAACTCCAAGGATACCTAATTTTTCTGTTTTGAATTGGAATCCGTCTTTGGTTCTAGTCGATGATATACCGTTGAATCTTTTGATGGAAGTATCATAGAAATAGAGGCTCTCTTTGCTTGTGGGTGGATTTTTAGTTTTTATAAATCCAGTCGCTTCTCCTTTCCAATTGAAGTTCATGACGGAAATTTTATAAGGATCACTCACAGGCGTTAGTCCCTTAGCGATTTTTACTCCTTCTTTCTCCCAATCAGTTTTGGATATCAACGGATAGCCATTTCCATAGGTTGAAGTTTTTTTGAAATCAAGACTTACTACTTTATCAGAAGTTGTGTAAATATCTCCGACTTTAGAATTGGGAACTGGTCGGATTGTTGTATCCTTTCTCGGAATCCCAACTTCAATTTGGATTGGTAGTTCGGAGCGATTCCCAGTTGCATCTTCTAAGATTGCAGTAAGAAGGATTTTGTCACCGATTTCATGATCCGTAAGATCTATTGAATAGCCTTTGCTTGGATCAAAAACATTATAAAAATAGACTGGAGGCGATAAAGAAGATCGATTGATATCGTAAAATAGTTGTTTGTTGGATGAATCAGAATAGGGAACATAAAAGAATTCTTTGCGATACAATTTGTCTGTTCCATTGATTAACTCGATTGCATAGACATTGTTTTTATTTCTGGAACGAATAAAATCATATCCTCCAAGCTTGATGCGGATTTTACCTCGAGCGACGATTGGTTCCTGGATTGAATACTGGCCTGGGCCGATTTGTTTGGTTTGCAGTTCTAATACTTGCGAGCGCGCGGAATCTTCCCATAACAATTTGAGAATGGTTGGCGCAATATTGTCTTTCTGATGAAAACTTGTAAAAAAAAGTGGATTGATAAATCCCTTGTCGTCTCGAAATTCAAGATGGAGATGAGAAATCCCTGATCCAGATTCGCCGGTAAGCCCAATCCAATCTCCTTTTTTTACTTCAAACATTCCTTTCGGAAGATTGATGTAAAATTCATCTTTTCCAATGAGCAGACACAATGCTTGCCTGAGTAATTCTAATTTAGAATTTGAGCCTTGAAAAGAATAAAGATGTGCATATTTGGATTTCATAGAAAGCTCATTTGAATATAAGTTGAAAGATGTACCGTATCCTTTCTGTGATTGAGAAATATGATCTATCGATCCATCAAACACTGCTAATACGGGATGTCCGTTAAGCCCATAGGATTTAAAATCAGCACCCATATGCATATTGTGATTGCGGTATTCGCCAAACGTTCCTGAAATCGGACTGAAAAAATCTAAAGGCCAGCCGGGTTCATCTCTATGAATTTGAAATCTTGACTCCTGAGATTTCAATGCAAACGGATTGAGAAATACAGAAAATAAAACCATAAATAAACATAAAAAATTTAGAAATCCAGATTTGTTTGTGGAAAATCGAGGAAATAAACGAAGTTCGAATAATTGCATCCTTTATCAATAAGTTGCCTGCAACAAAAACGTCAAGCGATTCCCTTAACCTTGGTTGACAATGGAGTAGTTCTCTCTAATCTGGAAGGGAATGAATGGCATGAATCGCAGAAAATCCCTAAATCTTTTAGTCTTTGTTTTTGTGATTGGTCTCTCTTCTTGTAGCTACTTCCATCGCGAACCGGGCAATCCTCCCAAGTTTCGAGGAACTCCGCTTCCGGATTCGGTGCGAACTGTTTATATACAAAACTTTCGAAATGCTTCCTATGCACCCCAGCTTCATACAATGGTTACTCAGTATTTGAAATCGGAAGTGGATCGAAGAGGGAGATTCATCCAAGTACGTGACAAATTTAAAGCGGCCTATCGCATCCACGGTGAAGTGACTCACTATCAATTGGTTGGCAATCTTATGGATTTAGGAGATCAACATCTTTCATCAGAAATGTTCTCAATTACAAAAATCGAACTTCATAAAGCCGACACAAACGAAAGAATTGAATTGGAACGAACTGAGATACCAGGTCGTGCCTATTTTTCTCGGCAATTGGGTTATCGGGAATCAGAGATTCAAGCTCAAGATAGAATGGCTAGAGTCATGGCTGTCAAAATTGCCGAAGAATTGGAACGAGCTTGGTATTTTTCGATTGCGAAGAATATTGACGAATGAATAAACTGAGAGCAGGTTATGACAGATTCAACAACACCGCACACTAAAGAAGATACAGCTATGGAGATGTTGACCTTCTCCAATTATTTGAAGAAAAAAGGTCTCAAAATTACATCCCAAAGGATGCTTGTTGCTGAGAAAATTTTTTCAATTCACAATCATTTCACAGCTGAATCTCTCCAAGAAGAGCTAAAAGATAGAAGAGACGAGATTTCCAAAGCAACTATCTATCGTATCCTTTCCATAATGGTGGAAGCTGGTTTGTTGCAAGAGCATAACTTTGGAAAAGATTATAAATACTATGAACATATCATAGGTCATGCCCATCACGATCATATTATCTGTATTGAATGCGGAAGAATTGTAGAATTTATTGATGAGAAAATTGAAGAACTCCAACGCAAAGCCGCAAGAGAGAAAGGATTCTCGATCACAGGACATGACTTGAATATATACGGAGTCTGTGATAGTCCCAAGTCTTGTCAGCACAATCAAAACAAGAATCCAGCTTTGTGATATTTAAAGAATTAAAAAGAGCTCAAGGAAGCTTTGCAAGAACAGGTTTATTGAATGTTGGTGGGAGATCGATTGAGACTCCCATTTTTATGCCTGTTGGAACACAAGGTACAATCAAGGCACTTTCAACAGAAGATATAAATGAATTGGGATATGAACTGATCCTAAGCAATACCTACCATCTCTATCTACGACCAGGCACAGAAGTGTTAGATCATTTTCATGGTGTCAAAAAGTTCATGGGCTATGATAAGGCTATGCTTACCGATAGTGGTGGATACCAAATGTTCTCACTATCAAGCCTATTCAAATTCGAATATGATGGAGTTAAGTTCCAATCACATCTAGATGGATCAAGGCATAAATTTACTCCAGAAAAAGTATTAGAAATCCAACGTTCAATCGGTTCGGATATTTGGATGGTTCTAGATGATTGTGCTCCTTATGATAGCAATTCAAAACGCATACAAGAATCATTGGACCGAACTCATAGATGGGCGGAAAACTCAATCAAACATTGGGAGACAATGGATACACAGTCCTATGTTTTTGGAATTTCACAAGGTGCAATGGATCTTAACGCACGCAAACTTTCATTAGAAAAAATCCAATCCTATCCTTTTGCAGGAATAGCAGTTGGTGGATTATCTGTAGGTGAGCCAAGACCACTATTCATTCAAGTATTAGAACATTTAGCTGAGCATTTGGATCCGAACAGAGCGCACTACTTAATGGGAGTTGGTACTGTTCCAGATATTTTGGATGGAGTGCGGAATGGTATAGATATGTTTGATTGTGTATTGCCAACTCGTAATGCTCGGAATGCACAAGTATTTACAAGAAAAGGTAAACTCAATCTTCGAAATGAAAAATTCAAACTATCTGATAAGCCGATTGATGAAGAATGCAACTGTAAAGTATGCAAGAATTATAGTTTAGGATATCTAAGGCATCTTCATAAGTCGAAAGAAATTTTGGCATTGCAGTTATCTACTTTCCACAATTTGCAATTTATGAGAGATTTCATGCAAATGGTACGAAATTCCATCGAATCAGGGTATTTTCCCGAATTTTACACTGAATGGAAAAATTTATACGATTCTTCAAATTAATTGTTTGACGTTTATCCCTTTCCTGATTGTAATTGTACGGAAAAGGCTTAGTCCATCATTTATTCATACAGGAGTTTCTAGAAACGCATGGAGATCACCAGAAGGGAAAAAAACAACATCATCCTCCTCGATATAAACGGAGAGATAGACCTTTACAACGCTCCCGAAATTAAGGACGTTATAGCCAAGCTAATAGAAGAGCAGAAATACTGTATCATCATCAATCTAGAGAAAGTTTCTTATATCGATTCTTCTGGAATCGGTGCGCTTATTTCCAGCTTATCTAACTTGAAAAAATACCAAGGTGGACTAAAAATCATCAACGTATCTGGATCTGTTAGAAAAGTATTTGAGCTAACTAAACTAACATCTTTCTTCGAGATATTTGATAACGAAGACGACGCAGTAGCTGCTTTTAAATAATCTATCCTATGGGACTCTCCGTTTCGATGGAGAATGACATGGAGTCTGAAATGAAACCAAACCACAAATATAGTAGAATACTTCTCAGTGTTGCTACGCTAGCATTCGCTTATTCTTGCGCAAGTGAACTTCCTATTCAAGAAATGAGCAATGCTAGACAAGCGATTGCACGTGCCGAATCACTCCAAGCAACGGAGTATGCTCCAGACGAATTGAAAGAATCGAAAGATGCACTTTTTGAAGCTCATGAAAATGCTTCTGAAGAGAAAGCGAGCGATGCAAAAAAGAGGGCAGACTATTCTATTTCTAAGGCAAACGACGCACTAGAGAAGACTTTGCCTAGACTTTCTGCGAAAACTCGCGATGAAGCAACTGAAGCTATTGATCAAGCGGACAAAGCGTTCGCAACTGGTCTTGCTCCAGACGATTTTGACAGATCGGTTCAGCTCAGAAAAGAAGGGGATCAGGCAATGGAAGCGGGAGATGCAAGTCTCAGTAGCTTTTTGCAAGAAAAAGATGAAACCAAAAAATCTGAACTCAGAAATAAATCCTTTGATGAATATGAAGATGCTCACAATAAATATTTAGCATCTAAGACTTCTGCCAATAAAGCTCGCGAAGTAGCACTCTCCAATAAAGATGAGCTAAGACAATCAGCACGTTATGTTGAAGAAGACCTGAACACAACAGAAACCTATATCGGCGGAATGAACGACAAAACTCGTGCTGAGCGCGAGAACCTTGCTTCTGCTTATCAAGATATTGATAATGATGAATTGAAATCCGCTAATGATAAAATCTCTGCTTCTAGAAAAAACAGTAGAGCATTACTTGCTGCATCGATCCAAAATTATGCAAGAGAGAGAAATCTTACGGCAACTGAAGTTGTCGAAGATGCTAACTCTCGTTTTGAGGAAATCAAAGAAGATTCAGTATCCAAGGATGCAAATCAGAAATCTAATTACGAAAGCGCTCGCGAAAATTTAGGCGCTGCAAACGAATCCCTTGCTTCAGCTGGAAATCTTTATTCACAAGAAAAGTATGAAGATTCGATCCGCCAATCAGAAGAAGCAATTCGCCTTGGACAAATCGTAACTGAACAGACAGCTAGTCTCTCAGCTACTTCTGTTGCGAATCGTTCAGCTACGAATTCAGATGATAAAATGAAAACGTCTGCAACCGATTCGAAAAATGATGGCAAAGATAGCAATAAAGATGGTAAGCTAAAAGAAGGTTGGAGCAAATACGTAGTTCGAAAGCAACAACCTGAAGATTGTCTTTGGAGAATTGCAGGTAACAAAAATAGTTACGGCAATCCAAAGCTTTGGCCTAGAATTTACCAAGCTAACAAGAATAAGATCAAGAACAAAAACCTAATCTATCCAAACCAAGTTCTTTATATTCCACCAAAAACGGGTGAAATTGGAAGTCCTTACAAAACAGAAACTGATACTCCGGTGAATGGATCAGAAGAAGTTGAAGAAGAGCCAACTGAGATGAAGAAAGAATCAGGCGATTCAACAAGTGGTGACGGTAAGAAAGTTGATTCTATTGTTAAGCCAGTCAATGGTCCAGATGATGAAATGCCATCTGAGGAAACCAATACTGGCAATGAAGAAGAAATATTAGAAGAGGAATAAATTCTAATTTGAATTTTATGGGGGAGGCATTCCCCCAACTTGTCTCCATATGAATACTATAAGGGGCTACACTGACCCCATTTCCCACCTTGAACTTACTGATTATTTCCCGATTTTAGATTTAGCAATCGCAGAAGATGCACCAGAAGGCGACATCACAACGGAATCTATTTTTTCCGAAGACAAAATAATCTCTGGAGTTTTGAATTCCCGAGAGGCAGGAGTCCTCTGCGGAATAGGTGTGTTGGATGCGATCAATGATCGGTTCGGAAAAGTTCTGAGTATGGAAGTTTGGATGAAGGATTCAGAACTCCTTCTCCCCGGAAGCAAAATTGCCAAAATCACCGGATCTGTTAGAATACTTCTGAGAGTAGAGCGAATCCTACTCAATATTTTACAGTATTTGTCAGGAATCGCATCGGTTACCAATAAGATTGTTAATGAATATCCGAATATTCGCATTTTAGATACTCGTAAAACTCTTCCTGGATACCGTAAACTTAGCAAATACGCTGTCTACACAGGTGGCGGTTGGAATCATAGAATCAATTTATCTGATATGGCAATGATAAAAGACAACCATGTGCAAGCAATCGGATCGATAAAACATGCTGTTGAGATGATTAGAGCGAAGCATAAGAATAAGAAAATTGAATTGGAAATTGATAATCTTAACCAATTGGATGAAGCTATTGAATCACAACCAGATATTATTCTATTGGATAATTTTACTATAACAGATACAAAGATCGCTGTTGAGAAATTACGCAGCAGTTCTTCGTCAATTTTCATTGAAGCGTCAGGCGGAATCACTCCCGAGAAATTAAAAGCCCTTTCTGAGATCGGTGATATTGGAGTGAGTATGGGATACCTTACTCATACAACGAAATTTCTTGACATCGGCTTGGACCTGGAAGGTTTCTAATGGGACTTAGACAGAAAACCATAGAAAAAGAAGATCTTTTTGCTTCCGTAGAAAAACGATTAGGCGAAGAAGCCTGCGCCTTAATTCGACGTGCTTATGATGTTTCTGATAAAATGCATACTGGCCAGAAGAGACTTTCTGGTGAGCCATATATCATCCACCCATTGAACGTTGCTGGAATCTTAGACGAACTAGGATTAGATGAGAGGGTTATCTCTGCAGGACTTTTGCATGATGTAGTAGAAGATACTGCTTATACAAAAGCTGATATGATTCGTGACTTTGGAGAAGAAATTGCCAATCTCGTTGAAGGCGTAACCAAAATCTCCGAAATCAAATCTCAGTCCAAAGAAACAGAAGCCGCCGAAAATATCAGAAAAATGTTGGTCGCAACCATTCAGGATGCAAGAGTCATTTTGATTAAGCTCGCAGACAAAACTCATAATATGAGGACTCTTAGATTTCAGCCATCTGATAAAGGCAAAAGAATAGCTCTCGAAACTTTGTCACTGTATGCTCCAATTGCTGGAAGATTGGGGATGTATAGTATAAAAGTGGAACTAGAAGATTTGTCGTTCCAGATTATCCAACCTAAAGAATTCCAGGAGATTAAGTCAAGCGTCGCACTGAAAAAATCTGAACGAGAAGAATATTTAGAAAAACTAAAAATTATACTCAAACAAAGACTAGCTGAAATTCATATCGATGCTAAAGTTGAAGGACGTGCAAAACATTTCTATTCGATATATCGTAAAATGATTACGAAAGATAAATCTATATCAGAAATTTTTGATCTTCGTGCTATAAGAATTATAACAAATGAGATCAAGGATTGCTATGGTGTTCTTGGTATTGTCCATACTCTTTGGACTCCGATCCCAGGTCGTTTTAAAGACTATATTGCAACTCCTAAAACAAATTTCTATCAATCTCTGCATACAACCGTAATCGGGCCTGATGGAAAACCTATGGAAGTTCAAATTCGAACCAAAGACATGAATCGAATTGCAGAAGATGGAGTTGCAGCACATTGGGCTTATAAGGAAGGCGTTGGTAAATGGACAGGTTCGCACCAAGCTCCTACTCCAGGCAAAGAAAATCCTTTCCGACTCAAGTGGCTTGAGATTCTCAACTCTTGGCAAGATGCGAGCTCATCTTCGAAAGAGTTTCTTGAAGATTTGAAATTTGACCTGCATGAAGATGAGGTTTTTGTTTTTACACCCAAGGGTGAAATCATCGAAATTGGAAAAGGGGCAACAGTTCTTGATTTCGCATTTCGCATACATACTGATGTTGGACTCCATGCAAGAGGAGCCAAAGTAAATGGCAAAATGGTTCCACTTAGAACCGAACTCAAATCCGGCGATCAAGTTGAGATTCAAACTGAGAAAAAATCTAAGCCTTCACCAATCTGGCTAAGGATTGTAAAGACTGCTTCCGCCAAACAAAAGTTAAGACAATATTTTAATAAACTTCAAGAAGAATCTGATTCCAAATTTCACCCTGAGGTTGTCGATAATTCCAATCAAAATAATGTATTACAAGATATTCAGAAGAATATTCGGAAAAGACCCATCAAAAAACAACTTCGCCTTGATCAGAAAGAGGCAAGTATTGTTGTTGCGGGGATTAAAGATATTTTAGTTAGGCGAGCATCGTGCTGCGCCCCAATCCCAGGAGACGAGATCATTGGGTTTGTTACTCGCGGTCGCGGTGTCAGTGTCCACAAAAAATCTTGTGAGACAGCTCTCTCTCAAATGGACAAAATGAAAACACTCCCTGTTCGATGGGATGGAATGTCGGAACCTATTCCTGTGCAGATCGAAGTCAAAGCCAAAGACGTACAAGGAATTTATCTGTCTATGGTTGAGACAATTTCCGGTACCCAGACCAATATCATCGAAGCCGGTGCCTCTTCAATGAGTAAGGGACAACTAGTAGCAAAATTTATGTTAGAGGTTGAACATTTGGATCAATTGAAAGAAATTTTAGAAAATTTGAAATTGTTACCAAACGTTATATCTGCTGACAGAATGAAGTTTGTACCGAAATCAGAAGAAAAAGTTGTAAAGAAATAGTTTCACTCCTTTCTTAATGGTACCATCCAGTGAGATTTGTTTTCCTTCAAATTGAAATAGATCCCTTCGCGATGAACTTCCGTTGAATCCTGTCGATACAATTTATCATCCATCACATCCATAAAAGTAAAGCTATCTTTGGAAATGAACGGAGAATAAAAGCTTGGATCTAGATGAATTCTCCCAGAAATCGGATATGAATTTGGATTGTAGATAAGAATTTCGGATTGGTTGTCTTCATATCTCAGTCCAATCGCTACATAGTGGGAGCTTGTATTTTCGTAGATACTTACTCTCGCATTCATGAACAATAGGTTCTTATTTCTTCGAAAGGATAATCTCTGGAAAACTCTTTTGTAAAAATTCAGAATTCCCATATCAATTGGTTCGTCTGGCATACGACCTAGCTGTACTGGAATTCTTTTCTTGAATCCATTCATTTGATTTTCATAGATAAGGATCCCGCCAGGCAGAAAGCATAACAGTGAAAAGTCGAACATTGCATTATTACCGAAAGTTAAAGCTGCTCTAGGCTCGTCATGATTTTCTAGAAATCGCAGAGATTTATTTTGAAAATTCAACTCAGCAGTAAGATGTCCAGTGAGTTCATTTGCATTTTTGGATTTCAATCGATCATAGAGTTCTTTATCATAAGTAAAATCAAATCCCAATTGTTGGAGCTCATATTCTCTTTGCCAATAGACTTCAGCAATAAATATAAAATTTGGATTTTTATTGCGTATATTTTTGATCACAACTTCCCAATAAGGAAGCCCTTTTCGACCGTGTGTTTTCTCAAAGATATCGGCTTGTGGAAGCATTGCCATATCACATCTGAGTCCATCGCAATAATTGCTTATATTGGAAAGAATTTCATTGTGAAGATCTTTGCATACTTCTGAGGAGAAATCGAATTGTACTGTATCAGTCCAACCATCAAAGTATGGATCACGACCGTGAGCGAATATTTTGCCTGAGCTATGCTGGAAATAATTCTTAGGAATTATAATGGAGTTTTCAGGATTTGGATTCTTAGCTAATGAATTGGATTTTATATTTAATTTTAATTCTGAACTCGATCTCGCATAATCATTATTTGTTTGCGGGTGATTCAATTCTAAAAATGCATCAGGAAATTTGTCTATCCAAATGCTGTCTACGGATAGATGATTAGGAACAAAATCCAAAATTAATTTTTTACCGAATTGATTTAGTGTGTTCTTAAATTCAGCGAGAGCTTCCCAGCTTTCGCAGATATCCTTGTTCGGCACATAATCAAAAACAGAATAGGGTGATCCGATGATATCTTCGTTCTGCAAATCATGAAGGCAATTTTGAAATTCATGTCTCAGACCTTCATGTTCTCGAGCAATTTGGATTGACTTGGGAGAAGGCTGCCAGATTCCCATCGTCCATAGACAGTCAGAAGCTTGCACTTCTGGTAGACTTAGATAGATAAGAGCTAATTCTTTTCCAATCTTTCTGTTATGAGTTTTACAAAAAATCCTTGTATTGGACTCGAATAGAATGGTCTGATGGAAGTGATGAACAGACATGCAATCAATAAGCCTAGATTCTCATGGATAAATTGCCAAGTAATTTCTCTATTGCTTGGAATTTTCACGATCGTATTTTTTCTTTCTTGTACGGAAGATGATCCCAATTCAGCACCGATTGGTAAAGTCCAAGATGTCGCTTGGGACGGCGATCCTAAGACAATTCCTTCTGCAATGAACCGAATTAATCAAGCGGCGCATCCTGAGGCGACGAAAGGTGGAAGATTTTTTATCTATAGCCATCAATTTCCAAAATCCTTGAATTATTATTTAGAACAATTTACAACAACCGCAAGAATTTTCACATCGCTTTATGAGCCATTGACATCATACCATCCAATCACTCTCGAGACCATGCCACATCTTGCAAGAGATTGGAAAATTTCTGCTGATAAGAAGAAATTTACTTTTTACATAGATGGTAATGCTAAATGGTCTGATGGAAAGCCTGTCACAGCAGAGGATGTTTTGTTCACATACGATACGATCATGGACAAGAATAACGCTACTGCTGTTTTCCGAATCGGTTTATCTAGATTCAAGAAGCCAAAAATTATAGATAGTCTAACTATAGAATTTGAAGTAACTGATATTCATTGGAATAACTTCAATGAAATTGCATCTTCCTTATTCATTTTACCAAAACACTATTTCGAAGGCAAAGATTTCAATAAAGAGAACTTTGAATTTGATGTAGTTTCAGGTCCTTACAAAATGTTAGAATCCAAGAAGAACCGATATGTAAAACTAGAACGAAGAGGCGATTGGTGGGCTCGCGGATATCCATTCCAGAAAAATCGCTATAACTTCGATCAGATCATCTATAAAGTGTATAGCGAAGAATCCATTGCTTTGCAAGCATTCAAAAAAGGTGATATAGATATGTTTCCAGTGTATACTGCTTCTGTATGGGCTGAGCAAACTAAGGGTGAGTCCTTCGATAATAAATATATTGCAAAGCAAAGAATCTTCAATAAAAAGCCAATTGGCTTTCAAGGTTGGGCGATGAATATGAGGAGAGATATCTTTAAGGATGTCCGAGTTCGTAAGGCAATTGCTCATTTAGTAGATCGTAATATTATGATTGAGAAGTTAGCTTACAATCAATATGCTCCAACGAATAGTTATTTCCCTGACTTTTATCTTCTGGGTACAAAAAATCCTAACCAGCCGGTAGATTTTGATATTGAAGAAGCACGTAGACTTCTCAAAGAAGCTGGTTGGGAGCCAAATTCTAAAGGTCTTTTAGAGAAGGACGGAAAAGAATTTAAATTTACTATTTTGGATCGAGACAAAAGATCTGAAAAATATTTCACAGTTTTCTTAGAAAAAGCACGCTACGTTGGAATTGATGCAAGAATCGATACAACTGATCTTGCGGCTTGGAGTGCCAAAGTTGATAAATACGATTTCGATATGACTTGGGCTTCTTGGGGATCTGGAATATTCAAAGATCCAGAATCGCAATGGTTCAGTAAATACGCGGATGAAGAAGGACAACCCAATCTTGCAGGCTACAAGAATTCTGCTGCCGACGAAATCATTATTAAACAAAAAACAGAATTTGATCTAAATAAAAGAAACGCTATGTTGAAGCAACTGGATCAAATCATTTATAAAGAATATCCATATGTCTTACTATGGCACGTTGATAATACGCGTTTGCTGTATTGGAGAAAATTTGGAATGCCTGAGAATCCACTTGGTAAATACGGAGATGAGAGCTTTGCTTCTGACTACTGGTTCTTGGATGAGAAGAAATCTAAACAATTGCAAGAATCAATTCAGTCTGGAAAGCCAATGGATTCTTATTCAGATTCTATAAAATGGAATGAATAGTATGGAATATTATAATATTATTTACTTTTGCACAAATTCAAATAGATAACGCTAGTTAAATGCCCGAAGAAGAAAGTAAACCAAACGTCGATTGGAAAGACTGGAAGGACAAAATTGTTGGATTCTGGAACAATAGTGTCGGACTCAATAAAATTCCAAACTTTCTTGAGCTTTTGGAAAAAGGTCTTGAGAAAGAACTTCCGATGGAACCTGGTTCTGAAGATAAAGAGCCGATTCCTTTGGGCGAAATTCCAGTCGATGCAAAGCTACGCGACTCAGGTTGGATTCGAAAATTTTATGAAAGAATCTTTCCAACGTCACATATTTTTCGTATCACTCAGAGATACGGCAGGGAATTTTTGGATAATTTCATGCCCATATCGCCAGGTGACTATATCGGTCGAGGTTCTTATAAATTTGTCTATAAGTTGCCTTGGAACCAAGTTGTCAAAGTTGGTAAATCTAAATTCCCATCTGATCCGTTATTTGGTTCTTTATATAAAGAAGTTGCTCGTAATTTAGAAAAATATTTAAAACCGGAGGAACTCAGCTTAAAAGATTTTCTTCAATCCAAAGTCCGAAGCAGATCGGCCAAGGACGATATCGAATTCAAATTTCGCAGACTCGGATTAGAGAGACTACAGTATTGGAAATTAAAAACATTAATTCCAGATCTTGTCTTGCCCACTCGTTTCTACATGGGATGGAGAGTTCGAAAAACTCCTTGGGGCGTGCCTCTGGTATCTCTAACGCCTTGTGATAATCAGAAAATTTTGCCAGGCAAACATATGAAAGAATTTGTTCGCCTTCGTGAAAAGATTCCTCAGAATCCTATCGCTGATGCACTTTTTCCAAAATGGAAATTAAATTTTGACACAGCTCAATTCGGTGTTATCAGTAGACCTCATCTAAAAAGAATTGCGTTTGATTTCCATCGAATCATTGAAGTAACTAAATATTTAGCTGAAGAAGAGAAATTGATTTTCGATGTGCACTCTGAGAATGTTATCATTACTTTTCCTGATTATACACTCAAGCTATTTGATTTTCATTTATTCGATGAACATCTGTATGAGCCAAGCCAAGAAAATCCTAGCCCGGAATTGGATCATATTCGTATGATAGAAGAATTTATTCGTTCCTTTGAGTTATGATTTCTTATATTCAATCATCAGTATTTTCTAATTTTTACTTTCGAACAACGGTTATTGTATTATCTATTGGATACGGACTCTATAATGCGATTAACCTAGCTTGGCTTTGCGATGATTCTTATATTAGTTTCGTATATGCTAGAAATTTATGGTTAGGCAATGGATTAGTTTTCAATCCAAACGATTTGGTAGAAGGGTATTCGAATTTTATATGGACAATATTGCTATCCTTATCTTTCCCAATCGGTATTCGCATTGAAGACTTGGCAATTTGTCTAGGAATATTATTTTATTTAGGAACTCTATTTCTTTTGCCGAATATGTATCTAGTACTTACGTATTCAATTTTCTATCATGGATCAGTCTTTGCTACATCAGGATTAGAGACTTCTCTTTTTACTTTTACGATTCTACTCGGTTATCATTTTTATAAGAATAAAAACTGGAATCAATTTATTATTACTTATTCATTGCTGATTTTGATTCGACCAGAAGGATTTTTCTTTCTTGCGTCTGCGATCCTATTATCTGCATTGAGTTATACTAATACTTATGGTACATATACGTCTGCTACATTAGATTATAAAGAAAAAATCGCTCATATTCGAAAGTATATAGTTTCCAATTATGGAATGAGCATATTATTTGTTGTAACATTTATAGCAATTTATCTCTGCAAGGCAATTTACTATGGTGATATGTTGCCTAATACATATTATGCGAAAGCAGGTGAGGGGCAATACTTTCGTCAAGGATTTGAATATTTTCGTTTATTCTTCAAGGAATACCCAATGATGAGTGTCTTTCTCTTGTTTGGAATCGTGTTCTCGAGATCTCATTTTTCTTGGATTGTTATATTCTATCTGGCTTATATTCTCTATGTGGGTGGAGATTTTATGTTTGCTCGTTTTATAGTTCCCATCGTTCCTGTAGCAATTGTTCTAGTCTGGGATCGTTTGAATGAAGCAAGTGCAGTTTGGATTGAGAGATTTCCGCGCTTTGGTCATGCCTTTTCCATCGCAATTTGTATCCTTTTTGTTTTTTCTTCTTTGTTTCGTGGCAAAATTTACGAAACAAACCCTTGGGAGATTTGGAAGTCAACAGGAATTGGTGAAGAAAGAATGTTCTATAAAAATTTGGGATCACAAGAATTGGTATATTCTAAAGTTTTTGTTGATCAATATGCTTTTGCTTTCTTTGGTGCGCAAGCTCATTTTATCTACCATATGAAGCCCAGATTGGCGATAGAATCATCGACTGGACTCACTGATAAATATATTGCCAAGCAGAAGATAGATAAACGATCGAAAATTGGACACGAGAAGAAATCTCCTCTTAAGTATCTAATCGATCGTAAGATCAATGTAGTAATGGGAGATCACTATCCAGAACTGAGTGCAAGCAATCGAAATATTATTTATAACTGGAATGGAAATTTACTTACTTGGAAGATGCTTACGCATGATCAAGAAATGGTCGATGCAATGCTGCAAGATGGAAATTTTGATCTAAGCCAGTTGAAACCAAATGAATGGACTCAATTATGATTGACTTTACCATTCCAACTGATTACGGCAGAATAGAAATTCTTAGCTTAGGTAAGAGAGATCTAGTAGAAAATGATGGAACAGATTGGAATCTCTATTGTAAGAAAACGATTCGTAATTTTCATAAGGATGAATCGGAAGAAATTTATAGCCTAGACCAAATCCATTCTGATGCTATCTGGAATACTCAAGAAATAAAATCAGATAGCAAGGGAGACGGTTTGTATACTAGTGAGTATAATCAAACGCTAGTAATTCGGACAGCCGATTGTGTTCCAATATTGGTATGGTCATTCGATTATCCTTTTATTGGAGCGATCCATTCGGGATGGAAGGGAACCCAGCTTGGAATCACAGAGAAATTTATTTCCAATACATTCAATAAGACTGTGAAAGGATTGGATAGGCAAAGTAAAATTACAAATCCCAAAATTGGATTCTACATTGGATCACATATCCTAGCAAAGGATTATGAAGTGAGTGAAGATGTCGCGAGTTATTTTCTCGAATCTGGATTCGCAATTGCCAAGGATACCGCAGGTAAATACAATCTGGATCTGTCTGGGTATATTCAATCCAAAATAAAGGATTATTATCCAAAGGCTTTAGTTATAAATGTAAATGAATCAACTCTAGATAGTCCCAATTGGTTTAGTCATCGGAGCGGAGACAAGGGAAGGAATCTTCACTGCATTAGAATATTAAAAGATTGAGCTGCGAGAAAGTCCAGTTGGATTTTCCTTTATGCTCAAATAATATTCTAGAAAAGCATTTTATACTTTTGGAATCTTTTGTATGATCTCTCGAACTTTTTCTAGGATCTTTTCTCTTTTGATTGGCTTGACTATATAGTCCATTGCACCTGCATCAAGAAGGCTCTTGATAACTGCAGGTGTGTTCTCTTCAGATATGAATAATACTCTTGGTATGACACCGAGATCTTTCAGTTCCCAGAATGCCGCATAACCATCCATAACTGGCAGAAAGTTCTCAATTGTTATAAGATCTACCTGCTTGTTTTTCTTATATAAATCGATTAATTCTTTGCCAGTTTCAGCAATTCCCACAACTTGGTATCCTTCTGATTCCAGAATTTGTTGCAATTGCTTGGATTGAAACTTTGAATTCTCCGCGACAATTACTGTGTAAGGTCTTCCAGATGATGAGATACCCGATTGCATAAATTACTCCTGATTTAGAAACATTTTTCGATTTCTTTGCCGATCTCTGCTGTTCCAAGAATCTTGGAGCCTGGCTCCGCAATGTCTCTTGTGCGAAAACCTTTCTGCAATACCGACCTAATGGCATTTTCGATTTTCGTTGCTTCTTCATCCAGCGAAAAAGAGTAACGAAGCATGAGAGCAGCACTTAAAATTTGTGCAATTGGATTCGCAATTCCATGTCCTGCAATATCTGGTGCTGATCCTCCCGAAGGTTCATAAAGTCCGAATCCGGCTTCGTTTATAGATGCCGACGGGAGCATACCGATAGAACCCGTGATTACAGAAGCTTCATCAGATAGAATATCACCGAACATATTTTCGCAGAGAACAACATCAAATTGAGAAGGTCGAACAACCAATTGCATTGCGCCATTGTCGACATACATATGGTTCAATTCGCAGTCGGAAAATTCTTTCTTATGCAATGCTACTACTACCTCTCTCCAGAAAACTGATGTGGTGAGAACATTTGCTTTGTCGATGCTAGTCACTTTTTTATTTCGTTTTCTAGCTGCTTCAAATGCTTTGCGTGCAATTCGTTCAATTTCACGCCTAGAATATTTCATCGTATCATAAGCGAATTCTTCTGCACCATTTCCTTCGCGTCCTTTCGGCTGACCGAAATAAATGCCACTAGTTAGCTCACGCATAATCAAAATATCTAGACCATCACCAACAATATCTGCTCTTAGTGGAGATGCTTTCTTTAACTCAGAGTAGATGATTGCTGGTCTAAGGTTTGCAAATAGATCAAAATGCTTACGCAAAGGCAAAAGGGCGCCTCTCTCAGGTTGTTGAGCTGGCGGCAGATTCTCCCATTTAGGTCCACCAACAGAACCAAATAGAATTGCTTCTGAATTCTCACAGATTTTTAGAGTTTCAGGAGGAAGTGGATGTCCGGTTGCATCAATTGCTGCGCCACCAACCAGTGCCTCTGTGAATTCGAAATCTTTAAATTTATTGCCAAGGGATACTTTCAAAACATCTAAAGTTACTTTCATAACTTCTGGGCCGATACCATCACCGGCAAGTACTGCTACACGATTCATTCTAATTCCTTTATTTAAATTCTTCTAATGTTTTTTCTAAAATGTCTAAACCCTCTTCCATCTTTTCTTGAGTTATATTGATGGGAGGCATAATTCTAAGAACTGTATTTGCTGTCGCATTGATCACAAGTCCATTGATAAGACACTTCTCAGCGACTTGTCTTGAAGGGATTGTGAGTTCCACACCGATATGCAATCCACGACCTCGTATATCTTTGATTAGTTTATTCTTCTGTCCAATGGATTGCAATCTTTGGATACAATACTCTGCAGTCGTCTCTACGTTTGTCAAGATATCACGAGATTGTATTACTCGAAATGTTTCATAAGCAATCGCGCAGGCTAGATGATTGCCACCAAAGGTAGATCCATGATCGCCACGTCCAAGAATGGTTGAGTGCTCATCACTGACAATGAGTGCGCCAATTGGGAATCCGGATCCCAATGCTTTTGCAAGAGTGAAGGCATCAGGTGCAAAGCCAAAATGTTCGAAACAGAACATTTTGCCCGTTCTACCCATGCCTGTTTGAATCTCGTCAAAAATCAGAAGAGCTCCTGTTTCATGAGTTAGTTTTCGAGCAGTTTCAACAAATGAAACTGAGAGCGGATGAATTCCACCTTCACCTAATATTGGCTCCATGATGATGCCAGCAATACGATCACCGTATTGCTCAAAAGCATCGACCAAAGAATCTTCATCGTTTTCTGTTACAAAATGAACTCCTGGAACTAGATCACCAAATCCTTCTCGAATCGATTTCTGCCCAGTCATCGACATTGACGATGTAGTTCTTCCGTGAAAACTACCTTTCAGGGCAAGTATTACAGGATCATTAATAGATGATTGATGTGCATGCTTTCTCATCAATTTGAAAGCTGCTTCATTGGCTTCTGTTCCAGAATTGCAGAAAAATACTTTGCCAGGAAAGCTATGATTGATGATGGTCTCAGCTAGTTTGGCTTGCTGTTCTGAGTAATACAAATTAGAAGTGTGAAATAATTTATCAGCCTGATTTCTTAGGGTTTCAATAATATCGGCTTCGCCATGACCCAAATTGGTGACGGAAATTCCGCATTGAAAATCAATATATGGTTTGTCGTTTAAGTCGAATAAAGTCTCACCAACTCCGTAACGGAATCCAATCGGATAACGATTGTATGTGTCAATAATATATTTTTCTGTAAGATCTTTTACTTCTTTAAAGCTTAGTTCAGTGAGATTCATTCTAATCCAGCCAATTTACAAAACTCGGATTCTGATACTTTCAATTCTTTCTGCAATTCGCTCATACATCCTGGAATCTCCGATCTATTCTTGGGCTGAATTAAGCTCGCAAATGATGAATAAATCTTAACCTTGGGTTCAGTTCCAGATGGACGAATTGTAAGTTTCGCATTCCCTGAGAGTTCAACCTGAATAACATTAGATGGTGGCATTCCTTTAAAAATTGAATCCTTCGCTAATCCTTTAACCAGTTTTTGTTTATAGTCTATGATGGATACAATTTCTCTATTCCCAATCTTGCGTCCAATCAGATCCTGTGTTCTCAATGAATTGATAGAGTTGTTAATTTTTTCTTTACCGCTACTTCCTTCCAAGGTCAAGGATTTGAGTCCTTCAAGATACAATCCGTATTGAAGATAAATCGAATCCAAGTAGTCGAGAATATCTTTTTTTTCAGCTATAACCTCAAGTAACAGTAATGCAGAGGAAAGTGCATCCTTATCTCGAACGAAATCAACTGGCAAATAACCGTATGATTCTTCTCCTCCGAAAAGGAATTTCGCATTTTTCTTAGAATCAATAGATTTCATTACTTCCGCAATATATTTAAAGCCTGTGAGAACATTCTTTAGTTTAATCTTATTTTGCTGAGCTATCTTTTCTTGGAGATCGGTTGTAACGATTGTTTTTACCAAATAGAAATCGGTTTTCTTTTTCTTAGAGGAGAATCGAACTCTCTCGCATAGGTAAGCTGCAAGAATACTTCCAATCTGGTTACCATTTAATAGAGTATAGTTGCCTTCACGATTGAGGACTCCAATCCCAAGTCTATCTGCATCTGGATCAGTCGCAATAAACACCTGGGCATTTCGCTCTCGTGCCCACTTCTCGCATAAGACCATAGCTTCTTTCTCTTCTGGGTTTGGAAAAGCAACCGTTGGAAAGTCCGGATTCGGTTCAGATTGTTCTGGGACAAGAAATACATTGGAATATCCGAACTTTTTTAATGTATTCTTCATGTATTTTGCACCAGTGCCATGTAACGGTGAGTAAACGATGCTTAGTCCAGCGCGATCTTTTTTCTTGACACTATCACTTATGATCCCTGATTTTTCCAGGTCTTTCAGATACGACTTGAAACAATCCTTACTAACTTTCTGAACTCGTTTCTTATATATAGGATCTGATTTGGATAGAAAATTTATTTCATTCCAATCTTGAATAGACTCAATAGCTTTTATGATTTTTGCATCATCAGGAGGTACAAGTTGTCCACCGTCAGATAAATATGCCTTAAATCCGTTATATTCTGGAGGATTGTGCGAAGCAGTTAAAACTATTCCTCCGGTTGCTTTATAGTACCGAACGGCATAAGAAAGTATAGGCGTCGGTGTTACTTCATCAAAGTAATAGACTTTGATTCCGAGGCTTGCAGCAATTCCTGCGGCAACCTCACAGAACCTAACGCTCATATGACGAGAGTCGTAGGCGATGACAAGACTTGGTTTTTTGGATTTTTTGACTAAGTATCTCGCAAATCCAAGTGATGCACGTCCGACTGTATACTCATTCATCCTTCCGATTCCGTTCCCAATTTTGCCTCGGATTCCTCCTGTTCCAAATTCTAGCGGTATAGAAAATGCCTCGATTGAATCACTGGTGAGTCCTTTTTCTGCTTGATCCAGTGCGAGGTTTGCTTCCTTTTTTATAGCGTCAGGGAATGGTTCTTGGGTCCAGGGACGGATGAAATCAGTTGCTTGCATACTTCCAGAGACGATGGAATAAGACTAGGATCAAGCTAAAATTCTCATGGATGCTTTAGGGTTTTTTTAAAAACTAGACTTTGTGAAACCTAGAGAATTCTTTATCGAAGATCGACTGGAAAAATTTCGTTTAGAATCAGTCTGTAATTTGGGAGAGAGCGGTGTTCGAAATTTTGATTTAGATTCTCTTCTGAATGCGCTTGATATTCCTATCTCATCTCTGGGTAAAATTCCTTTGCATGATTCACCCAATTCAGGCCGTCAAGATCTTAGGGAAGAAATAGCTAATCTCTATGATACCAATGTTACGCCAGATAACATTCTTGTAACAACGGGAACGAGTGAAGCTTTGTTTATTTTATTCAATTTGTTGCTAGAAAAAGGCGATCAGGTTTCTCTTTTCTGGCCTGCATTCCAAGCGCTGTATGAGATACCGCTAATGCTTGGTTGTAAGATTGATAAAATATTTCCAAACCAAATGAACTCCGAGTTTGCAATCCAAGCAAAAGGTTTAAGTCATGCAAATTTTGATATTGCATCCAATCTAAATGCATCTATTTCAAATGTATCTAATCCAAATTTTTCAGATCAATCTTCTAAGAAATGGAATCCTAATAAAGCTTCATTAGGTGTTACTCATCTCTTCAAAACTAAGCCTAAACTAGCAATTATCAATCATCCTCACAATCCTACAGGCTATTCCATGAATGATACGGATTGGAAATTTTTGGAAAATTACAATGAAGAGAGCTTTGTCATCTTCGATGAGCACTATCGATTTTTAGATTTTGAAAAGGATCTGACAAGATCAGGTGCATTGATGCATCCGAATTTTTTAGCGACAGGTTCGATAACTAAATGCTTCGGAGTAGTCGGACTAAAAATTGGTTGGATAGTTGCAAAGGAAAATTTAATCGCTCAGGCAAGATCTTTCAAAGACTATCTAACACATACTGTAAATCCAATATCAGAATTCTTGGCATTAGAAATCCTCAAGCAAAGAAAAAAAATCATTGAGCCTATTCGGAATAAAGTTATAGATAACATTCAATATATGCGAAATAATTATCATAAAATTCCAAGTATAGAAGAATATCATGAACCAAGTGCTGGGCTTGTATGCTTTGCAAAATTGCAACCTGGAATTCTTTCCGAGAAATATGCAGATGAACTTTATAATAATACAGGAGTATTTATATTACCTGGAAAAAATTTCGAAGAAGAGGGATATATACGGATTGGTTTTGGAGAAGAACCAGACCGGTTTCGAAAGGGAATTGATTCTTGGATACAATGGGAAAATGAGAGATCAATATAACGTATGTATTCCATGGCAAAATTTTAGGTTCTACTGTAAATGATTCGAAATAGTTTTATTCATCTCACTGGTGTCGATACAAGAATCGAGAAATTTCTATGGAACCAAGGAATTTTCAATTGGGATAATCTTCGAAATAATTTATCAGTTCTAAGATCGGAAATGTCTCCTGTTTTTTTCGAAGAAGAGTTACCAATGGAGATGGATGAAGCGGATAAAGCATTGGATGAACATAATGCACGTTATTTTTTTGATAGGTATCCATATGCAGAATCATGGAGAATCTTTGGCGAACTAAAGAATGAGTTTTTGTATCTGGATATTGAGACGACAGGTCTATATGATCCAAATTTTGTTACGTGCGTATGTATTTATGAAGCAAATCAAATTCACCAATTTACAAGAACAAAAAATTTAGATAATTTTTATGATTTTTGGGAAGGTCGCGAAAATAAAATTTTGGTAACTTATAATGGATTCAAGTTTGACGTTCCATTTCTTGAGAGATCCATGAAATGGAAAAATACAAATCGACATATGGATCTAATGCATGTTCTTCATAAAATGGGAATTAAGGGTGGACTTAAAGGAACTGAAGAACAACTCGGAATCCGAAGAAGCGATGATTTGATCGGGGTGAATGGATATGCAGCAGTTCAGTTGTGGAATAGCTATATCGAAACAGATATTGATGATTACTTACACAAATTGATAAAATACAATCAGGAAGATACGATCAATCTTGCTAAGATTTTGGGAATTGTTTACAATAGGAAACGGGCGGAAATTTTTCCTTTACCTGATGCTGGATTGTTTTAGGGTTTGAAAAGGAATCATTGATGCCTCTTGAAACTACAAGTAGTCTGGGGAAACCCAATAAAAAGGTCAAATTTTTCAAAAGATTGGTCAATTTTTTTAGTCGCATTCCAGGATCAGGAAAGGATCAATTCTTTCTATCGATCGTTCTATTAGATTTAATTTTTTTCCTATTCCAGAATTCATATGGAAATTTCTTTCCTTCTAATGTCCTTTTAGCCTTTCTTATTTTTGATTTATGCGTTGTCACAATTTGGGGATTTGATGTTCTCAAGCGATTCTATCATTACGAAAACAAATGGCAATTTTTTCAAATTTATTGGTATGAGATTTTAGGAGTTCTGCCTTTTAACTTTTTCCGTCCATTTCTACTATTACGGGCATTGAAGATTTGGATCGCCTATGCTAAGTTATTTGGAAATGATAAGGATGTATCAAAACTCACAACGGTAGAATTGAGTTTTCGATTCAAAGACATATTACTCGATTCAATATCCGATGCTGTTTTTTTAAAATCTCTCTCAAGAGTCGAGGAAGTTATGGTTCACTTGAATTATTCTTCACTTTCGAAATCAATTATTGATCGCCACCAATCACAGATCATTGAAGAGTTCAATAAGTCGATAAAAGAAAAGGAATTTGCCGGTGCTCTTTCTCGAATTCCATTTATGGAAAATATTTCCAAGAATATTGGTGAAGACATTGGACAGGTTTTAAAAGAAGTTATGGAGACAGAAGTAATGGGTGAGATCATCAAAGAGTTTACTCAGGCGATTTTGAGCCAAATGGCGCAAAAAGTAAAAAGTTTGGAAGTGGAGAGAATCGTAGGTGAGGATTAATAAACCGTCTGTTGTCATTCCTGAGGCTGCAATCTATGCAGGTGAATTTCATCTCAATCGCAAGGAGATTGCATCACCAATTTCTTATCGAGGCGACGTTAAATTAATCTACCGCACTCCAAAGGAAAGGATTCGATCCTGGCTCGATCTCCTTATGCCTTGGTCTCAATTTGGTTTCGGAGTTGGATACTTAAGAGAATTATTGCGAAATCGTTCCTATGCCGTAAAAGGAATTTATGATGATCAACTATGGATGGAGACAGCCGGTAATTTTTTGGATCTACTGGAATCTTACCGCGGTAAATTTATTATTGAGGGAATTGAAAATATTTTAAAGACAAATGGTCCAGTTGTTTTTGCTGCAAATCATATGTCCGTCTTAGAAACTTTTATCCTGCCATTAGTAATAACTCCGCATAAAGCTAACACATTTGTTGTTAAAGAAAGTCTGACGCGTGGGAATCTATTCGGACCGATTATGCGGTCAAGAAATCCTATCGCACTTAAACGTGAAAATCCAAGAGAAGATCTAACAAAAGTAATGGAAGAAGGTGTTGAGAAATTGCAAAATGGATTGTCTCTTGTGATTTTTCCTCAAAGCACAAGAGACTTGGTTTTTCGTCCAAAAGAATTCAATTCGATCGCAACAAAGTTAGCCAAACGTGCCAATGTTCCAGTGATTCCGATAGCCTTGAAGACTGATTTCTGGGTACCTGGTGGTCTTATAAAAGACTTTGGATATTTATTTCGCGATCGACCCGTATATATTAAGTTTGGCGAGGCTCTCCATCCTACAGTTGATCCACGAAAAAACCAAGAAGACATTGTTGGATTTATTCGAAGCCACTTAGAAGAATGGGGTGGGCAGATAGAAGATTGAAATGTGGATCAATCTATGTCCAAATGTCTAGATAACCTACGTTAATTATGAAGATTTGATTTGCATTCGTGATGTTTGAATCGATATATTGAAAAATGGATTCAAACGAACGGGGCTTAAGCCCCGGGCTCGCGGGAAACTCCATCTAACTCAAGTTCAACCAATGTGCTTCTTTAGTAAGTTGCTCTCGAAAATCAGGGTGAGCTATCGAAATTAAAAGTTCAGCTCTTTGCTTGAGATTTTTGCCGAATAGATCCACGATTCCGTATTCGGTTGCAACAAAATGTACGTCACCACGAGATGTTACAACACCAGCACCTTGTTTTATAAATGGTGTTATGCGAGACTCTTTTCCAGATTTCGCAGTTGATGGAAGGGCGATGATCGGTTTGCCTCCTTCATTTCTTGCTCTTGCTGCACCACGAATAAAATCCAATTGCCCGCCAATTCCGCTATAGATATTCGTTCCGATGGAATCAGCAACAACCTGTCCTGTAAGATCCACTTCAATGGCGGAATTGATCGCAACCATTTTATTGTTCTGAGCAATCATGAATGGATCGTTCGTGAAATGACTAGGTCGGAACTCGAACATGGGATTATTATCAATATAATCATACAATTTCTTACTGCCCATAGCAAATCCAGTAATCGTCTTGCCACGATGGATTCCCTTATTTTGATTATTGATTACTCCCGACTCAAGTAGAGGTAAGACTCCATCTGAGAGCATCTCTGTATGAATCCCTAATCCAGTTTTAGAACCTAATGATTGTAATACGGCATTGGGAATTCCGCCAATACCCATTTGTAGAGTGGAACCATCTTCAATAATTGCGGCAATTCTCTGTCCAATTTCTAATTCTACTGCGCTTGCAGGCTTAGCTGGAAGTTCAACAAGCGGCTCATCCATCTCAACAAAGAAATCTACTTCATTTACATGAAGAAAACTATCTCCTAATGTTCGAGGCATCAAATTATTTACTTGTGCTATGACAATTTTTGCTGCTTCCGCACAAGGCTTGGTTATGGATACTTCCGCTCCATAAGACATGAATCCAAAACGATCTGGTGGGCTAACATTGATTAAAGCTACATTGATATCCCAATTGCCTGAACGAACAAGTGTTGCAATTTCTCTGAGAAAAATAGGAATGTATTGTGATTTGCCTTCATTTACAGCTTTGCGAATACTTGGGCCAAGAAACCAAGCATTATTAAAAACTTGGGGAATATTGATAAAAGGATCTTCACCAAAGGTAAGTAAGTGATTGAGTTCTATATTGGAAAGCGAAGGAGCTCTCTTTGCAAGAGCTTGAACTAGATGGTTGGGTGTAGTGACATTCCCACTTAAGAAAACTCTGTCATTTGGTTTGATGTTTGCAATTGCCTCGTCGGATGTAACTAATCTGTCTTTATAGTAACTCTTCCAATCCACGTATTCTCCCGAATAATTTTGTCAACTTCCATGAATATACTGCTTTAGCATATTCGCTTCTTCGATTGCTTTATTCATTTTATCTTTTATTGCATCGCCGATTGATACAAGTCCAAGAATTTTATCACCTTCCATGACGGGCATATGTCGAAACTTCTTGGCAATCATAGTTCCGATGACATCATCGACAGAATCATCAGCGCTTGCTACTGTCAGATTCTTGGTCATCACATCTTTAAGCAATATCGAATCTAATTTATCATGACTTGTCGCACACAACCTGAGTAGGTCTCGTTCTGTGAAAATTCCAACCATCTCATCTTTTTCAAAAATTAGAATCGATCCAACTGCTGCTTCAGCCATTTTTTTTGCAGCAGCAACAACAGAATCCTTTTCACTTAGATATAGAATCGTGTTCTTTTTGCCTTCTAGGATGGTTTTTACGGACATAATTTTGTCCCCCTGCGATAAATTTCCGAGTGTTTCGATAATGGTTTTAATTCTCTAAAAAGCAACTAGAAAATTAACCCAGTCTCTGAATCTTTTATCTTGACCATAAACCAAGCTTCTCGATGATCTTAGATGGATGCTAGAGTTATTTATATGTACTATATGCAAAAAAAATTCAGGAATATTTTCTAAATGACTCTTACTCAATTGCGCTATATTGTAGCCCTCGATCGACATAAAAGTTTTGCCAGAGCAGCTGAGTCTTGCCTCGTTGCCCAGCCAACTCTAAGTCTTCAGATCCAAAAATTGGAACAAGAGATTGGAGCTGAAATTTTTGATCGAAACAAAAATCCCGTAATCACTACAAAATTTGGCACTGACATAGTCGATCAAGCAAAGATCATATTGAGAGAAGCGGATCGATTGGAAGAAATTTTTCGCGAGAGCAAAGAAGATTTAACTGGCAAAATTAGCATAGGAATTATCCCAACAATATCAGCATATCTGCTTCCACAAATATTCAAAAAACTGAATAAAGATTATGCAAGTATCGACTTTAGATTTTTTGAACTTCCCACAAGCCAGATTATCGAAAAACTAATGAGTGAAGATCTAGAGATCGGTATTCTCGCAACTCCTTTGCATCGTAATGATATCATTGAATCACCTTTGTACTATGAACCTTTTGTTGCATACTATCCGAAAGACTATGAAGGTAAGACGGAAAATATTGATATAGATGATCTGAAATCAAGTGAGATGATTCTTCTTGGCGAAGAACATTGTCTCAGACATCAATCTTTAAAGATCTGTGGACAACGAACTCTTGGCAAAATTGAATGTGGAAGTCTTGAAACAATTCGGAATATGGTAGATTTAGGTGTCGGTATGACTTTGCTTCCACTACTTTCTATGAATGCTGAGAATGATAAATTTGGGCGTTTCAAAGATCCAGAACCTGTAAGAGAAGTAAGTCTCGTTTATAAACATGGATTTTATAAAAAGAAGATTCTGCAAGCAGTACAGAAAACTATCCTTTCTGTGATACCTAAAGAGCTTCAGGATAAAGGCAATCGTAAGCTGATTGGAATTTAATTTAATTTTATTTGAATGCTCTGATGAATGAAAATGGAAAATACGAATAACTCATATGGAAACAAATAATTGTCCAATTTGTCATACTCATAAATCAGAGAATATTGAAAAATTTCTTAGTTCAACTAACCATTGGATACTTAGAGAAGCAGATTCTAATAAAAATATAGAGGGCTATTTATATTTGGAACCTCGATTGCATGTAACGAGTTTTGATCAGATAGATCCACTTGCATATGCAGAATTGGGTGGATTGATCGAAGCTGGAATGCAATTAATTTACAAGAAATACAATCCTCTGAAAGTATATTTAGTAACAATTTCTGAGGCAGTACCACATATCCATTTTCACCTGGTCCCAAGATACCAAGAAGAGATAAAAGGTCTTGATTATTTAGGTCAAGCTCTAAGTGGGAAATGGAAATCATCAAATAAATAAAAAATTTAATAAAAATGAATTTTCAATTTATTTATATTCTTTAACTTGAAACATTCTATGAAGTTCTATGCTTTAATTTTGATTTTTCCTCTGTTTTTCACAAATATCTTAGGGCAATCCGATGAATCCAAGATTGAATGGAATCCAGAAAAAAATCCTGTTATTTCCTTAGATGGAAATTGGGATTTTTATTGGAATGAATGGCTTGAACCATCAAAAACACCAAGCAACATTAGTTGGAAAATGGATATACCTGGAACTTGGAATTCCACTTTGGAAGACCATGGTATTGATTCTGCTCTAGGTTACGGAACTTTTAGAATATTAGTAAATTCAGATACTTTAATTGAGGATGGTGCCATACGTCTGCCAGATGTGGCTTCTGCGGGCATTTTTATCTGGAATGGTCGTGAGCTACATAGAAATGGGAATCCATCAATATCTCCTGACGAACATAGAGCGAAGTTTCAAGTGAGCACTCATCCAATTGTCATTCAGAAAGGAATCAACGAACTCCTTATCCAAGTGTCCAATTACTCCTATCATAAAGGAGGAATATGGGAGCCAATAAAAATCGGCAAAAGAATCGAGCTTTCTCGAAAACAATTTATGGTATCTTCCCGTGAATTGTTTTTATCGGGATCGATTTTCATTATGGCTTTTTATCATTTTGGAATTTTCTTTCTGAGATCAAGAGATAAATCATCTCTATGGTTTGCGCTTTTTTGCCTACTGATCTCATTGAGAATTCTTGTTACGGGAGAGAGAGTTTTATTCCAATTGATTCCAGAATTTTCGTGGTATGGTGGATTGGTGATTGAATATTCTGGATTCTATTTAGCACCTGCATTCTTTTTATTTTTTATATATGAATTGTTTCCCGATTTTGTGCCTAAGAAAATTTTCCAAATCGTTGGTGGAATATTTGTAATTTTTGAATCGTTCATTTTTTTATTGCCTACAACAGTATTCCCATCTTTGAATATATATTTCTACGTGTATCTTGGTCTATCAATTCTACTTGGGATTTATGTGACAGTTCGTGCAGTTCTCAATCGAAAAGATGGATCAATCATATTTGCGTTTGGGTTCATTGTATTGGTTTTATGCACGATCAATGACTCACTTAACGCTGAAGATGTGATCTATACATTTCATAGTTTATCGATTGGACTTTTTCTTTTTATTTTCTCCCAATCATTTCTATTGTCCAAGAAATTTTCACAGGCCTTTGACGAAGTGGAAAAGATGTCAATTAAGCTCATGACACTTGATAAATTAAAAGATGAATTTCTTGCAAACACAACTCACGAACTTAAGACACCGCTAAATGGAATCATTGGACTTGCAGAGTCAGTTTCATTAGGGTCTGCCGGCGCTATTCCACCAGGAGCGCGGGATGATTTAGAGATGATTGTATATTCAGGCAAAAGATTATCCCATCTTGTTGATGATATTTTAGATTTTTCAAAAATGAAAAATTCTGGAATCGAACTCAATACTTCTCCGACAGATCTGCAATCCATGATGGAAATTGTTCTTGCAACCTCTAAGTCGATTCTAGGTCAGAAAGATATTACATTAAGCAATCAGATTCCCAAAGATTTTCCCTTGATTGAAGCCGATGAGAACAGGCTTCAGCAGATACTAACAAACCTTATAGGGAATGCGATTAAATTTACAGAACATGGATCGGTTCTAATGCAAGCCGAATTGGATTCATCCAAATTTGCAAAAATTTCTATTAAGGATACGGGAATTGGCATACCTAAGGATAAACAAAAAGATATATTCATTTCCTTCGAACAAGTTGATTCCTCGATTTCCAGGAGATATGGTGGAACCGGTTTAGGACTCACGATTTCAAAGCAACTAGTAGAACTTCATGGCGGAACCATTGGTGTGGAGAGTGAGCCAACCAAAGGATCTTGTTTTTATTTTACGATTCCAATTTCTGAGAATCAAAATCGTGAAATGTCTATCAACTCAAGCAAGAAAAATATTTGGATGTCTAAGTCGAATGATGAAGTAAATCTTCCAACCTCAATCGAACCAGTTGCTATTGGAAATTCTGGTGCTATCGTTCCAAGTTCTAAGGCTGCAATGATTCTGATTGTTGATGATGAGCCAGTCAATCGTAAAGTGCTTCGAAATTATATGAATCTAGAGAACTATCAGATTCGAGAAGCTCAGAATGGATTGGAAGCTATCCATTCGATCCAAGCAGATGGTCCTCCCGATTTGATTCTATTGGATGTGATGATGCCTGGTATGAGTGGATATGAAGTTGCTCATTTCCTTCGGGAAAAATATTCCCTTCATGAATTACCAATTTTGATTCTGACAGCAAAGAACCAAATATCAGATGTTATAGCAGGACTTGAAGCGGGAGCCAATGACTATCTTTCAAAACCTTTTGACAAAAGAGAGCTTATCACTCGGGTTCGAAATTTATTATTGCTAAAACAAGCTGTCTTAGAGCAGACCAAATTATTTTCTATACAAAATGAACTGAGTGTTGCAAAGAAATTGCAATCATCTATTCTTCCTGCATATTTTCCACAGATTAATGGTCTATCTCTATCATCTTTTTATCTTCCCATGGATGCTGTCGGTGGAGATTTCTATGATTATCACCACCCGAGTGAGACTGAGATTGGAATTCTACTTGCAGATGTATCGGGGCATGGAGTTCCGGCGGCGCTAGTTTCTGCTATGTTAAAAATTGCATTTGGAACTGAGTTAGATAACTGCATGAATCCAATAAAATTGATTCAAGGGATCGATAATAAACTAAAGGGTAAAACTAAAGGAGCCTTCTTAACTGCTTCTTATTTGTATTTTGATATGAAAGTCAAGCAACTTTATCATGTTAGAGCTGGACATCATGCACTTTATATTTATAAAAAATCAACAAATCAAGTGATTGATTCCTTGCCTAAAGGCAAAGTTCTCGGAGTATTTGAGACCAATGAATTCAGTTTGGATTCTATTCAACTGGACAAAGGTGATAAGATCGTTTTATGCACTGACGGAATTTTGGAAGCTTCCAACAATGAGGGAGTTTTATTCGGAGAAGATCGATTGAAGCTCTGCCTATTGGACAATCATGACTTAGATCCAGAAAGTTGGTCCAATCTTTTGATGGAAGAAGTTGGCAAATGGAGCAACCATAAATCAGCAGAGGATGATATTGCGCTTATTGTGATCGATGTTCATTGATTCCATATTCGAAAATCAATTAATTTGGACTATGGATTCGAGATAGTTGCTGTTTTATTAAGAAGAACTCGAAGTTTTTGAATCATAGAATTATTTGGATCTATACTGATTATTTTTTCCAAGAATTTACCTGCACGATTCTTCTCGCCCATCAATCTATAGATATCCGAAAGATTGATCAGATTTTTTATATGGAATGGCTCACGTAGTCGTAATCTCTCGCTCAATTGAATAGCTTTGGTATAATTCTTGGCAATTTTATAACAATATGCTGTAACATAAATATACTGATTGTCGAATGGATTCTCTTCTAAGTATTTTTCGCCATACTCAGCTGCTTTTGCATAGTTTTTGGTTCGGAAATTATCACGAGAAAGTTTCTTCCACATTACGGACTTAGAGTCATCTCGACTGCTCAAGGATTCTTCAACATATTCGATTGACATCAGTGACAAGTCATCGGTTAATTCACCAAAATTGCTAATAGATTTTACAATTCCTTGGATATCTCCTTTTCCATCTCTAACTCTATCAAGAAATAATCTTTCATCTTCATTGATGATTCTTCCTCCTTCTTCGTCTGTTCCAATCTGTAGATCGTCTCGTCCATCCGAACCAATAAGAATCTTATCTCCAGGAAGTAGAGGAAAAGTGCGAACTTGAAAAGCACCATGCATATCCATCATACCAATTTTTCTCATATACAAATCGTCTTCAATAAAGCTTGCACTCTCATCTCTGTACAAGACGCACCAAGGATGTTCTGCGTTCAAGAAATACATCATTCCAGTCTCATCATCAATCAGACCCATAACCACCGATATCAACATAGATCCATTGAAGGATTCGAAAACATTATGCAATTCAATAAAACATTCTTTGAGCCAAACTTCTGGATATTTATTTTGATTTTCTGTAAATATTTTTGTTCTGTTGAGAATAGATTTGAATACAACTCCCAATACCAAGGCACCACCTGCTCCTTGAATGGACTTGCCCATCGCATCTCCATTTACAAAGACTGTATAAGATCGACCGAGAAGTTTTAATTGAGATGTCATACAGATATCTCCACCGATCTCCAAATTCTTCTTTCTGAATTCAAATTGTTTTTTCTGATGAATATAGAAATCAATATTGATATGTTTGCTTTTGGATTCATTGGAGTTGAGTGGCTTGAGTAGTAGTGAAGTAAGGAAATAATCACCGTCTTGCTGTTCTTTGAGAAGCTGAACCTTATCCAAACTATCAGAGAGTTCTTTCGTACGAGCTTCCACTTTTTCTTCGAGAGTTCTATTCAGCTCTTCCACTTCCTTGTGAACACGGAGAAAACGATTGGCAAGAACTACTGCTATCCCAATTATAAATACAAAAAATCCATATTTTGTAAGACCGAGATTTTGCGGTAGAACAGATGCCGCCCCCAAAATATCCAATACAACTGTAACCATCATTACAGCGATTCCCGCTAATAGACGTTTAGCGTCAGGAACCTTTCTTGTGACAGATCTTGTAAATAAATATATTATATAGAAAACGGAAAATAGAACACAAATATGCCAGGTTCTGAGAATAATATTTCCTTGAACATAGTAAGATGAGAAAGGTATTGCGAGCGCAAGAAATTGCACAAAAATAAGATAAGCAATTGTGACTTTTCTTTCTTTTCCCGTGAGAAAGGTTTCAAAGAACAAAATCAATAGCGGCCCCGCTTGGAAAAGTATGATGAGCTCAAACCAACGTAGATGCATGAAAGAAAGTGAATAATCTAATAATTGATAGGAGTTGTCGGTTCTAGAATAGATATATAAAGCAAGGCAAGTTGAGAACAATCCAAAGTAAAGGTTGTAGATTTCTTCTCTTCTCTTAACAAATAAAAGAAGATGGTAGAGTCCTACAAATAAATACAAGAAAAGTAACATCAATGTTACATATTCAGTATTCTCCAATAAGTTATCATTATGAATTGCGATTCGAGCTGGAGTGTTTTCATGGAATGGCAAAATATAGAATGAATCATAATCGTAACCCGCGACCTGAATGACTAGAAGATTCTCACCTTCTCGAATCGACGCACTTGGAATCTCCGCTATAATATTTCTTTGGAAGCCGTATTCAAACTCACCATTTTTATCTAGAGAACCAATTTGGTAGATCAAGATTCCATTCCAATAGATCTCAACTTGGTTGCCTGCTTCCGGCAGGAAAATTGACAAGGATCGATTTGGATAATCTAAGACTGAAGAATCCATTTGAATTTTCTTGACAAGTGAGTAGACTCGAACTTTTCCAGATCGCTCATCTTCTCGAAGATGTTGGAATGGAAGAGATTTAAGATGTGTCCATCCGAGATCTTCTGGTTTGGAATTGTTTGAATCTGAAATTTGCCGTTCAAAGTCCAATCTGTTCTCACTAAATCGACCTTCTTTAACAAACCAGTTTTCTCTAATATCTAATGGTTCAGAAAATAAATTGAATAAAGGAAAAAAGGATAAAATTATAATAAAAACAGGATTTTTAAATTTCATAATTGTATAGGAAAACATAGATAGGATTAAATTACAACAATTTCATCTAAACGAACTTCTAGTATTTTTAAATTATTTGCCCACATTACTGGATCATTTAACGCAGATAAGACTTTTAAGGAATAAATTTCTGTATAGAATTCAAAGAATCTGAATATCCTCTAGAATTTGTTCTTATGCCAAGGATCGACCGAATTTGGAATTCGCTCCAAAATAATTGACAAGGAAGCCCATTTAGAAGACACTACTTTTAAATGGTAGAATCTCGCAAAACACAAGAGACAGATATTCGGCTTTCCCTCAATCCTCGTGGTAAAGGCATATATAAATTTGATACCGAAATTCCATTTTTTGATCATATGCTCTCGCATATTGCGAAGCATGGTATGATGGATCTTGACGTCTGGCTTAGAGGAGATCTTGGTATAGATTGTCACCATAGCGTCGAGGACACTGCAATTTTACTGGGGACAACTCTTCACAAGCAATTGGGTGATAAAGCTGGAATTCGTAGATACGGACATTTTACGATTCCAATGGATGAAGTTTTGACAACAGTTGCAGTTGATTTAGGGGGAAGGTTCTATTTCAAATATACGGGACCAGAATTAATTGGTAAATTTGGAATATATGATGCTGAACTGAGCTTAGAATTTCTGCAAAAATTTGCCCTCAATGCAAAGATGAATCTTCATGTTGTAGTGCATTATGGAGAGAACCGCCATCATATCCACGAATCTATTTTTAAGGGCTTAGGTAAGGCGCTTCGAATGGCATTGAGCTTAGACCCCGATGCAATCGGTGAGATTCCTTCAACCAAAGGCGTTCTTGAGTGATTGCAGTTCTTGATTTTGGAATGGGTAATATCCATTCTTGTCTCAAAGCAATATCTTTATATTCAAAAGATGTAATATATACTCGTGATCATGATATCATAAAGAAAGCAGATAAACTTGTCTTGCCTGGTGATGGTGCATTTGCCAAAGCTATGTCCAATCTAAATGATCAAGGTTTAACAAGTATTATACAGGAACAGGTTGCCGCTGGTAAACCTTTACTCGGAATATGTATTGGTTTTCAGATATTGTTCCAAGATTCTGATGAGGATATGAAGCAACCAGGAAATCTTGTCAAAGGTTTGGGCTTGGTTACAGGGCAGATCAGAAGATTTAGAGAAAAGAAAAATATGAAAGTACCTCATATGGGCTGGAACCGACTTAGAAATACAAATCAGAAAACAACAAAACTTCTTAAGAATGTTGAAGACGGATCCTTTATGTATTTTATCCATTCGTATCGTCCAATAGGCGCAGAGAGAAAAGAAGTCAGTGCTTTTTGTAATTACTATGGAGAATCGTTTCCGGCAGTTGTCGAGAAGGGAAATGTCTATGGAACACAATTTCATCCAGAGAAGTCCGATCAACTTGGATTGAAGATTCTCGAGAATTTCGTGGGGTTATAAATTATGATCGTCATTCCTGCAATAGATTTATTGGAGAACCAAGCAGTTCGTCTCTATCAAGGCGATTATCAGAAAAAGACAATTTATTCTGATGCACCTTGGAACCTTGTGGCAGATTTTACCAGCCAAGGCGCAGAACTAATTCATTTGGTGGATTTGGACGGGGCAAAATTAGGAAAGCCTGGCAATGAAACAGCGATTCGAAAAATCCAAGAAAATTCCAAAGTTAAATTAGAGTTAGGTGGTGGAATCAGGAATCTCGACACTCTCAAATTCTATGACAATTTAGGAATCGATAGATTTATACTGGGAACATCTGCGGTCATAGATCCTAAGTTAGTGGATGATGCTCTAGTGCTTTATGGAGTTGACAGAATTGTCGTCGGAGTTGATGCCAAAGATGGCTTTGTGAAAACCCAAGGTTGGGAAAAAGACGTTGGCTTGCGATTCGAAGATTTTATGGAAAGAATTCATATCCAAGGTGTTCGGCATGTTATATTTACAGATATTTCCTTGGATGGAACCTTGCAAGGTCCGAATTTTTATTCCTATGAATGGATACTTTCCAAATATCCTTTTCAATTGATTGCATCTGGTGGTGTATCATCCATTGAAGATCTAGAAGTTTTATCGAAGATCGGCTCAGGTGAAATGTACGGAGCAATCACAGGTAAGGCAATTTACGAAGGTAAAATTGATCTTCGCGCAGCAGTAGACTTTTGTAAGAAAACATAAACTTTTGTATTTGCCGTAGAATTTCTACGGAGACTCATAGTAGATAAAGAGGTATAGCATTCAATGGATAGAAATCTAAGTAAGTTGGGATTTATTGGGTTAGGAATCGCCGCTCTCGGTGTATTTTTATCATTTTTTTTGATTTTGGAATACTATGGAACAGCAGGGGAAGTGGGTCAAGGATTGTGCGGTATTGTAGGTGAGCCAGGCTCCTGCAAGCAAGTGGCAGAGAGTAAATATTCGGCACTTAGAAGTCTTCCGATATTGGGTGATGTTCCTGTAGCTCTTCTAGGTTTTGCATATTATGGAAGTTTGGCGTTTGGTTTTTTCAAGTTAGGAACAGCCAAATCAACAGAGGAAGTGAGTTCCGTTGTTAGTTTACTTTTTCCTTTTATCTTGCTCGGTATTGGAATAGATATTATCCTTTTTCTGATTTCAACTTTAGCGATCGGAACAGTTTGTTCGATGTGTCTTATGACCTATGCTGTAACAATAGCACTTCTTGCCTTGATTCTATTTATAAAAAAACAAATCGATACCTCTGGCGAATCTAATTTTGTTATCTCTTTAAAGAAAAACTTTATGAATTATGCAATTGCTTTTCTGGCTTTTTTCTCATTAGGTCTTGTTGCAGGCAAAGCTTCTGCCAATGATTCAGGTAAAGTTGGTTCTGTTTCGGAATCTAGTTCTTATGGTTCCAAAATTGCCAAGTTTGAATCTGGAAAGAACCTTGGACTCGTGACCGAAGGTTCTGCAATGGTTGGCGATAAGTCTGCTCCTATCACAATCGTTAAATTTGCAGATTTTAATTGTGGTCATTGCATGCATGCTAGTCATATACTCAATCAGATGTTAGTTGAATACGATGGAATGATAAAAGTTGTCTATATGAATTTTCCATTGGATTCTAATTGCAATCGTTTGGTAGGAAGAGCTGCACCCGGTGCATCTTCTTGCGTTGCGGCAACCGCTTCATTGTGTGGTGAGAAACAAGGCAAATTCCGAGAAGTCTACAACGGACTCTATTCAGATACAGAAAATGGTGTGATGCATACGGCTGCGACTGTGAGCAATGTAGCGTCCAAGTCTGGATTGGATATGAACAAGTTTAGATCGTGTATGAGTTCGCAGTCCGTTCAACAACAATTGCAAAAGGAAATCGATCAAGCAGAAAAGGTCAACATCCAGTCAACTCCTTCAATCTTTATTAATGACAAAGCTATTGAAGCTGGAACACCAGATGTAAATTTTCTAAAGGCGTTATTGAGTCATCTGGTAAAAAAGGCATAAACGATTCAATCTCGAAACAGGTATTCCATAACCTTTCGGGATTGCTTCGCGCTTAGTCCTTTACCGAGATATTCACCATCCACCCATATCTCAAGGTGGAGGTGGATTCCTTCGTTCGTTTTGTCCGCCTCTCCCTTTAGTCCTGAATTTCCTGCTTTGCCTATACGGATTCCTTTTTTTATTGCTTTGCCAACTTGGACATTGGGATCAATGCTCGACAAATGATTGTAAGCTGTTAGAATTCCATTCCCATGATCGATCCAGACTTGTCTACCGCCAAAATCCCGATCCACAAAAGTAACAGGATGTTTGCTTGTGAGTAATTTCTGCTTTTCAAAATCTGCTGGAATCATAGGAATATAATCCCAGTCGGCTCGCAAAACAATGCCATCCGCACAATTCAAAATATCCGTATTCTTATCAAGCGGTTTCTCATCAGTGAATAAACCAGATCGGATCGTCCTTATATCAACACCTTTGTGAAAGCCATTGCGATATGCACGGGGTGCGCCTGGAAGAGAATAGTCATTGTTTGGAAGTATCCCTGAGTCAACCGGAAAGAGGAATCCACCTAATCTTGGATCAATTCCATTCAATAGAGAATTTTCTAAATATATTTTGAAATCGGATACAACTACTGGACTATCATCAACATCTGGAAAAAAAACTCGAATCATCGAAGCATCAATCCCCGGGAACTTATGCTTATTGTATCTTTTGGGATTGGGATTTTCTACTAGCGTTTGCCATTTGCCCCAGACATTGACTTGAATCTGGTAGCCACCAATTTTTCGAAAGAATCCCCAACTTGGAAAATGAACTTCCACAGAATCCATTAGCCTTTTCTCGGAAAAATCAACTAGGATCCACTCAGGTTCGGAATTTTTATCTGACATCCAAGAAGTTTTTATATTGGAATCAAAAAGATTTCGAACTTGGTAGTTACCCAGAGATCCAGATGAGACGGAATAGTGGAAGGGAATTCTTGTATGTCTACCGAAATCAAAAAATCCTGAAGTTGGATCGTCTTCCGTGTTTGCTTCTATGGATTTTTTGGTATCAGAATTTGAATCACTTAGTGTGGACAACTTAGTTTCTGAGGAGACTGGAAGAATAATAAACGTTAGAGCAATGAAAAAAATAATTGCCCTAACTAAAATCACTCGATTATTCAAAATCTCCTCTTCTAAACGGAAGAATTTGCCCTGAATGTTTTGAATTTTTTCGTTTATCTTCTTCAATAAATGTATAATCCCAAGAATCTCCAATATTGTTATCTTCTAAATGGAGGTTCGGGCGCATAGCGCGCACAATTCCATTGGCGTCTGTATAGAGAGATCTTCTTCCAAAGAAATAACTTTCTGCTTCCTTTGGATGAAGGATTTTACTCTTCTTGCCTTTCATACTATAGGCAAGTTTGATATTGTCTGATAGATCCTTGAGGTCTTTTGGATCAGCTGATATTGAATGATCAGGGCCATCTGCTTTTTTGTCTAAGGTGAAATGTTTTTCTATCACAGTTGCATCCATCGAAACTGCAATGCTTGCACCTAAGAAACCGGCACTATGATCAGAAAATCCAAGTGGTCCATCCGTTAGATCTTTATAAATCTGTAATGTATTGAGATTTAAGGATTCGGAAGGAGCAGGATAGAGTGATACACAATGCATTAGGCATAGGCTTTCTACATCTCTATCTTTTAGAAATTCCAAAGCTCGAATTACTTCAGATAGATTGGATGCACCTGTGGAAAGAAAGATTGGTAATTTGCTTGAAGCTACTTTTTCTAATAGTTCTGAGTTTACGATATCACCGGATGCTATTTTGAGAGCCGGAACTTCCAAATTCACAAGCAGATCCACTGATTCAGAATCCAGAGGAGTTGAGAAAAAAATCAGTCCATTATCATTTGCCGTTTTTTGAAATTCACGATGGAATTTTTCGTTCAATTCGTATTTTTTAAAAATATCAAATAGAAATTTTGCACGATCCTGTGTTGAATCAATGAAGTTCTGAGTATTGTAGGTTTGAAATTTGACAGCCTGTGCTCCAGCTTTTGCGGCAGCTTCAATGGTTCGTTTGCCAATTTCCAAATCGTTATTGTGGTTTAACCCAATTTCTGCAATTAGAAAGGGAGGATCTTCACGAGATATAATTAAATCTTCAGTAAGCTCTATACATTCTTGGAACATACTTAATTTATCGGCTAAAAACCTAAAACACTACCGATTTGGTATACTAAAAATGCAGAAACATAAGCAAGTATAGTCATATAAGCAAATTGGAAACTGGGCCAGAAATAAGAGTTTGTTTCTTTTCTCACAACAGCAAGAGTCGACATGCATTGGCTCGCAAATGCGAAGAACACCAAGATACTCATTCCAGTGAGTGGTGTCCATAGAGGTTCCCCTTTTTCGTTGCGGTCATTTAGCATAGCTTCTCTGAGATTCGGATTTTCTTCGTCGGCATCTTCGATCTCGTAGAGTACAGCAAGTGTTGAAACCATCACCTCTCTCGCAGCAAAAGATGTGATCAATGCGATTCCGATTTTCCAATCATAACCAAGTGGTTCAATTACAGGTTCAATCACTTTACCAATTTTTGCAGCATAAGAAGTTTTGATGCCAGAAGCATTTTCAATCTCAGTTGATATAGGCGTTTCTGAATCAGCTTGGATTTGTACATCATCAATTGGATAGTAAGATATAAACCAGAGTAGAATAGAAATATAAAGAATGATCTGTCCTGCATTCTTGAGGAAAGCTTTGATCTTGACCAAAACATTTTGTGCAATACTTAGCATCGAAGGCATCTTATAGCTCGGCAATTCCATTAGGAAATAGGATGCTGATTCTCGAAATAAGGTGCGCTTGAAAATCAATCCGAATATGAGAGAAGTGAGTAGGCCAAGGAAGAACATAAGAAATAGGACAAATCCTTGAAGATTGAATATGCCAAACAATCTTTCAGATGTAAAGACTGCCCCGACAACCAAAATATACACTGGATATCGTGCAGAACACATAACCAAAGGTGATATCATAATAGTTGTCATGCGATCAGATTTGTTTTCGATAGTTCTAGTTCCCATAATTGCGGGAACTGCACAAGCTGCAGACGATAGCAGTGGAATAAAACTTTTTCCTGACAGACCAAATTTGCCCATAAAGCGATCCATGACAAAAGAAACCCTTGCCATATAACCTGACTCTTCCATGATTCCTATAAAAAAGAATAATAAACTTATCTGTGGTATAAATACAAGGACGCTTCCCACTCCACCTAATATTCCATCAACGAACAATGAAGAAAGTGGTCCCTGAGGAAGTAAGCCCTTACTTCCTTCTTGCAAGATTCCAATACCTGATTCTATCCAATCCATCGGATACTCAGCCCAAGTGAAAAGAAATTGGAAAACCAAAGCCATGATTGCAAGGAATATTCCGACTCCAAAATAGGGGTGAAGTAAAACTTTATCAGCTCGATCAATTGATAATTGATTTTGATCCGACAGATGGGTAACTGAAGAAGTTACTAATTTCTTGATATAAATGGATTTGGATACGAGTTCTTCTTGCTCAGAAAAAATACCTTGCTTGGATTCTTCTACAATCAATTCCTTAGTTGCCGGATTGAATAGGTTAGAAAATCTCTTTAGATACTCAGATTGATTTGGATTATTTTCATATTTTAAAGTTTGCAAAATAGCAAACTCTACAAGTCGATTGGAATCGGAGTTAACAGATTGAATAATTTTTTGATAGATTTTCTCTTCTTTCGCAGGAAATTTCCAAATTCTATTTCCCATTTTAAAATTATCCGGATTATTGATTTTATCTTTTAATGCGTTACAATTTTCTCCAGTTTTTGCGTTGATCAGGATAAATTCTAAGCCTGTAATTTTGGATAATTTTTCTATATCGATATTGATTTTTCTTCGGTGGAGGATATCTTTCATTGTTAGCACAACAAGAATTGGTGCACCTGTATCTATTATAGAAATCAGGAATTGAAAGCTCCGTTCCAATTGAACGGAATCCATTACAAAAATGATTTTGTCATTTTGTTTTCTGGATAGAATGATATCGGAAGTGAGTTTTCGATCTTCGCTATTGCCTTCTAAGCTATAAGATCCAGGAAGATCCCAGAGTTCTTTTTCTCCATAGACGGTGTCTACAAAGCCAGTTTTCTTCTCAACGGTTACACCGTGAAAATTACCAGTCTTTTGCCTAAGTCCCGTTAGACGATTGAATAGAGTGGATTTGCCACAATTTGGGTTGCCAACTAGTAAGTATTTAAAGTCATTTTCATGAATGGTTGACATTTATTTTTTCCGATATAGCGATGGGCATAGCAAGTATGATTGAACTATTGATCTGTATAACCATTTTTTTTTGTGATTCATACACTTCAAGAACGGCTATCGAACTACCAGGAAGTAATCCTTGATCCCAACAGTCTCGAAGTAGGTTCTTGTCCATTTCCTGATCGTCAATGGTTAGGATGATTCCCATATTGCCAATTGGCAGATCACTAAGCTTTATAATTTTTTCAGAGGTTATGTTTGTATTAGTTTTTGACAAATTCAGAGTTTTCTTCATTTGCTGATGTATTTTTTCTGATCTCGGATGATATTGATCTCTGGTGCAAGACTCTGAACATAGCGATCAAAATACAAAATCTGCTTGATGAGTAGACCGAACTCTCTGGGAATTTTCAATCCATTGGTCTCTGTAATTTCTTTTATATCAAACATGATTCTATTCAACTGATGGTCATCGATGGCGGCAACATTTCCGGATTGAAGCTTTTCCATAATTGAAAACATTTCTGTAAATACAGAATTTAAATCTTTAACTAATTTCTGTTTGTCGATCTTGGCTTCAGTCGAGTCCATAAGAATCAATCCGTCAGCAACGAGATTGGCTTCTCCAAAACTCATTCCTTGCATGAACATCATCAGACCTTCCCATACTTTCGGTGATATACGTCCCACAATTCCAAAATCTATAAAACCAATCTTGCCATCTTTTAGAATGAGAAGATTCCCTGCATGAACATCTGCATGAAAGAATCCAGACTGCGCAAGAGAGGAAAACCAAACTTCGAGAGCGGTTTCTAAAACTTTTTTTGGATCTTTTGTGAAGGATCTGAGCCCGACTTCATCAGTGATCGGTGATCCATAGAATCGCTCCATAGTTAGAACTCTTTTCGAGCTATAGGCATGATAAACTCTTGGAACAACAGCTCGGTTCTCGCCCACTTTAAGCAAATAATTTTCGAACTCTTCTATGTTAGCTGCTTCTCGGATAAAATCCGTTTCCTCTAAAATTGATTTTCTGAATTCTTCAACCATTCCTGTGAGTCCAGAGCTTTTGAATTTAGGAGCAAATTTCTCAAGTATCCAAGTTAGAACCAAGATAAGATTCATATCAGTTTCGAGAAGGTCTTCGATTCCAGGTCTTTGGATTTTGACTACGACATCCAATCCTTCTTTGGTAATGGCTCCGTGCACTTGGGCAATCGATGCAGACGCGATGGGAACTTCATTGAAGCTGTGGAATACAGAATGTACGTCTTCACCTAATTCCTTAATGATGATCCGACGAATATCGTGAATCGAAACAGGTTTTACTTGATCGAGACATTTCTGCATCTCATCTACGAATTCTGTTGGAAAAATAGAAGGTGCCGAGGCTATGAATTGCCCTAGTTTTATATATGTTGCTCCTAGATCTTCGAAGGCTTCGCGAAGTTTCAAAGCAACAGATCTGAGGGGAGGATTACCTGATAAGATTTCAAATGCTAATCCACCCAACTTAGTGGAAAAGATAGCTCCAGAGTGAATGATTCGAAGACCGCTGCTAAAGAATCCTGACATAGATACATTTTTTCGAGATAAAGAAAATGGGAAAACCATTTTTATTTTGGTTTACTTGAGACCCCTTCGTTTAAAATGAAGCGTAACGATCGCAATGTCCAAAGAAACTGTTCTCTATCAAGAGCTAGAAAAGCTCGATATGACCGAGCTTAAGAAGACCGCTCAATTATGGAACCTACCTAAGTTTCCAGTCAAAGATAAAAAGACCGCAATACAATATTTAATTAGCAGTTTTACTGATGAATTTTATCTGAAATGGGTCTTAGAAAAATTTTCAAGCTTACAAGTTACAATCATTACGCATATTCTTAAGAATAAGAACGTTATGACTCTTGGTGAGATATCACGAAAAGTGAATATTCCACCCATCAATGTTGAGATGGAGCTAAATCTTCTGCGTAAATACTTCATGGTTTACCAGAGGAAGAATCGTGAGAGACTCACCAACAATTTAGATAAATACCATTTCTACGAAGAAATTGCGGGAATTGTAAAGAGCGATCAGAATGCAAAGGGTGAAAAGTTCAAGTATTCCATAGAGAAAGAACTTGCCAAAGTTGAATTATCGTATTTCCACCACGACTGGTTGGAAGCTCAATCTGTAAAGAAAGCAGATTCACATTTTCTCAAAAATGCAATCTCCAATGAAGGAATCCAAAAGACTCTAGACTCATTGGATGAATTCCAACGAGATGTTTTGCATAAGATTTACATCCATGGTGGCGTTATCGAAATGGATGTTCTTCGCAATTATATCATAACGAATCGTGGCAAATTTGAAGTGAGCATTCCGCACTTAACGAATTTGCATTTGATACGAGATGTTTACTTTGTTGAAGATAAATTTATTCGAGTAGCGATCATTCCAAAAGAAATTTTGGAATATATTCAGACCAATCCATTGCTTCCACCAATTAAGAAAGGTACCAAGCAGAGAACTGAGAAGAGGGCGACCAATCAACTAGATTTTTATCTTAACTCTAAGAAGTTGATTTCGTACATTTCTAGAAAAGGTCTAAATCTTGCGAAATCTGGAAAGATCAAACAAGCTGATCACAAGAGAACGGAAACTGAATTACTAAATCCTGATATTGATATATTTCCTGAGAAGAGCCAAGTTTATCAGATTGAATTGATTCTTCCTATATTGCGACTTATGAATTTGGTGGATATCAAAGGTGAGAATGTTGTTCTCACAGGTGATATTGATGAGTTCCAGACTCGTGATATATTCGAATTGATGCGCAATATCATTCACGAAGTGAATGAAGCGAGATCCAGACGACTGAATCCTCCAGAAGTTTTCTTATCTACAGAAGTGCCATTTTATGATAAGCCTATATTAGATAAATGTGTTAAATTGATCATGAATTATGGTTCGATCAATGTTCATGTGATTTTCTCTAATATCATTCGAGAGCATTTGATTTTTGCTCCAGGCTTTCGAATCAAAACTTTCGAAGAAGATCTTGCTGATCTTCGAAAAGAGATTCAATCTGCAATTTTCTATCTTCATCTTTTTGGATTGATTGAAGTCGAATATCCAAATCGTCAATTGTCGCTTGCGGATCTTGGCAAGTTCTATTTCAACCAAGATGAATTGTCACAAGCAACAGAGAAGGGCGGAATTACTATCAATCCTGATATGTCGATTATTGCATTCCCTGATCGAGTTTCGATCTATGGAATCAACTTAATGAAGGCATTTGCAGAGTTGAAGGATTATGATCGTGTTTATACTTTCATTCTCACCAAGGATTCTTTCCAATCAGGGATTTTACTTGGTTACAATCCAAAAGAATTTATTCATTTTCTAAGAGAAAGCAATAAGGGTGAACTCGCACAGAACTTATTGTTCTTACTCGAAGATTGGGGATCTAATCTTCCAATAGTCACCATCACCGAGGATTCTGTTTTAGTTAGAACCAAAGATCCAAACGTGATGGAATTGCTAATGGGTCAGATAAAGGGCAAAAAGTTTGTGATTGAAGAAATCTCTCCGACCGGTATTATCATTGATAAAACCAGAGTCATGGAAGTGATCGCAATTGCTGAGCGTCTAAACCTTATTATACGACTGAATCGATAGTCAGAGAGGGAGGGGCTTAAGCCCCGTTCGTCCACCCAACCCAACCCAACCCATCCCATCCCATCCCATCCTGTTCTAATTCTTTAACCAATCAGCATATTAGAAATTATAGGTATTCCTCTATTCTCAAGGGCAATTGAGTTGATCAGTCCATTAGGGGACAGTTCAAGAAATTTTGGTTGTATTTTAAATATTTGGAAGGATAGACTTCCAAGAAATGGAAGTCTGTTTCAGAATCAGCTTATTTATCAATATCTGTGATTTTGATCTTGGTCTTAAAATTCCATTTGCGGAAGTTGGAGACAGCTTCGAGTCTTTCTTCACTGACGAAGAAAAGTCGATCTCCGTATTTGACTAAGCCACCTTTATAGTAGGCATATTTGGTCTTGTGATCAACCATTCCTAATTCTGTTACCTTGTTCCAATCATCACAAGTCTTCAGTGTAGGAACTTTTCTGAGATGGAGTTCCTTAATTGAATTCCCTTGAACAGCGTCTCTTAATACCTTTTCCCATTCCATATACAACCATGTGAAGGGGTAATAATGAAAAAGAAAACATTTTTTTATTCAATTATTCATTTATCAATTTTTTTCGAAATCGAACATAGAATTCTTGAAACCCTTTAGAACGCCAATAATCCATTGCTTCTTGATTGGCTGCAATAGCTCTAAGTTCCAGAGATTGAATACCATTTGATTTGGCCCAATCTGAGACTGAGTCTATTAGCAAACTCATATATCCATTTTTTTTTCGGCCATTCTTTGTGACCGCAATATCAATATAGAGAGTTTTTTCTTCAACTAGAAAAGGTTTATCTTCTACTCGAGCTATAATTAGCGAGACCAATTCGGAATCCTCTGTTCGGAATCCACGAAAAACAACCTTATCTGTTCCAGCTAACTTCAAGTAAATGTCTACAAATTTGGTTGCAGCTCTTGGTCGAATCTGGAACAGACCGTCCAGATCGAGAGAGTTGATCTTGCGAAAAAACTGACCAACCAATTCAATCGCTTCTTCTCGATCCTCCGCGCTAAGGTCAACTATAGGCATAGATTCAATTTGTCCATTTAACTGAGTTGGTTATTCAGACTCAGTTTACAATTTCTCAATAAAATAAGATTTGAGAGAAGTTACTGGAATCCTGTCTTGATTCATTGTATCTCTTTCTCGAACCGTCACTGTATTGTCTTCCATTGTGTTATAATCAATTGTTATACAGAATGGAGTTCCGATTTCATCTTGCCTTCTGTATCGCTTGCCTATTGCGCCACCTTCATCGTATTCACAATACCAATGTTCTGAAAGAGAGTCATATATTTCTTTGGCCTTTTCCGCTAGTCCATCTTTCTTCATAAGTGGGAAAATCCCTATTTTGACAGGTGCAACTTTTGGATGAAGATGTAACACTGTTCGAATATCACCATCTTCTAATTTTTCTTCTTCATAGGCATCAGCAAGAACTGCAAGAAAAAGTCGATTCAGTCCGAGTGCAGGCTCAACCACATATGGAAGGAACTTCTTTTTATTTTCTTGATCAATATATTTCAAATCTTCTCCAGAGAATTTCTCGTGTTGTGTAAGATCGAAATCGGTTCTTGAAGCAATGCCCCAAAGCTCTCCCCAACCGAATGGGTATTTGAATTCAATATCTGACGTCTTGTCACTGTAATGCGAGAGTTCTTCTGGATCATGGTCACGGATTCGAATGCTATCCGGCTTTAGGCCAACAACATTGATAAGCCATGTCATACAATAATCAACCCAATGGCTGAACCATTTCCCTTGGGTGCCAGGCTCACAGAAAAACTCCATCTCCATCTGTTCGAACTCGCGAGTTCTGAAAATAAATTGACGAGCCATGATTTCATTTCGAAAAGACTTTCCTATCTGAGCGATTCCAAATGGAATTTTCCTGCGAGAAATCTGAGATACATTTTTAAAGTTAATAAAAATTCCCTGTGCAGTTTCTGGTCTCAGATAGATTTCGGTTGCATCTTCTTCAGACGCACCATGAGAAGTCTTGAACATAAGATTGAATTGGCGGGCTGGGGTAAAAGTTTTTTCCGAACCACAGTTTGGACATTTATAATTCTCTTCTAAAATGATCTGTGTCATCTCATCTAAAGATTTTCCTACACAGAAATTTTCCCCTTTCTTATCTTCTAAGAATTTATCAACCCTGAAGCGACTTCTGCAGCTTTTGCAATCCATCAATGGATCATTGAAATTGGAAACGTGACCAGATGCCTCCCAAACTTTTGGGTGAAGCAAAATAGACGAATCTAAGCCAAGAACATCGTCTCGTTTGTGAACAAAATACTGCCACCATAGTTTCTTGAGGTTTAATAAAATTTCGATTCCTTGGGGTCCGTAATCAAAAGTGTTCGAAAGACCTCCGTAGATTTCTGAGCCTCCAAATACAAAACCACGACGTTTTGCGAGGGATACGATTTGTTTGAGTGAAGAATCTTCTTTAATGTTTTCCTTGGCCATACGACTGTCATGATTTGAAGATTCTCCGAAAAGGAAAAGAATTTTCTTGGAATACACTTCCCGTAGCAGATGATGGCATTATGAAACGAGCAGTAAGTATCTTACTTTGGATGAGCCCTTTTCTCCATCTGGGAATTTTTTTTCCGCTCGGCGTATGGGTAATTTTTGGAAAAGATCAGAAATTACGATCTCAAAGTTTTACTTTGATAGTTTTGCATATTTTTATATTTATTCTATTTTATGGTTTGGAACTTTCTTCATTGCTAGGAATGAGTTGGGAGACGCGAATCTTTGGCGATGTAGAGTCTGGTTCAGAATCTTGGATAGGTTTTGCTTATCTTGTTGGTTTGCTTTTTCTACTAATCAATTACTCTTACTCATTGTTTGAGATTAAACGCTCATCTTTAAAAACTCGGATTCGATTGAAGCAGAACAAAATGACTCGAATCAGCTGGGTTCTACTAGTTTGGCTTATTGCTTCCGTATTATCTATGTTATCTACAATCTATGAAAAAGGATTATTCTTTACCAATATTTTTGCACCCATGGGAAGAGAGAAGGAATTGCTTGCAGTCTACATTCTTTCTTTAGGCATGGTGCATTCTTGGTTTTCCGGGGGAAGACCATTTGCTGTACTCACGACCTTGTTTAGAAGACTGTCAGTTGGTTTTTATAAGCGAAGAGTATTCCTCGCAAAAGTTCATAATCTTGATAAGCCCAGTCCGGAACTGACTAAAGAAGTTTATAAATCAGCACGATTGCGTGATTATTTTTTACCAGGTTGGGGACATATCTATGCTGGCGATTTCTGGAAAGGTTTTCCTTTATTATTCATTTTTCTTATTTCCATATTTATTTTTGGAGTTGCGTATTTTGCAAAAGAAAGCCCCATACTTGGAATTCAATTCCTTGCATCATGGGGACTCAAGCCTGGAATTCCAGATAAAGAATTTTTTCTCAAAGCAAGCAGCTATAAGTATATAATTATATTCGCTAGTCTCGTGATTGCGATTTATGTTTTCTCTAAATTTCTACTAATCCAGTATTTTCAAAATTTGAGATTTGATAGGGAGCCTCAGAGAAATTCACTTCGTATTGGATTTATGAATCATCTACCCATATCTCTTTTGGTTCATTTAATCTTTCTTGTGATCCTTGTAATAATACCTTTTACATTGCAGAGGCAGAAGCCATCAGATTCGAAGAAAGACCAGGCAAAACACTTTCAACCGGAAAATCTTGAATTCTATTTTATTGATCCGAATATTCCAGATTCAGTGGAAGACTTGAACGGTGGTGTGATAACGGGAACCGAAACGCCGAACCAAGAGCAAGGTGAGAAAATCTCTGATGAGAAAGTATCCGACAATGGACCCGTTAAAGGTTATGTAAAAAAAATCAAAGGAAAGAAAGTTCCAGCTACATATTCTAATTATATTTCAGCGAAGATGCGTGGACCAGAAAGTTATCTAGACTATTGGAGAAGAGCTCCTAAACCGTATTCGTCCGTTGTTGCATATACTATCACTAGCGATGGTTATGTGGAGGATGTAGAAATTGTCGAAGGTTCGGAATATCCAGATCAAGATTTACTTACAATTGAACTAATTGAAGGACTATCACCCTTGATGTCGCCTCCATCCAAAAACGGAAATGATATTCGTGTAACCGAGCTTTTTTGGAATGGAACATTAGATCCAGATGCTATGCCAACTCCACTTCAAAAAGAAATGGTTACTCATTTCGATGGACGATACATGGAGGAGATCGAATGAAATTTGAAGATCTAACAATAACCGCTTTAGTTTGGGGATTCTTTTCCATATTGCCCTGGGCATATGTACTAATTGCAACTTATCCAAAAAGTTTTGGAAATAGTTTATCAATAGATCAAAATACAACAAAGCAAATTTCATTTTTACGAGTTTTGATGGTCTCTGCTTTATGTTTTCTTGCAGGAATTCTTTCGACCTATCTCATCTTAGAAGTAAATCCTATCATATGGCCACAAGTAGAAATCAAAGCCAAAAAACCAAAATCTCTTCTTACTCAGACTATACATCTAGCATTTATTCAAGCTGGAATGGTTGAAGAAGCATTCAAGATTAGTTTTATTCTGTTGATTGGTTTTTTTCTTTTGAGAAATCCAGATAAAACTTGGAATAAAGGAATTGTTCCGGCGGCAGGATTTACAGCACTTGGTTTTGCTTTTATAGAAAATTCATACTATATATTTAGTGAAGTTCCAGAAAAGAGATTTGAAACCTATATCGGACGAACAATCCATTCTTCCAATATTCATATGCTAATCAATCTATGCTTCGCATTGTTTTTGTTAAAGTCAAATTCCATTCCAAGTATTTCTAGCAGACGCGGGCTTGTAGGCTTTGCTTTTTTCCTTGCTGTTATGCAACACGGCGTAGTGGACTTCTTTCTTATTCCTGCTTCAAATTTAGGAGCATGGATTGCAACTGCAATGTTTATTGGGATCTGGGTCTGGGTTGTGCGAGACTACCGAGTCTATGTTCTTGATAAGAAACTTAATCCGATTTAGGTTCTGAAATTTCTGAATCTAATAAACGTAAGACCCTCGATAAATGTGTTGAGCAATTTTCATGCTCAACGATTCTCTAAAGTAACATTCTCTAAAGTAACGATTTTCAATGAACAAATTCGAATATTAACTAATCACTAAAGTTTTATTTTTTAGTTTTAGTCTGTAGTTTAAAACTTTTGTATTCAACAAATTCGATATCTGATAGCTCGAGTCGAGTTGTTCCTTTGGTTGAATGCAGAATGATTGTATCGCCGATCTGAGTAATAATTGCACCCGATAATTTCTCACCGTTAGACATATTTACTATTTCTAATATACTGTAGTAGTTCTGAATGTCTTTCTCAGATTCAAGTTTCTTTTCATTCGCTCTGGTTTCAATATTCCCAATTGCATTTTCCATTTCTTCTTTATGATTGGCAGCAATTTTGTTTTCTATTTCTTCGGATTTTGATTCGTCTTTTATTTCTTGATTTGCAATTGATTCGGTTATTAATTCTTCTCTGGTTGGAACTAAGGTCTCGACTTCCGCCTGTTTCTGCGGAGTAATTTCAAAATTTGATTTCTGTAACAAGTTGTCGCTATCAGTCACTAACTTATCGATTTTCTCTATACTAGGAAGCTCACCATCTTTTTTATAATTGATTAGATGAAAAATTTCGTGAAAGGTCGGATTGATCTGAGACTCTTCTGTTGCTCCAAGAATCACTTCCTTCGATTCAAGCAATGATATTAATTTCTCATAGCTTTCTTTTTCTAATGGATCTTTTTGAATTTCTTTGAGTTCATCCATTCGAAAAGATATAGCAACGGATCCTTCAAAAACTTTTATTTTCGGGATTTTATCTTTTTCTAGTTCGACGCTAAACGTAGTTCCTCTAACTCCCGCAACAGCGGTTGGAGTTTTTACTTGAAAATCATCGTTTGATTTCAATTTTTTGGTTTTTACTAATAATTCTCCCCAACTGATATTGACGGTAGTTTGTCCAGAATTTGCTGCTCCCAAAGATTCTAGTTTTAGATTGGTATAAGCTTTGATTCGTAATAAATTTCCTTGCGGACTTTGTAGATCAATTGATCCGGAACCTGTCTTGATCTGGTCATTCGCAAAAAGTACCATGCCTTGTTTTGGTGATATACTTTCCGTTTTCTCAGCATGTGTCCGAATAATTTCCACTTCTCCATTTGTAAAAATCACGACTATTCCTGGATTGGACTCAGATCTCGCTCCAAACCATTCACTGGGTTTACAATGAACAAAAAATATTAAAATTGAGAGAGTTGTTAATACAAATATAAATCCATGTTTTTGTGAATTATTTCTTTTCGATTTAAATTTCTGCATTGATTGGTTCCTTAATTCTAAAATCTCGCTAAATAAATAATTCTACCTATTGAGCTTTATGTATACATTCAGTTTTTTGTAAATGATAGGCTATTTGATTTGTTGACTATTAGCAATCACTAATTTATGTAACAGCTAGATTATTTAATATTTCCAAAAAAACAGAAAAATAATCTAAAAAAATGAAATATTGCACTTAAATACAAATAGTTATTGTTTGTAAGCATGTGCCGTTAATGAGACTCAGCAGCATGATCGAATGATTTCTTCCATATTTTCGAGTATCAAACGCAGCTTGCGAATCGCCTCAGTTGGATTGAGGAAGTAGAACATTTGACGACCTTCCTTGATCCGTCCAAGAATTCCCGCTTCGAACAATATGTTCAGGTGACGAGAAATTACCGATCGATCTAGGCTAGATTTCTCACTCAATTGAGATATATCAGCCCGCTCCATTCTAATAACCTGCTTCAATAGATCAACTCGACTTGGTTCAGATAAAGCCGTTAAGAATTTCGCATCTAAGACTTGGCTTAGGCTAGCTAGTGTCTTTTCCTTAAGTTCTTCCTTTGAAAGCTTTATAGCTGATTTTTTCGTCATCCAGACCAGCCTTTATCCTAAAAAAAACTAGTCATCTTTTTTTATTTTAATATTGACAATATATGCATATAGGTGCACATATACATATATTGGGAACAAAGTTTTCTCAAAGGGAGTGAATATGAATAATCTAGAAATTTCTTCAATTTTTATAGGAGCCTACTCGATGCTCGCATTTGTAGACGGGGTATATTTCCATCTCTGGAAATACAGATTGTATGCATTCGAGCAGAGTTTATATGAACACAAATTACATACAGTTCGCGCATTGCTATTTCCCATAATGATATTCGGCCTTTATCTCTATGATATCCGTGGAATAGCATTTATAATAATTTTTGGTCTTGTTATAGCTGATCTTATCGTTCAATTTATTGATATATGGGAAGAGAGGAATGCGCGAAAGAATCTGGGAGGACTTGAACCCATGGAATATTTGGTTCATTGCATTCTAATAACTCTCCACACAATTGCATTATCCTTTTACGTTGTGAGTAAAGATTTTTCGGCTTGGTCATTGACTAGTTCTCCTATTGTGATTCAATCGGGAATTGTTTATTTTATCGCAACAAATTTATTACCAGGTGCAATTGTGATTGCAATAACTCATCTAGCTTTGATCCTTCCCTCATTTCGAAGCAATGAAGCTAACGATTTTTGGTTTCCAGAAATTCTAAATAAAATCTGCTGCTTTCCTAAACGAGCTCAGTAAAAATAAATATTAATATATAAGCATATATTCATATACAACGGCAAACGGATTGGGGATTTTAAGTTATCCTAGCGAGGAAATCAGTCTCAATCCGTTTGATATAGTTTTTGTCATGAGAGATAAGATACATTTGAACATTTCCTTCATAAATAGAAATTAGTTGAGTAGCAAGATCGTAAGGATCCATACTTTCTGGCAATTGTCTATCTTTCTTGCAATCTTCAAAATACTTCCCAATAATTTGTATCCAATCATTCAATGCTGATTTTAAGACTGCATGAAAACTTTCTCTATCTGATAGAGTTTGAGAACTGAAATTAGCAAAGGGGCATCCCATGAATTGATCAGATCTTGTCTGTCTGAGTATCATATTAATCCAAGTTCGAATAAAATCTTTTAAATTCGGATTCTGTTGGGACAATTTTTTTACAAAATCAAGGATAGATATTTTTTGCGATTCCAAATATGCGATTCCTAAATCTTTTTTACTCGGGAAATATTTATACAAACTATTCTTGTGAGTGCCCGATTCTTCTAAGATTTGATTGATCCCAGTTGCATCATAACCTTGAATATAGAATAATCTCTGGGAGGTTTCAAGGATTCTTTCTTTTGGCTTATCGTTCATAATGTATCTATTTTAAATTGATTTCTTAATCAAAATTCTGATCTATTCACATTTTTTAAAAAATGGACTGTTCTGTCTATTTTTTTCTTGCTTTTTTCGTTAAGATATTTTATTGTAATTCCATTGCGAATAGACAGACTTGTCTATTTTTGTTTAAGACTAGATAAGGAATTTTTTGGAATTTCTATTTAGTGAGGAGATTTATGAAGACTTTATATTACAAGAAGAAGAATTTATTGGAATGGGTGGATATCGATGAGCCATCCATATCTGGAAAGAATCAAATGATTGTTGAACCAATCGCAATTGCAAGATGCGATTTGGATTTACCTATAATTCAAGGAGCGACATTGTTTCGACCGAATTTTCCCATAGGTCACGAGTTTATTGGTCGTGTAGTCGAGGTCTCAGAAGATATCCAGGATCAATTTATCATCGGATCATCTGTGGCTGTTAGCTTTCAAGTGTCCTGTGGGATCTGTCCAAGTTGCGTTGATCACCAATCTAAGAATTGTAAAACAAATAAATTTGTAGCAGATTTCGGTATGCCACCTGGAGCGCATGAATTTGGTGGAGCAATTTCCGAAAAAGTCAAAATTCCCTATGCAACTCAAATGGTTCTTCCTATTTCTCAAAATTTAGATCCAATTTCAATTGCAAGTTTAAGTGATAATATATCCGAAGCATGGAAGTTAGCTGGTCGATTTTTTGATCGTAAGCCTAATGGAAAAATATTGGTTGTCGGTGGACTTGCGTCCAGTATAGGATTGTATACTGCTCTTCTTGCACATCAAATGTATTCCGGTGAAATTTTGTATTGGGATACCGATCGCAAGCGAGTTGATCTCGCAGAATCACTTGGAATTCCATCCATATATTCAGATGCTTTTCCAAAATCTGAGGGTCGTTTCGACATTGTTTGTGAAGCAAGCAATACGGAAGAGGGTTGGTCATTTGCCATGAGAAGCATCGAAAAGAATGGAATCTTTTCATCGGGGTCACTGTTCTGGTCGAACAAAATTTCCATTCCCTATTTGGAGCTGTATAATTTTGGAGTCGAAATGCATCTCGGTCGCGTTGATTCCATCGAATCTATGCGAAAGCTTCTTCCCTCGATTGAATCAGGCCAATTTACTCCAGGGAAAATTGTCACATCGATTGCATCTTTTACTGATGCAAAAGATGCATGGCTTGAACCTTCGATCAAACTCGTCATCCGAAATTAAACTTTTCAATTTAACAATTATGATTCAAAAATCCATAAATAAAATCCCAAATCGATTTACGAAAATATTCTCAGTATTCATAATATTATTAATATTGAATATTAACTTAAATATAAATGCTGATGAACAAAATAAAAAGGAAAAAAAGCAAATGAATACAAAATACATAACAATTACTAATGTAAAAGCTAAGTGGTTTTACTTTCCATTTTTGTTGAGAAATGGGTATACGAAATCTATTCCAGAATATAAAAATATTGAAGGCTTAGAATCAAAATACTATCAATATATCTCAAGAGATGACGGTCGATATTTTGGTGGTATCTATGAATGGTCGAATTTATCGTCCGCAAAGAACTGGTTTAACCCTGATTGGTTTCAAAAAGTCAAAGAAACTAGAGGGTATGAAGGTAAAGTAGGATATTATAAAATAATAAGTCGGTATGATCGGGAAAATTTGAAGGCAAATGATCTATTGGCAAATAATACGATTTGTGCGTTATTTGTAAATAAATTATCTCCTAATTTAATTTCAGGAATGGAACAAAGAGATACAAATATTGAAAAAATAGAAAAAGAATTTAATATGGGTTCCTATTCTATTCTTCGTATATATACGATTCAAATCGAATCAAATATCGGTGGAATATTCTTATTAACTAGTTTAGATTCCGCTAAGGAGTTTGCGAATAAAAATTCATTTCAAGAATTTGAAATCTACGAGACACCAGTTATAATTTGATAAGCTTGGTAATTTGTATGTAGTAGGAGATTTTTTGGCAAATGCTTTGTTCAAATATGGAAGCCTATCTGGTTCTATAACAAAGTCTCATACCTATACGAATAACCAGGCTTATATTATTAAAATGCGACCTTAGAAAATCAGTTTACTACCTTTGGAAGTAAATCAATCTCGAAGCACTTGACAGATCAGATTTTGCAGATACAATGACTTTTCCATTTGAAGGATTAATTTCAATATTTGTATCATAACCTGTTTCTTCACCCAATTCAGAAAGAGCAACTGAGAGATCAGAATACTCACAATTGGATCCATCTAGGTTACATCGAAACATAACAGCGCGAAAGTTTAGAACGTTGTTCGTAGATGCAAGCAAAATCTTGTCATGGATATGATCAAGTATAACGGATGGATGGAATCCTGCAGAAGGTCCCGAGCCAGTTCCAAATGATAGATCGGAGAACGTACAATTTGTAATATCTAAATCGCAACGATACAGTCCAGGGTTTGAATTCGGAATCCCAACTCGAGTTACTATCATTAACTTTTTATTCGGAATATCGATTTTTAAATTTGGAGACCAGCCTGAATCATTTCCTTGGGCTACGAGACTTGCTCCATTCGTATGATTGCAATTGGATCCATCAAGATCACATCTAAATATGGAGAGTTTATTATTATCCGCTCCATTTCTAGTTGCTATCAATAATTTCTGATTGATAGGATCAATTACCGCTGATCCTGCTGATCCGGAATTTGCTGGTTGTCCAGCAGACAGATCCTTGTATTCGCAAGTACTAATATCATTAGAACAAAAGAATCCTCTCAACTTATTTTCTGCAATATCCCTTGCTGTTACAATGATATTGCGATTGAAAGGATTAATCACAATGTAAGGATCATACCCAGTTTGGTTGGGAGCTTCTGCAATCGTGGAGAGGTCATAATGATTGCAATTACTACCATCTAAGTTGCATCTGAATAGACTCAATTTGGCTGAGTTCCCATTATTTTGGGCGGCTACTAATAACTTTTGCGAGATCAGATCTAAGGTTATGGATGAATTCGCGCCAGAATCATTTCCCGCATTCCCTGAAATATCTTTATGTATGCATTGTGTAAAATTCTGGTCACAATCGAATAAACTAGGTTTGTAAAAGGTGTTATTGGCATTTTCTGTGATTCCAAGAATTTTCTGGTTCAATGGATTGTAAATAATCGAAGGTGAGAATCCAGATTGATTCCCTTGGCCTGACAATCCAGAAATATCCAACGCATTCACGGGTAATCCTGTCCCGTAAGGAGTTGAACTGGTGATTGCTTGAGTTGTGATACTCGAATTCTGATTGTCTGCTAGAACTTTTGTATAATACATCGTATTTTGTTTGAGATTATTTACTTTAGCAAAAAGTTCATCTGTAACAATTGGCTCTACGTTTGTAAATGAACTCTCATTTTCGGAAATGTAAAGATTATAGGTTGTAGCACCGCTACTCGGTTTCCATTCAACATACAATGTACCAGATCCATTTGGAGTTCCACCTAAAGTTCTTGAATCAAATGTTACTTGGCTTCCTTCGAAGGGATCTGATTTACTATTGATTAATCGTGATAAAAATAAAAATTGTGAAAACTCAGAGTTAGGATCAAAATCATTTTCTCGAAATTGGAGACAATTTGTATTAGAAATAGCAATTATTATAAAAATATAGAAATGTAATAGATTGTTATAGTTCATTTGAGTTTTTTGCATCTTAAACGTCTTATAATAGATAATAACTACAAGTCATTTTTTGATTCTTTGAATAATAATTGATGAATGATGTAACGGACTCATCTAAGTGGGATTTTGTGATTGTCAACTTTCTCAGCATTAAATAAAATGTGGAATATATACTTCGCTCAATGAATAATTCAAAGTTTAAAATTTAAATATATAAATATATGAAAATAGACCCGAAACATATCCATATCATCAGAACGGAAGGTGATCCACCATCCGATGTATTAAACAAATTTCCAATTGTTGATCCATTAAGTTGGAAGGCATTTGCATTTTTCTTAATGATTTATCTAGTTTTCGTAAGTATAGTTCTAGGAATCGTTGGATTTGCATTGTCCAATGGGACAGGAGATTTTCTGAGTGGAGGTTTGATTCTAGCTTTTGTGTTAACTCAGATTATTGCAAGTCCTTTGATCTATATTTTGGTAAAGTTAGGCTTTCAATTGCTGTTAATTGAGAAGAATAATCTTAAAGTAGAAGCTCAAATCATCTATAAGGTTGAGGGAATTTATAGCGCAGGTAAAGGAAAGAAGAGAATTACCACACCGATATCATTGATAGGTTTGGAATTCCAGCCCAGAAATAGAGATCGTCAGATTCTTTTTTATACGACTACAATTCAGAAATATGAAGAGATACGGATTTTAACATCGCATTTAATTGCTTACTTACCGAGCAATCCGAAAATCTGGACTTGGATTAAATGAACACTGATAGAAATATTGTCTAAACTCGGATGGAAAAAGTATCAGGGCAAATCGATCGAATATTAAATAGTTCGTTCAAATGGAACTTGGTTTGGTATGGTTCAACAGATGCGAAACCTAATGGACATTGTTTGAGTCCAGATTCTCGTTGGTTGATAATTTATTTCCAATTTATCCAGTTTCCTGAAGATCGATACGAAAGTGAAATCTTAGATCAAGAATGCATTTTATTTGATTTAAACAATCATCGCAATTCAGAAGAAGTTGGACGATTTAGATACTATTATAATTTCAATAGTTGCGCTGACTATAGCAGTTCCCAAGGTGCAAAATTTGAATTCTTGACGTATCCAGACGGAACATCCTCCCTCCAAATCGGCGAAGAAACTTTACATCTGAATGATTTGGATCATTCAACTATTCAAGAAATCTTAAGCAAATTCAATTGGTAAATTTATAGATCTTTTTTGTCCCAACCATAACGATTTTTTGCGGCTTTCATGCAGTAATCAAATGCTGATTTGGTTTTTAAAAAAGTAAATTTCTCATCTTCAATTGACTTAACATTCTTAGGTTCAGCTGCTAGATCAGCAATCAACGGTTTGATTTTTTTGATTCCTAAGTCCTTGATTATTTCACCGAAATTGGATTCAACTGAAAGTCTAGTTCCGAAATCTTCACAGAAAGAATCCAACTTTTTGTCATTGAGAATACCTTGGATGAGCAATGCCCATACCAAATGCTTTGCTCTTTTGATGTAGTAGTATTTGTTAGGTGCCCATTCGATAATCAATTCCAGTACTTTTCCAAGTCTCTGCTGAACTTTGTAGACAAGCATGATTTTCTTTGCGTTTGCATCCAAATATTTCTTTTTAAACATGGAATGATACAGCAGCTCGTTCTCAAAAACTTCTTTCAATCGACTGATCTTATCAATATCACCTTGAACTGCTAAGAAAGTCTGAGCCAATTTGCGAATGGAAATAAATTTATTCTGTTCATCGATTCCCATCTCTTCTAGATCTTCGTAACTCAAAGATTCAAATGCATTCTCTTGTCTTTCATAGAAAATATTGAGTTCTTCGCGAAATTTATCAGCAAGTTCTAATTGTATCAAATCACTTGCTCTTAAATTCCAAGGCTCTACCGGATTTTGTCGATTGGTGTTGATTGTTACTCGAACGACAAAATCTTTCAAATTTTCTTGAGCATCCGATGTTATCAATTTAGCCAAAACTTCTATGGATTCTAGAGATTTTTTATTGGATTCAAGAGCGGTATTGCCTTCATGTTCTTCGAGAAATCCTGCAAAAGAAGAAATTGTCTGTGCGCCATTTAACACACGAGGCTCTGTCACCATAACATATCCATCTTCCCAATGAATATGTTCTGCAAAAAGTGTAACACCATTATGATGGAAAACAAATTCATCTGATGGGGCTTTTTTCTGGATAACAATTGATTTCAATGCGTGACGAATTGCACGATTAGGATTGTTGTCTAGAGAAAGTGCAGATCGAATATTCCTTTCGAAAAGACGCTGGCCCATTTCTTTGTACATTTTGTACAGATCATTCAATTTTAAAATGCATAAGTTCATTTCTTCTCCGCCAGATGCTTTTTTGCGGATTGGTGGACTGGAAAGTTTCATCTTATATTGATGAGTAGTTGTCGTATGAGATAGACCAGCTCGTTTTCTTGTCTGATTAGATAGAAAATCAATGGTAAGTGAAATATTTTTCTGAAAGAAAGTATCGAGAAGATGTTTTTTGTTTTCTAGATCTTCTCTTAAGCTCGATATTGCTTCACTGCGATCCGCAGCTTCTGGATCTCCGTTGAACACGAAATATACGAAAACTCTTTGTATGATGGATTGATTCTCTAAGCATTCAGAGCGAATTTGATTTAGGAATTTTTTCTCTTGGGATTCGGGTGCTACGTTTCCGAACAATTTGTCCAAGCCTTCATGTGCCATGCGACGAATCGGCTCTTTGAACACAGACGGAGAATTGGACCAAGAATATTTATACAGATAAAGATTTTTTCTCTGAACATCAACATAGTAGGCATTGATTCCTAAGCTATCACCATTATGAAAAATATGGTGGCCTATAGAATTGCTATCTTTTTTCCATTCTCGACTTAAATGTAGAAGGGCAAAACTGGAATCTTTTGATCCCCCGAAATCGGAGCGGACTTTACTGTAGATCTGATCAAGGTCTTTTTGTGTAACCAACATGAACATAAAATGCGGGAAAACACTGCTATATCAAGTAGAAATTGAATAATAATTAGAAAAATCAGGTAGTCGAAACTCTCCTAACAGTCATTTTCGAAGGATTGAAATTCAGCTTCAACCTAATGGACGGAAACGGTCAATCCCTCTTGTGCGAGTTTCTCGCCCACTGTCTCGCACTCTTCAAGACTTCCAGTATAACAAACGGCTTTTCCGGATTCATGGGTTTCCATAGCGATTCGTATGGCTTCTTTTTTGGTTTTTTTGCAGATATTCATAAGGCAATCTTCTACATGTTCGAAGCTATTTACATCGTCATTGAACAAAATGACCTGATGCTTATAGACATTGTCTACAGCTAGAATCATATCTTCGAATATATCTGGATTCAAAATAGACTCTCCTTATGACCACTGAGAGAATTGACGTAATCCAAATATGCTCCCAGCTTGAATTTTTTCTTTGTGGAATCCGATGACATATATCTTAGATTGCCAAGTACATTTCGTTCTGGAAACCAAGGTCTGTCAAATAATCCAAAGCACCACAATATGCCAGTATAGGAATTGGGGTTTCGTCCATCATAAGCATAGAGATTGTTGAATTCTTCCATGAGTTCAAATGCTTCTTCGAAACTTTCGCTCCATTCAATCAATTTTTTGCCCCATAGCATTCTCATATAATTGTGCATTTTACCAGTGTGGATGAGTTCTTTTTGTGCGGCATTCCAGATTGGATCGTGAGTATTGCCAGACTCCCAATCAGACCTTGAGTATTTATAATCTCTTTTGTCTTTTTTATGTTTGTCGAGAATGGATTTTACCCAATCGGGTAAGACATCGAGATCTTTTCGGAATTCTTTTTTCTCCCAGAACAAAAGGTAACCTATATCACGCCAAGTGATGAGTTCATCGAGATAAGAATTGATTTCATCCTTCTTGGAAAAAAATCCTTCTCGCTTACCACGAAAATCCTGATTCAATAGATCGGGTGCCCATTTCTTAGATTCGTCGCTTGTCTCGAGCACCGCTGTAATTACTTCTTCAGCGGAAATAAATCCAAAATGCAAATATGCGGAGAGTCCGCTGGAAGGTACCATATCGGGTGCACCCGGATTGGATCTTTCTTTTCCATAACGCAATAATTTATTTTCTAAAAAATCTTTTAGCAAGCGCAAGGCTTGTTTTCTTCCACCAATCATAGGAGAGTAAGGCTCGATAGAATTTGAGAAATCTATATTCTTTAATGTGGAATCAATGTCCTCTGACTTACATGAAAATTCCCGAAATGGTGCCTTAATCGGTTTACTGATAGCTGATAATTTTGATTTCGAATGGGTTGGGGCACTGCGATGAATATAGGCTTCTGGGAAAATTTTGTGTAAACGAATTCTCAGAACTCTTGCGGCAGATGCAAATCCAGAATAATTTTGAATCGGTATGATTCCGTTTCCGTCAATCGCTACAACTTGACAATCAACTTTGGAGGAAAGTTTACTGATCTGTTCTGGTATGATAAAACAAGGAAAATCATCCGTAACGATTGCACAGGCTTTCTCGGATATTTTCTTAAGAAGTCCTTGTGCTGGCTGTGATTTTGTTTCCACATAACACCAATAGTTGATGCCCAGTTTTTTTGCTTCAACTGCGTTGTCGCACATTCCCTCTAGAATAAATCTATGTAGTCTTGGAGAATTCCATTTGTAATCCGAGCGAAGTCCTTCGTAGACAACCAATGGTTTATTGAGTTTGTTTGCAAGGGCAATCGCATAGTCTAGCGAATGATTCCATGCAAGACGCCGATAAGCTTGCATCCAATAGAGAACGTAATCTTTGGATTCTTGAACAGGCTTATCATTGGTGATTCGAACTCTACTCTGTTTGAATGAACTAGACATATAAAACTTAGACGAAATCTAAAAACTGGGAATCGGTTTCTATTAGATATCTCCCAGATCTTCAGGTGGAACAATAGGTGCAGTTGTAAGACTTGCCTGCTTCATCAATTTCTCTAAAGTACTTCGCAAACGTTCTGTTACAGCAACAACTGTGCCTCTTTTGTCTTTTTTGTATGCATCGTAGTATTCACCCAATGTAAAAAATTCTGGAAAATAAACATGGGCTTCTCTCGCTCGAGTTCCTGTTTTTCCAAAAATCAAGGTTTCGTATCGGGAAAGCCATTCGATAAAGCGCTCAGCAGTTGGCCTAGATACAAGATGATTTGGTTTGGTAACAAGAAATGTATAGGCCTTCTCGACTTCCTTTTTCGCTTGGGTAAAAATTTCCGGAGTTACATGCTCACATCCCTTTCTTGGAAATCCAGCTTCAATACTGTCGAGTGCAGTAAACAATTCACGAATTTTATCAATAGCATTCTCATCTTGAGCAAATTCTACATTCAATAATTTCGCCGCACGATTGAGTGTCTCGTGTCGAATACGTCCCACTCGAAAATCATAATCCTGTCCAGGATCAGGTGTGATTCCATATTCAGATTCGGTTCTCTCCAAGAGAAATCTGCCTACCATAAGAAATCGTCTCAAAAGGTTTCGATTCCCAGAATTTAAATGCAAAGCTGCTTCAATTCGACCGATCGAAATTTTTATATCTTCGAGAATAAAACTTTTGGATCCAACAAGAACATATTTTACAAAGGCGGGAACTACCGTGATATCAGCGTTAGGGTCTAGTTTCTTAGCATCTTCCAATCCCCAGAATCCGATCTGTGCCGTACCGGGAAGAAATGGCAATAGATTATCATTTTCTCCACTGCACATTCCCTCGGGATAGATTGCCAGTTTGCCATCTCGCTCTGTAAGGATTTGTCTGGACATTTTGACCGCATCTCTGTCGGCTCCACCAGCTAATACAGAAAATGCGCCCACACGACGAATCACTTCACCCACAAAACCACCCGCCCAATCAAATACATTCCTCGATGCCATAAAATGGAAACGCGAACCCATTGCATTGGCAACAGCATAGGCAACGGGAGGCTCCATAGTTGTTGGATGGTTGGAAAAATACACGGCTCTTTTCTGAGATAATTCACGAAGTCTTGTTCGATCTTGGTGGGATATAACTACATGATCAAGATTGAACATAGCTTTGGTCATGAGCGGATAGGCAATATCAAATGTCCAAGCCAGTGCAAAATCAAACTTCGGTGGAATAAATAAAGATTTCAAGCGAGCCTCCGGTGGATTCAGAATTCTCAAAAATCCTTCACCTGTCAAACGTATATTCCCAGTTTTATGGCTTGGATATGAATATCGAATGACATAGATGCAAAATTGTGCAATGCAAATAATTTCATTTCTTCATCATTCTGCCCTAATAACTAGGCAATCTGTTCTAAATTTCATGAATAAAAGTGAATTTATGTTCGAAAAAGCCAGAATATGTTTTTTTAACATTTTTTGGAAATTTATTTCACAATTTCTTGACATAAATTTGAAGCTGTTTACATATAATCCTATCAATGAATTTCAAATGAAAAAGGACAACAACATGAAAGCTAAACTTCTCACACTTCTTCTCGCCGTTTTTATCAGCTTCCCAGCAAGCGTATTCGCAGGACCACTTGATGGTACTTGCTTTGCACTCGTTCACGGAATCTTAGGTTTTGATGACAGACAAGGTCTCGCTGGTGGTCTCGTAAAATACTGGGGTGGCCTAGATGGTTATCTAAGATCACAAGGTGCAAAAGTTGTAACTCCTGGTAGTTCAGCTGCAAACAGTCTTCCAGTTCGTGCAAGCCAAATCAAATCAGCACTCAATACTTGGATGCCTGCAAATGGTTGTTCGAAAGTGCATTTGGTTGGTCACTCACAAGGTGGACTTGTAATCAGATACATGGTTTCCAATCTAGGATTCAAGAATCAAACTGCTACTGTAACAACAGTTAACTCTTTGCATAAAGGTGCTCCGATGGCAAATATCGTTCTTGGTGCAATCCCAAGTTGGTTACAACCTTTTGCTAACTCAGCTCTTAGCTTCATGGCCCAACTTTTATATCGTGATGGTCGCCCACAAGATGTAATCGCAATGGGTCAATCTCTAACAACGACATATGTAAATAGCTTCAACTCTTCTAGCCCAAATGTATCTGGAATGAAATACTATTCTTATGGATCTAAAATGGCTTGGGCAGACATCATTCAACATCCTATCATGGCATTGACTCACCCAATTACTTGGGCTGGTGGTTTGTTCTATGGACTTGGTGGTGCTAACGATGGAGTGGTTCCTCTAACTTCTCAGAAATGGGGAACTTGGAAAGGTGAGCCTTCTGATTATTGGTTTGCAACTGGAATTGACCATTTACAAGCAACCAACTTTCAATGGACAGGTCAAAGCTTCTTCAACGTAAATGCGCATTATTTGAATATCGCGAAAAACGCAAAAGCTGGTCTTTAACTTCTAACGAATTCCTTTCGGCTATGTATTATTCTACATAGCCGTTTTTGTTTTAACACTCCTCAATCATCAGGTTTTATATGGAAAAAAAAGTCATCCTCGGAATTGTAATCCTAGCTATTTTAGGATTAGGTATTTATATATTTATAGATCAAACTTCTAGTTCAAAATCTTCATCATCTTATCAAGAAAATTCCGAACAAACTGGATACAGCATTACAAAATCCGATGACAATCTCTATCCTTTAGGGCAGGGCAGTAATATATGGGATGAGGCACTTTCTCCATTTCAAGGAGAAGATAAGAAAAGCTATCTTGAAATCGTTTCTGATCTCAAATCTGGCAAAATCAATTTTGTCTGGGAAGTATGGGCGTTGCGAAGCAATTGTCCTAAAGATTATACTCCTAGCCAATGTGATGGAACCATACTTGCGTACATAGAAGCAAATTACGAGAGTCCCGATCGCGAAAAAATAAAAGATCTATATCTTAGCTATTTTAAATACGAAAGTGATATTCGACAGATGCAAACTCCGGAAGGAATTAGTTTCGAAGATCGTTATGAACTCATAAAAGATAAACGAAGAAAAATGTTAGGTGATGAGAAATCTGAGCTTATCTTTGGAATGGAAGAAGCCCAAGTGAATTTTATGGAAGGCGCACAGAATTTTATACAATCTTCCAAGAATATGAGACCAGATGAACGAGTTAAGAAGTACGAAGAACTTCGTAAAAAAACCTACGGATCTTATTATGACAACGTTATGAACCGAGAGGATAAATTCAATCACTACGAAACAGAGATTCTTCTTCGTGAGAATGAATTAAAAGGTCTTTCTGCAGAAGAAAAAGAGAAAAAGCTCAACACCTTAGAAATCAAATACTTCGGCAAAGAGAAAGCAGCTTTGATCTCAAAGGCACGAAGTGACCAGCAGAAAGAAGAAAAAATTCTTGCTGATCTTTCTAAGCAAGAAGCAGAACTATTGAATAAGTATCCCAATATGTCGGATAAAGAGCGTGATTCAAAGATTCAGGAACTAAGAGTTAAGGCTTTGGGTTCAGAAGAAGCTGAAGCCTATACAAGGCGACTCAAGTTCGAAAAAGAAACCGAAGGCAATCTATAAATTTTAATCCCCTCATCAGACTAGCATAGAAATTTCGATTGTAAAATATTGCATTCGTTATCTTATGCTAGTATGCATTTCATAGAGAAATCAAAACTCCTCTCCATCAATAACCATGGTTAATGGATTCATGAAGAAGTCCATAATCTTGTTGGCAGTTTTTCTAATACATATACAATGTTCAACTTTTGCAAATTATATAGAAAATCGTGCTTTGGATACAGCAGATATTCTCACCTTGTCAGTTGAGAAGAAAGTTGTCGGTGTTAATGCCAAATTTTGTATTGTCTCCTGGGGATTGCAATCTGCCGAGTATGGACAAGGATATGGATTGAGATCTGGAAGTTTTGGAGCTTATCGAACAGGTTCTAAAAAAGACTTTTATAATTCAGGAAATAGTTATCTTTTTCTCAATAGCGTCCAGCACTATCCAGAAAAAAATCATGTCCGCAATAATAAAATCAAAGCATTCAATCATTCGAATAGTTTCGGTTTGGTGATATTTGATTGGGATGGTTATAATTTTGTTACCCAATGCGAAGTATCACTTGGTTTGTATTATGGATTCCGATTTGGATTCAATATTGCCGAGTTCGCAGATTGGTTGGTTGGCTGGACAACTCTCGATTTCTTAGATGATGATCTTAATTAATTAGCCCGGGGCTTAAGCCCCGTCCTATTTTATCCAATCCACACCCACACTTTCAACCCAATCCCTTTCCATCAGAAACCCTAGATATTGATCATTTCCTTCGAATACAACTAGCTTTTTGTCTGTAAGTTTCTGTGATCTGTTCAAATCGGATGTGAATTCAGCAAAAAATGTATTAAATCAATCAACAAAACATCAACTTATAGATTTAGGGAAAAATCATTCTTTTTCAGGTTTGAAGTTTTTTTCTAAATTCCTAGACTTTTTACAATAGTTAAATTTAGAATTAGAATAGAATTTAAAAAATGAATTGCTCAGTATGGTAAAAGGATTAGATTTATTCTTAAGTCCAATTATGGAAAGATATCATGCAAAGCAATTTTTTATTTACAATCCTTTTAATCGTTATGAATTTTACAGTTTTCAATAATTGTTCCGCATTTGGGAAGGATCCATTTGGTGCGCACCAAGAAAAAATCCAAAAATCACCAAACTTTGATTCGACGAAAGAGCAGTTTGTGAATCGTCGTCCTAATATTTTAGATGAGATGCGAGAGAAACAAAATATGCTTTCGCTAACTTGGAAATTTTTCTTTGGAGGAAGTGACTATAAAACTCCAACAGAAAAGTTACCCGAAGTAAAACCTGACATGGTGGAATTTCTAAAACCATCAGATGGAATCAAATTTATTTGGTTCGGACATTCATCATTTCTTGTGAATATTGATGGAAAAATATTATTATTCGATCCAGTATTTTCTGAGTCAGCAGCACCTTTTAGCTTTATTGTTAAGCGTTTTCAGGATGCTGTGATTAAATTAGAAGAGTTGCCAAATATTGATTATATAATCATTTCTCATGATCACTATGACCATCTTGATATGGAGACTATTCAATTTTTTGCAGAAAAACAAACCAAGTTTATCACTCCTTTAGGTGTTACTTCACATATCAAAGATTGGGGAATAGCAGAAGATCGACTCATGGAATTGGATTGGTGGGAGTCATTAAACATTGGCGGTGTTGAAATTGTTTGCACTCCAGCGCAACATTTTTCAGGTCGCAAATGTTCCAATGGAAACAAAACTCTATGGGGATCCTGGGTTATTATTGGGAAGTCAGAAAGATTTTATTTCAGCGGTGACTCAGGTTACGATGTCCATTTCAAAAATATAGGTGATAAATACGGACCCTTCGAGATCGCTTTTATAGAAAATGGGCAATACAATGAATTATGGCGCGAAGTGCATGTGTTACCTGAAGAAACGGGCCAGGCATTTTTGGATCTAAAAGGTAAGCGACTGGTTCCCGTTCATTGGGGGATGTTTGATCTATCCTTGCATAGTTGGTATGAACCAATCGAAGAATTAGAAAAGCAAGCAGAATTGAAAAACATCAATCTTCTCACTCCTAAATTCGGACAGATTGTCTATACAAAACGGGATAACATTTTTGAGAGATGGTGGAAAGCTTTCTTATCTAATTGATTTTTACCTGGAATCATTCGTGAATATAGCCCCATGATTCCAAGATCTTTCGAACTTCGTCAGCCATAGCTGAATCTGTTTCAGAGCTGCTTTCACCCGACAATCTTGCATCGTTATAGACCCAAGGTATTTTGGAATTTTCAAACCCAATCGGATCACTCCCAGATATCATAAAATCAGGTTCGCCAGTGATTCGATAATCTTTAGAAAACAATCCCCATCTACCGAGAAGATAATTCATTGAATATCCATCACGTGAGATTTGTCCAGACCAACTTGCATTTGCGTTTACAGTATGAATTTTGATACGGGCTGATGAGTTTTCAATATTCCCGGAAATCGTTAATGATTTCGAACTTGATCCAACTACGTTGAACTCCGACGGACTTTCCACTTTGTAGATTCCTCCAGGAATATATGCAGATAAATTGTATCTGCAATTTGCATTGTTAGATTGCGTGCAGGCTGGTAAATGAATATGGAATCTATTTTTTCGCAGAAAATTACCTGTATCAAGATTTTTTCGTGCAATTTGTATTTTTGATTCATTCGGATTTTTTGGCTTTGAATGACTGTCCAATGTCAATTCATCTTCTTGAATATACTGATATTGAGCTAGATTATGATATTCTTTTGGATCAGCTTTGAGGTCATAATATTCTTCCGGCATTATGATTCTTTCATCTGATTCACCATTAACGATACTTGTATAGCCCTGATAGCGACGAATGTATTTGTAATCCTCTGTTCGAATAGATTCTGACATTCTACCTTCCGTATAGATTGTATCTTCTTTCGGACATTCTGTATTTTGTATTATACATTTGGAATAGTCAACTCCACGATATTTGTATATTTCTTTATCTAATTTAGCAAGTCCGAGAACTGTTGGAGTTAGCGAGAGTAAGGAAGATTGTCCTGGAATTCTCCTCTGACTAGTCGAGTTTGATCGCCAGTCCTTTTGCATCGACTTAGGAAGTTTTATAATGTAAGGAACATTTATCTCTTCGTCGAAATGGGATTCACCGTGACCATACAGACCTTGCAGGATATACCGACTATGCCTGTCATGCTTTGGATCGAAGAGTTCGCCATGATCACCAGTGATGATGATCATCGTTTCCTCATACTGGCCTAGATTTTTTAATTCTTCCATGAGCCGTCCAATTTCTGAATCCGTATATACTAACTCTCCCATATAGCGTCTGATAGGTGCTTCAAATTTGTAGAGATCGTTATCACTGATTATATTTCGTAGTTCTTGCATAAATTCCAATGGCGGAGCGTAACCACCATGGGGCGTATTTAGATTAAAGTGTAAAAAGTACTGTTTATTTTTATTTTCCCTAACGAACTGAATTGCTGCATTTGTAAGTATGGGAGTGTCTTCTATATCTTTGCCAACTTGGTAGACATCGTGAAATCCTAGATCAACACCCACCGTTGTGTAATCCAGAAAGAACACATTGTTCATAATAGATTTAGTTTCATAACCATTTCTTCGAAAAACTTCACTGATGCTCGGGATTCCCGTTTTATAGAATGTCTTTTTGTTTTCTGGAAGAGTCGCAAACCATAGATTATTAATTCCTAAGTTTGATGCATATTCAGAATGAAAAAAAGATATCATCGAAGGTTTTGTCCAATTCCCATTAGAAAAAGGATTTTCAAATACGATTGATTCTTTAGCAATTGCACTGATATTCGGTGTTATGTGATGAGCAAAGCCATAATCAGGTAGGAAATCTTTTCTTGCTGAATCAATTACGATGAGGATCACATTTGGATTTCGAGATTTGGTTTTTGTATACAATAAAGGTTTGCCGAGAACTAAGTAGCTATTCGTAGATTCCCATTCAAAAATTATATCCTTTGAAGTAATTAGATCTAGGGAAAATTTTTTCCAAGTTTCATGGAAGTTTTGATCCAGTTTTATTTCTCTTAGAAGAAGTTTTCCAGTCGAAATTGTTAGGATTCCGCCAATGTGTGGGTTACTTGAAATTCTGTCCGATAAAATTCCAAGGTTTAGTTCGAGTCTGTAGCTTCCTCTCGGGAATTCTATCTTTAACTTCGATATTTTGGAATTTGATGATGTGGTAGGCGGTATTAAAATTGAATCTTTGGATTCATTCACGAACAATTCGCGATCGGTGTTAAAGGTGATTTGTGAGTTCCACCATCTATCCTTTCTTTCGAGTCCAGAAAATCTCCCCGGGTTTTTTTTCCAATATGACTGTAAAAGAAATTTATCTTGGGGAAATTGTCCAAATTTTTCGGTCTTCTTGTTTGCAAGCTCTCTAGTTAAATCAACTGCGATTTTCTCAAGATCTTGAGAAGTCTCAATGCAATCTAGATGGAAGACAAGGAAAAATAGTACGAGTACTAATTGGATTCGATTTTTTGAATTCTGCTTATTATTGTAAATTTTTTCTCCGACCATACTTTCCATTCATCTTCTGACATGGTTTCTGGGGCGAGCTTTAGGAGTGATAACATTTCAGAATGTTCTCTCAAAATTTTAGCAAGCATTTCGGGAGTAATTTTTGACTTATCCATTGTTTTAACCTCTATTCCTAGTATGCACCGCAAGAATTATGCTCAGGAAAAAGAATTGAAAAAAAATCAAGTCAGATTTTTCCTCACATAAGGGGAAAATCATGCAGGGAATTGAAAATTATCAACTTACTGAATCATCCACACAAACTTCAGACGGCCTACGTTACCACTATAGAGTATATAAGCCGAAATCTGGCAAGGCAAATAAAGTATTAGTAATTCATCATGGATTTGGTGAACACGGTGGAAGATACGACAACATCATAGGAGCTCTAGACGGTAGCGGATTTATCATTTACGTTCCTGATGCGCGAGGTCATGGTAAGTCGGAAGGCAAAAGAGGACATGCTCCGAGCTTTGAAGTCTATGCAGAAGATTTAGATCGATTGGTCGATATCGCAATTCAAGAGAATTCATCTGGTAAAATATATTTACTAGGACATTCAATGGGTGCATTAGTTGTTGTTACATATGCAAAAAAACCTTCAAGGCATGAAAAGTTGATCGCCCTTGTGAGTAGTGCTATTCCCCTTCGCGTGAAGACTGATACAGCTATGGAAGTTAAGAAATTTTTCTCTGGATTTCTATCTTCACTTGCTCCCTCCTTAACACTCCCTGCTGGATTGGATGTAAATTTATTGTCTCACGACAAATCAGTAGTAGACGCCTATGTAAAGGATCCCCTTGTTCATGGCGACATATCAACTACAATTGGTAGTTTTATGTTAGGTGCAGAAGTGAATGTTCTACCTGGTGCAGATTCAATTTCAGTCCCAACTTTGATTTTTCATGGTGAAGAGGACGGAATCGCATCCAAAGATGGTTCGGAATTGCTTTTTGACAAAATCAGTTCTAAAGATAAAACAATTAAAATTTTCCCGGGATTGTATCATGAGACAATGAATGAACTCCCAGCGAAGAAAGAAGAAGTATTAAAACTTGTGACCGATTGGTTGAATAAACATTAGGAGATAAAATGGCTGAGCAAGCATTATCAAAAGATATCGTTGGAAAAAAATTAGATCGTTTCGATTTTACTATCGAACGTGGTAAAATAAAAGAATTCTGCCTTGCAATTGGAGAAAAAAATCCAATTTACTTTAGCGTAGATGAGGCGAAGAAAGCAGGTTACGAAGATATTCCAGCTCCTTTAACTTTCCCAACTGTAATTCAGTTCTGGGGATATCCGAAAATTTGGACAGATATGGCTGATTTAGGAATCGATCTTGCGCGTATTTTGCATCTAAAAGAAGAATATACTTATCATAAAGTTCTCTATCCTGGGGATGTTTGGGCTCAGTCCGAAGTGTCTGATGTAAAAACAGGAAAGATGGACATGGTCTCCTTTCGAACCACAATCCACAATTCCAAAAATGAACCGATCCTTAGTGCAGAAATGGCTATTGTGATCAGACCACAAGGATAAGGAGTTTTAAATGGTAAAAATTGAATTTGATAAATTAGAAGTCGGGCAAACAATCCCATCTATTCCTGTTCCAACAATAACACATGCGCATTTAGTACGTTATGCGGGTGCAAGTGGCGATTTTAATCCCATTCATAATGATCCTGATTTTGCAAAAGCTAATGGTCTTGATGGAACCATATCGCATGGTATGTACGTTATGGCGCAAATCGGAAGATTGTGTACTGCTTGGGTAGATCAGAGACAGATTCGTTTCTTTGGTGTAAAATTCAAAGCAATGACCAAACCAGGTGAGACACTTGTTTGTGAAGGAACTGTAAAACGTAAAAAAGAAGAGAACGGTGAGAAACTTGTTACTCTTACGGTGGAAGCCAAAAACGAAGCTGGTGAAGTGAAAGCTGGTGGTGATTTAATCATCGTTTGTTGATTTGTAGAACTATGCTCTCAGTGAAAAATGCAATTCCTAAGGATTTGATTATAAATATCCAAAATTTTTTAGGAAACAATTTTAAATGAGAGCTGCAATTTTAGAAAATGGGCTTCGTAAAGTTGAAATACGTGAGAAGTCCATTGCAGGCCCTACAGATACGCAAGTTAAGATTCGCATAAAGGCTTGTGGAGTCTGTGGCTCGGACGTTCATCTCATTGCTCATGGAACAATCAAATGTCGCCAATATCCTAGAGTTCCAGGACACGAAGCATCCGGTGTCGTTGAGGAAATTGGACAATCTGTAACCAAATTTAAGAAAGGCGATCGAGTCGTTATAGCTGCGGGAACTTCCTGTGGTATCTGTAAGCATTGTTTAGCTGGGCACGAAAATCTATGCAAAGATATTGGTGTATTTGGATTTGATTGCGATGGGAGTTTTGCAGAATTCTTAATTGCTGAAGAAAGATATTTATATTCTCTACCTGATTCAATACCTTTTGATCAAGGTGCTATTCTTGCTGATGCCGTATCTACTCCCTATCATGCGATTCGCTACCGTGGCAATATTCAAGAATCTGATACAGTGGCCATCATTGGCTGCGGTGGATTGGGAATTCATGGTGTGGCGATCGCACGAGCTCTCACGAAATCTAAGTTAGTCGCTATTGACGTTGATGATGGTGCGTTGGAGAATGCAGTACATTATGGTGCCGATGATGTAATCAATTTAAAGAATGTTAAGAATCCGGGTAAAGCCCTCAAGGAAGTCACAAAGGGCGTTGACCTTTTGGTTGATTTTTCTGGATATATGTCCAATGTTGAAGAGAGTCTTCGTGCTATGAATTCGAATGGCAGAATTGTGCTTGTTGGAATCGGAAGGCAGCCTTTAAAATTTTTAATTCCGTTCATTCTAATTGAGAAAATGATATCTGTTGGTGGATCATACGGTTCTGATAGGCGAGCTATACCAGAATTGATAGATCTATATACTCAAGGAAAAATCAATCTATCTAGATCGATCACATCGCATCACGGACTTGATGAGATCAACGATTGTATTGAAGCATTGGAATCAAGAAAGGGAAATCCAATTCGTTATATAATCGATCCTAGTTTGGATTGATACGAAATCTGGAATAGTGCACTTACTCAGAAAAGCAACTAGCACGGCCTTGATCTTTAAGAACTCTGATAGGGACTCACTTAAGCCCGTGTCCATGTCCGTTCCCGTGTCTTGGTCATCATCACGACTGTATCCAATGAATTCTTCCGGACAGAATTAAATTTTATCAACACAGCCTATGAATGTAAAAAATTCACTCGTTCTAGAAATTCATATAAATTTATGAGAATCATTGTTCTGCAATCTAGGCAAAATTAGTTGCTAGCCGAACATTCTTGAAAAAAAAATCTATATAAAAATAGGAATTCCTAAAAATTTGGATAATCTATGAGGAGATTATGTATATACCCAATCATTTTAAAATTTCGGATTTGGCAATCATTCATAGAATTATTGAAGAGAACTCATTTTCTACAATAGTATCATCTAAAATGAATGATTTGGAAGATGCAAATTCTTCCTTGAGCTGTATTCAAGCCACCCATTCACCATTGATTCTCAATGAAGATCAAACCAAATTAATCGGACATTTTGCACGGCCGAATCCACAATGGAAATCAGCAAGTGAAGAGGAAGTGCTCTGCATATTTGCCGGACCGCATTGTTATATATCCCCATCATGGTATGAAACCGATCGAAGTGTTCCAACCTGGAATTATGTTTCTGTGCATGTTTACGGAATTTTAAAAATTCAAAATGATCCGAATCTAATTATTCAATCCATGAAAAGACTGATTGAAAAATATGAAGCTTCGGATTCAACGTATCAATGGAAAAACTTAGATCCTGAATATTTGAATGGAATGGTGAAAGGAGTTGTAGGTTTTGAGATTGAAATTTTGAGAATGGAAGGAAAAGCGAAACTCAGTCAAAATCATTCCAAAGAAAGGGTTGAATCTGTAATTTCGAATTTAGAAAAATCCAATCTTGATATGGATAAGCAAATTGCTCAATGGATGCGTGAGATACGTTGATCTTCTTAATATTTAGGTTTTCAAATAATATTTAGTTATTCAAAATTCCAAATCAACTAGACTGAGACAGGCTGAATCTTCTTTGTGTTTACCAAGTATCGTTAGAATATAAATTCCATCTGGATAGTTCATAGTCCGTTCTAGTTTTTTGATTCCGTCTAGTTCTACTCTGGAATTTTGGTTTTTTAATAATTGAATATTGATTTTTTTCTGAATAAAATCTTCGGGTAATCTTAAAACTTTATCAACATTGATTGCTTCTCTGTAAAGAATAGTAAGTTCTAGATCAGTATCAGAGCAAGAGGTGATGTCAATAAATTTCCAATTTTTGGGAACAAATTCCGATCCATTCCAATAATGGGTGAGACTCAATTCAATTTCCCAGTCAATTGTAGAAGGGCTTTCTTTTAGTTTATTCCAATGAGTCTCACTGTCATTGTCTAGAAGATTGCTTATGGATGATTCTTGTGATATTTGGTAAGACTTAGTATGGTCGACCATGCGAAAGGGAGGCGAGGATGGATAGATTTCCATTTTATTCAAATTGGATAAAACTATAATCGCATTGCCAAGAAGAACAATAGCTACAACCAAGATGGATAATGAAGTTGATCTAGACACAAACTCTAAGATTTCTTAGATAGATTATCTTCCAACTTATTTTTTTCCTATGTAAGGAATGGAAAATGTCTAAACCAGTATGAAAATAGGAATATCAGGCGGAACTGGCCTCGTCGGTAAGGCTCTCACTCAGGCAATTTTGGAACGCGGTGATGAAGTTGTAATTTTTACAAGAAATCCAGAGAAGGCAACCAAGGAATCCATATTCAAGTCTTACGATCGAAATATAGTCTATAAATCTTCTGCTTTTCCCAAACCTGATGGTTTAGAAGGACTAGACGTTATGATCAATCTCGCTGGGGAAAATTTAGCGGGAGTTCGTTGGACTAAGTCTGCGATCAAGCGTTTTTATGATTCTCGAGTTGGCCATACTCAGCAGATTGTTCAAGCAATGAAATTATGCCAATCTCCACCTAAGATTTTTTTGTCTGCGTCTGCAATCGGATTCTATGGATCGTATCCAATGAGAAGTGAACGATTTTCAGAATCATCCAGTATGGGAGATGGAATTCTTGCAGACCTAAGTTTTCATTGGGAAGAGGCAAGTAAGCTTGCTCAAGATTCGGGAATTCGAGTTATCAATCCGAGAATTGGAATTGTTTTAGATCGCAAAGGTGGAGCTCTAGGTTCATTGATTCCAATTTTTAAATCATTCGCAGGAGGTCCGTTAGGTTCTGGAAAGCAAGGAATGAGCTGGATTCATATAGATGATATAGTTGGTGGATTTCTTTTTTTGATAGATCATAAAAATTTGCAAGGAGCCTTCAATCTAACAGCTCCCAATCCTGTATCAAATGAAGATTTCTCTAATGAATTAGGAAAGGCTCTGCATCGTCCATCAGCTATTTGGACACCTAGTTTTATTCTGAACGCTCTTTTTGGAGAAGGTGCAAAAGTTGTAACAGAAGGTCAAATGGTCTATCCCGATAGATTGATTGAAAATGGATATAAATTCAAATTTTCGAATATTTCTCATGCTTTGGAAAGTCTTCTCTAATTCAAAACTTATTATTCTAGCCAAAAAAAATACCCAGGAAATAATTTGATATATACCGCGGAGGTTAACTTTATTATGAAAACAAAAATTTCTCTAACTCTGTTAGTAATTGCATCCTCGCTCATGTTTCTAGTCGCATGTGGTGACAAGCCCGCAACACAAGAGACTGCAAGTCCAGCTCCTACTGAAGTTGCTGCATTGGATGCTGATACACAAGCTGGGAAAGAAGCTTATGATATGAGCTGTGCTTCTTGCCATGGAGAACTTGGTGCTGGTGATGGAGCTGCAGCGTCAGCACTCAACCCAAAACCAAGAAATTACAAAGCACCTGCAAGTGAGTGGAAAAATGGACCAACTTTAGCTGGAGTTACCAAGACTCTTAATGAAGGAATTAAGGGAACTTCTATGGTTGCTTACAAGCATTTAGGTGATGAAACGATTGGTCAGATCGCGAAATACGTTGTTTATCTGAACCAAAACTAATTCCAATCAAAAACAAAGGAGGATTCCTCCTTTGTTTTATCGTCAGAAAAAAACTAGCTTTATCCAGCTGGGTTTGTAATCTAGCACTGATAATAAGAATTTTCAGGAGATCCCTTTAGAATGGCAGATGATTTTAAAATACGAGTGGATTACGAAGAAGGTGGAGCCCTTCCCATTCTGCATATCTCAGGTGAGATAACATCCGAAGCCGATGATGAGATCATGTCTTCTTACAATTCAATCCCCGAAAATAAAAGAACTAGAGTAATCATTAATTTCACAGAGACGAGCTATATCAACTCAGCTGGAATTGCTACACTAATAAGTTTAATTACCAAAGCATCAGAAAATTCTGGTAAAATTGAATTTGCCGGACTCAACGCACATTTCCGCAAGGTTATGGATATAGTCGGCCTTACTGATTTTGTTATTATACATGATACACTTCAACAAGCTCTAAGCTAAGGAAGCAACAATGAATTACAAGCAAGCCCAACTCAATGTTGATGGCAAATTATACGAAATCCCTTTAATCACTGGAACTGATGGACGTCAAGGCTTAGATATCTCTGAGCTATATAAGAAGACTGGTCTTATCAGCGTAGATCCTGGACTTTTTAATACTGCCATGGGTCATTCCAAAGTATCACGTAGAGTTCCAGAGACTGGTGAGTTGTTCTATCGTGGCTATGATATAGAAGAACTGACAATGAATTCAACCTTTGTTGAGACGGCATACTTACTTATTTATGGGGATCTTCCCAACAAGCAAGAGTTAGCTGATTTCTCGAGAAGACTCTCTAAACATTCCATGATCCATGAGGATATGTTGAATCTTTTTGATGGTTTTCCAGGTAAAGCGAATCCACTTGCGGCTCTATCCGTGATGGTTACTTCTTTATCCAGTTACTATCCTGATAATTATGAAGAGAACCTCGATAAGGGTGTTGATCAGGTTACTCGCTTACTTGCAAAAGTGAGAACCATTGCCGCTTTTACCCATCGACATAGTCAAGGACATCCTTTCGTTTATCCATTAGATAAACTTCCTTATTGCACTAACTTTTTGCATATGCTGCATACGATTCAAGCAGAAGGTGAATACAATGTACCTCCCGAGTTTGATTCCGTTCTCAATAAATTATGGATATTGTACGGTGATCATGAACAAAATGTATCCGCTACAACGGTTCAGATAATTGGTTCAACCAAAGCGAATCTATTTGCATCCATCGCTGCGGGAATTGCTGCTCAATGGGGTTCTCGTGAAGGCGGAAGACCAGTAGCCGCTGTTGAATTATTGGAAGATATTTTAAGAGTAGGAATGGATGCGAAGTCTTATTTTGAGAGATTCAAGACAGGTGAAGTTCCATTGCATTCTAACGGTTTCGGTCAGAAAGCATATGATGCTATTAGTCCTCGAGCTCGTGTTGCGAGAAAGGTGTTTCAAGAGTTTTATAAGAATAGAAAGCTAGATCCTATCGAAAGTCTCGCTGTTGAGATTGATAGCTTTATCTGGGATGAAGATTATTTTGTGAAGAACAATCTGTATCCCAACTTGGAATTTTATAGTGGAATCCTTTTCCATACTTTAGGAATTCCGAAAGAGTTGTTCACGTCAATGCAAGTGATTGGTAGACTTCCTGGTTGGATGGCACATTGGAGAGAACTTCGCAAAATTGGTGAGACTAGTAAAGTTCGACCAAGGCAGATTTTTGTGGGTGATATTTCAAGAAAATACATTCCGATTACTAGCAGAATCTAGAAATTATCAATTTGAGTTTGAATAAATTCTTTTTCTTCGACTTCCGTACTGAGTGTTCGCGCTCGGTACAAGTCTTTCTTCGCTTTGTCTGACTCCTTGAGTGCTTTCCAAGAAAGTCCGCGATGAAGATAGACGCTAGATAGCTGCGGTCCATTCGGATAACTTACTAGATAATTGCTAAATATTTCGACAGACTCTTTGAATCGGTTGGTATTCAGAGAAATCATAGCCAGGTTGTACAAAGCTTGTCTCTTGAGTTCGGGATATTCTTTAGCATTCGAATAAGCTGATGTTTTGAAATACTGAGCTGATTTATTGAAATCTTCATTTTGGAAATAAAAAACTCCCAACTCAAAATTATTTCTTATTGATAAAGGATTCTCCTTCCAACGACTGAGTAAAGGTTCTTCCATATCTGCTTTGCTAAGTGCTGATTTCGCTTCTCTGATTACCATATCTTTGGTTGGCATGCCGGGTAGTTTCGAAATGAAATTGCTGTGCTTGTCTAGAAACAAAAGTGTAGGGAATCCAACAGCATTGTATCGATCCATAAAATTTGGATACTCTTCACCATTGAGTCTTACGGGAATATAACCTGATAAAGCTTGGGTTACTTGCGGATCTGGGAAAATATTTTTTTCTAACGTTTTGCAATACACACACCAATCCGCATAAAGTTCCACAAAAATTGGCTTGTTCTCCTTTTTTGCTTTTTCCATAGCTTTTAGAATGGATGTCTCCCAAATAATCGGTTTCGCGGAGATGGGGGATACAAGGAATAACCAAGAAATTAAGATAAGAAAAGTCGAAATGAAAAAGAATGGAGATCTAAGCTTATAGATTTTTTGGAATCTTTCCATGAAATTATCTTTTTTAGTATTTTTCGTGTAATTGTTCATATGATTTAATGAGGTTCACAATCAAACTTTAGGTCATAATAACTTTGGTTTTCTTGGCTTGCCACTGTATTAGACTTTTTGAGAGAAAGTTTTTTCGCTTTTCCTTAGACTGTGCTCCTGAGATTTTACACCTATACATGGAATTTTTAAAGACCCTCGAATCCACCCTAAAAAAAAGAAAGGCAGAATTGCCTGATAATTCCTATACTGCAAATTTGTTTAGAGACGGCGTTGACCGAATCCTAAAAAAAGTCGGAGAAGAATCTGGAGAAGTATTGATCGCAGCAAAGAACCCTTCCCAAGCGGAGTTGTTGCATGAGATCGCAGATCTTGTTTTCCACCTAGAAGTCCTTCTTGTGGAAAAAGGACTTTCTTTTAGTGACGTAGTCGCTGAATTAGAAAAAAGACATTCCTAATTTTTATTATATTTCACCTGAGTCAAATATCATACGGATCTCATCTTCTTTAAGATTAGATCCGATTCGATTCTGATCACTTATATACTGCATACTCACTTCCCATTTTTTGATTAGCTTCAATTGGTTAACACTGATATCCAAAAATGTAATAAATTTACTATCGGGCGAAAGGATCGGGTAAGGTATAATATTCTTTTTTGCTAATATTTTATAAGAGACTGATGGATCTTTTGGAAATGCTGGATTGGGAGCATATTCATAAGCAAGTTCAGTTCTTGAAATTTCTTGATTCTTTTCATTAAGAAATCGAATGACAATCCTACGAAATAAGTCACCTGTAGGAAAGCCATGCCCTATGCTATGACCAGTAATAGCAATTTGGATGCCGGTTCGATCGGAATCAACTGAAGTTCTCATTTCTTGATTCGGTTCTCGATTCTGTGAGGATTCATTTTTAGGAAATATCTTTACAAAATCAAAATTTATACTTTTTCTTAGATAATCCTTGTTATGCCCACCTGGAAATTTGTGAGACTTGCGACCCTCTTCAGCAGCCATATGACAGTCTTGGCATGTCTCTCGATCTGCGAAGTAACTCTGCGACCAATCTTCGTAGGTATTCTGCATCGGCATATCGCTAAACTTCAACTGAGAATGTGCGACTCGTCCGTTTCCAACTGGAAAATTGAATTGGTGGCAGTTGCCACAAAATTCTGAACGATCCATACCCTTTGCGATACGATATTTATGTTCCGAGATTTTTCTCGGTAATTTAGGAACTAGTATTTTGTCTTCTCGTAGATGACAGACTATACAAGAGACACCGTCTTCTGGATTGAGTCTATGTTCTGCATTATCTGGATCACCGCCTAATTCTACCAAAGGCGAATGACAGTTTTCACACCACTGCAGAGGTTCTCTTGCATGACTCTCTTTATACAATGGATTCGAGAAAGCGACTCTATGCCGAGATTGTTCCCAATCGCTATAAATTTCCTTATGACAAGTTTTACAATCCTTGGATTGAGCCTGCATTCTATCTGCAAAAATAGGGCTTATCCCTTTATCAAAAGAATGTGGATTCTTCTCATCACAATTAAGAAGGAAAACTAATAGAAAAAAATATTTAATTTTTCCATTCAAAATCAATCATTCCTCCCATAGGAGAGACAACTCTTAGAATATGACTGCCAGGTAAAAGTGAATCCTGGGGAATCATGAATAAGAAAAGATAGGAATCTTCTAAATCCAGATCAATGTATGAAGTTGAACTTACCATGGGATAGGCGACGTAAGGTCTCGTATCAATAGGATAGAAATAAAATGAAGAGTTATTCCAAGACATACCTGAACTGATTCTCTGATTGGTCCGACCGGACAAAGTCACTGCATAGGATCTCATAAAAAGTTCAATAGGCTTATTGTCCCAAGTAAAAGTAAAATCCAAAAACTCTGGTATGATTCTATAATCTGTTTTCAAGATAAAAGCAAATAAATTATTGCCTGATAGCTTCTCAATTTCTTCCCAACGTCTTACTCGATCGGTTGGATTGGTGTCGGCTAGGCTATTGTACAATCGAATTTTAAGACGATCGATATCCTCTTTTTCAATATGAATGGCAGATGTCTTGTATTTTGCGCCATATTTTATGCTTTCCTTAGAAGTAAAACCATCCGCAGTTACTCTTAAATTTGATCGATCCGCACAAGATAAAAAGATTAGACCTACAAAGAATATAGCTAAACAATAACGTATCATAATGTTTTTGCTCAAGATTCTACTTTGGCCCCTATCTCTGATCTATCAAGTGATTTTCTATTTTGATCAGAAAAGAAAAAAACCAACCAAGCTTAATGTAACCAAAACTATTAGCGTTGGGAATTTATCAGTCGGTGGAACGGGTAAAACTCCTTTTACAATTCATTTATCTAATCTGATTTGCAATTTATTGCCAGATGCAAAAATCGCTGTACTATCTAGGGGATATGGAGGGCGATCTTCGATAAAAGGAAAATTGGTAAAAATCGATTCTGATCCAAAAGATTCAGGCGACGAACCTTTGTTATTGAAAAGAAATTTACCAAATTGTGAGATAATTGTTGGACGAGATAGAATTCGATCTTTTAATATCTTTAGCAATATTATAAACTATAAATCTTCTTTTGCTATCCTAGATGATGGATTCCAACATAGGCAGATCCATAGAGATTTGGATATTGTTCTAATAGATTCTAAGCGCCTTCTTTCGAATGGATTTACAATACCTGCTGGACACCTTCGAGAAAAATGGACCGCATTGGATCGCGCGCATATTGTTGTTTTCACTAAATGTAGAACAGATGAATTTAATCATGTAAGCGATTCTAATTTCCCAATTAAAGAATCGTCTCAAGAACAACTTAAAGATATTTTAATAAGTAAGAATAATAAAAAAACTTCTGCAATGCAGAAACTAGAGAGTCAAATCCGAAGTAAATTTCCAAAGATCAAGATTTTTCATTCAATTGAGAAATTGGAATGTCTCGTGTCCTATGATGAGCATAGCAAAATGATTACAAAACCTTTAGAATCTATTGAATCGAATCGAGTTTTTGGATTTACTGGTCTTGCAAATCCTGATTCTTTTTTACAATCGATTCAAAAGTTAAAACCTTCTGAATTCCATTCGAAAATCTACCCAGACCACTATTCTTATCCTCCAAGTAGTATAAACTTTCTCGAAACTATGCTTTTCAGAAACGATCTTTTGATCTGTACCGAAAAAGATTTTGTTAAATTCTCATTATCCGATATTTCAAAGTTTGGTGGAAAACTTTTTTATATGAAAATGAGTTCAGAAATTATCGAAAATGATCAATGGGTTAAATATTGGGAAAGCGTTCTGCACCAATAGACTTATAAACTGACCTAGGTATAGGAAGTGGTTCACCCAAAAGAATGCTAACTAAGACTTCTCCACCAAGCATTGAATATACTAGTCCTCTTGACCCAAGACCTGTATAGATCCATTTATCATGAATTTGCCCAACCACAGGCAATCGATCCTTAGATTGACATCGATGAGAAATTCTATAAAGCTCATGATCTATAGAATCTTTATTATGATTTCCTGTGAGATATTGATTTCCTACTTTGCGTTCAGATTCTAATTGATTTCGGTCATCAAGATTTAGTTCTAATTCTGACTGTATGATATTTTCTTTTTTCTCTTTCAAATCGTTTACGATCTGTTTTTTTCTATTTTGTTTGAGTTCAATAAATTCTGAACTATCGGGAATTTTTAGTATTTTCTGAAATTCACTGAATATTTTTTGTTCATCATTTTCTGACCAATCCCGATCTGTTTTGAACTCATCATAGGTAGAACCAATTAGAACTTGGTTATTCTTTGTTGTGGTAATATAGCTGTCTGAGGCTATTGGTTTATCAATATTTTGAATTTCAGGAATAGCGTTTATGATTACGGGGTTTTTCCTATCTAAAATTGTTAATTGACCGCGTACTTTTCGTAAAGGTAGATCTTCAAATCGCGTAAGTGAACTGGTTTTATAGGATATACAATAGATTGATTCTGTATCTTCAGTTCTTGTATTAGAATCGCTTTCAAATTTTTCTTGGATGATTTCTGAATCTCCAATTAAGGTTAGAACGAAATCGCGTGGAGAAATACTTCCACCTTCAGAAAAACAGATAGATGAATGTTTCTTTATTGCTACTCGTTCATCAAGTTTATGTGAATCTAATGAGGTAATATAACGATCAATTTTTACTGGATCTTCAACTTTGAATTCTAACCCTTTACTGATGATGGCATTTCTAAAAACATCTTTCTTAAGAAATTGATTCGCATAATAAAATGCCTGAAGTGAAAATTTGGAATGAGATGTTGGATATTTCGTCAAATAGGGGTAGAAGATTCCCGCTGGATTTCCAGAGGCTTCATTAGCAATTCCATTTGGATCCCATATTTTTGATGGAATACCACGAAGTCTAAGTGCATAGCTTACACTGGCTCCTGCAATTCCTGCTCCCGCAATATTTATAATTTTGGGAATTTTAGAAATAGGTTTGGATTTAATGATTGGGTTGTGGATATATTTTTTTCTATAATTTTTATAAGATGCATCATCGCTGAATTTTATTGCATCAAAAATTCCTATAGACATTTCTCGTTTGCGTCCGAAGCCTTTTTGTTTTGTAATCTTAAAGCCAACTTCACCTAAACCGCGACGAACAAAAGAAGCCGATGTATAAGTAGATAATGTTGTACCCTTAGCTGATAGTCTTGCAATTTCTTGAAATAAGGATTGTGACCACATCGCAGGATTGTTAGCTGGCGAGAATCCATCCAGATACCAAGTATCGACTGAAGCCTCCAATTCTGGTAATGTCTCAGCTACATCTCCATATAGAATCGTCAAACTTACTCGATATTTTGGAAACTGAAACCGATAGAATCCAGGTGATAAAAGATTGTATTCAACTAGGAAACCATCTAGAAGATCCAATAGATCATTTCTATTCATAAAAATATTTGTCAGGTATTTTCGAATTTCTTTTGCAGTGAGTGGATATCCTTCGACAGAGATATAATGAAGCCAATTATTGGTTGAACTTGTTTTATTCCATAGAGCAGTTGTAAGTAAGAAATTCAAGCCTGTTCCGAAACCGGTCTCAGCTATTGTAAAAAAATGTTTATCCCATTCATTTGGGTTGGAAAATCTTTTTTGAAGTTGATTGCCTTCCAGGAAAACATATTCCGTTTCTGCGATTGCGCCATCCTTGGAAAAATAAACATCGTTGAATTCCTTGGAAAATGGAGCATCCATTGGCAGTTTAGAATTGCTTTTTGAGCCTTAATACTATGCTTCTATGAAAATCCTTCCAATCGTAATTTTCATTTAGTTTCTTCATATCCGATTCACAGCCAAATTTAATAAAATCAAAGACTTCTCTTTTTTCCATGCCTACGGAATGAGCGATATCATGAACCGCTCGATCCATCCTTCTTGCATCGCGATCAGAAAGGTCGAATTCATCCCGTAGGAGAATTTCAAAATAATTGAGTTGAATCATCTATAATACTAATATGCGGCAACGAGAATGGTTTCAATCTCATTTTTTGGCAATTCACGAGGAAGACTGTCCAAAAAACTGTAGGTAGAAGCAAGAGTTGCTATACCCGGCAAATCAATTTTTTTTACTTCGTATTCGGAAAGTCTTTGAGGAATTTTTAGTTCAAGGTAAATCTTTCGAATTCCTTCCACAGCTTTAATCGCAGCTTCAATAACCGAAATATTGGAAACATCTTCATCCAAAGCTTTTGCAATATGAACATATTTTCCTGCAGAAGATGTCAGGTTGTATTCCATAACATGGGGAAGTAGAATCGCCATGGATTGATAAATATCTAGATTTGTTATTGTTGACGCAGAGAGAGAGAGCGCATAACATAAACCAAGCGAACTAACGGATTGAGCAATTCCCGTAAGTAGGCTTGCGGAATACAATGCGCTTCTAGATCCCATATTCTTCGATTCACGAATTGCAGGAATGATATTTTTTGAAACCAATTCAATTGCTCTTAGTGCATTGGAATTGGTTAGGTCATTGGAATACTTCGAAAGTAGGGAATCAACAGCAGCAGATAGAATTGCAATTCCAGTTTTTGCAATATCGGATGTCGAAAGTCCAACTGAAATTTTTGGATCACAGATAATCATGGTTGGAAATAACCATTCGTGGGATATGTATTTTCTATTGCGATCCCGATCATCGGTAATGGTTAGGAAAGGACTTGCCTCATTGCCCATGACAGGTCTTGTAGGAATTACTACAAGCGGAAGTGGTGGATTTTTTATTGCTTTTCGTCCACCAAACAATTCTTCTGCGAAACAATCATTTGTTGCCAATAATGCAATTGCTTTGCCTGCATTGATGGATTCAAATCCACCATAGACTACTATACAATTTGCATTTGCAATTCTTGCGAAATAAGATGCACTGTCTAAATCTTTGAAGTTTGCAACTTTTTCAATGTCGTCATAGACGATCACGCCATCTGCATGTTTTTCTAAACTAGTTTTGATAATGGTAAGCTCATCAGGATTTTCCATTTCTGATTGAGTGGATAAGAGAATGATGCGAGAACCAACGTTTTTTACGAGGGTTCCCGACTTGTAGGTACAATCTATTTCAAAGTGGATTTTTGGAGGAAAATTGAAGTTTATCCATTCCGGTAAGACTGGCATGTAGAGGATAGAGTCTTAAGGATAGAGGCTAGGGAAATTTTAACCTAGAAAAACCTCAGTAATCCTTTCAGAAATTTTATTTAAAACTTCAGGGCTCAATTCATCATATTCGCCATTTTTTAATTTCTCTTTAACTGCTTTGATTTTGTCGGTTTTCTCTTGAGTTTCTGGCTCATTCAAAATCTGCTTAGCAATTGTTGTAACTTCCTGACGAACTTTAGCTTCCATTGAAAGCTGTTTCGCTGCATCGGAAATTGTTACGCTGTCTTGTCCAAGACTTGTCTCTGACTTAGGTGTTGTAGATGCTTTTTTTGGTTCGTAGCCTGAGCCACCAACTCTTCCAATTCTATCAATATTCATTTTTTCTACCCTCTATATTATTATATCGGCTCTTCAGGTAAATGCTTGAGTGAAAATTTTCCATGATTATTGATTAAAATCGTAAATTCTCCCTTTAAATTCGGGGGATTTGTTCTCATTTTCTCCGGACTTTCGTAGTACAATACTTCTTCATGCAATTTAGTCAACTCTCTTCCGATGATAATTTCCTGATTCGGAAAGACATCACAGAGTATTTCAATCAATACTGGCATTTTGTGAACAGATTCGTAGCAGACAATGAGTCCATCGATTTGCTTGGATGCTTCTAGCTGAGACCGTTTCTTTCCTTTTTTTTTCGGACAGAAACCCAAGGAAAATTGTGGGATTGGCTTGGAACCCTGAGATGCTTACGATTGCCGCTAGAGCACTCGCACCTGGAATTGGTATGCAGCTGATATTCTTAGAGCGAAGAAAGCGCACAACATTTGATCCAGGGTCAGATAAGCCAGGAGTTCCCGCATCCGACACCAAGCAATAAGATTGACCCTTTCGCAGACCATCGTATATCCATTCAAAATAATTCGGATCGGAAGATCTGTGTAGAGTCTTAGCCTGCGTAGTGATTCCCAAGTCTTTGAGAAGTGGAATGGTTGTTCTTGAGTCTTCACAAAGAATCAAATCGACTTCTTTGAATTTTTCAATTGCTCTTAAAGTAATATCTGCCTTATTCCCAATAGGAGTTGCTACAACATAGAAATTACCGATTTGAATTTTGGCAGACATATTAAAATATTCTAATTTTGCAAATTAACGATTGCAACCAGGAGGATCCACTCCGGCTGGGCATTGGCATCCAAATTCTTCAGTTCCTGGGTAATTGCATGGATTGCAGTTTGTACCAACAGGACAACTGGACGGACTGCTACAATTGGGAACAGAGCAGGCGAGAGAATTGCAACCAGAACCAACTTCACAGAAATTGGGTCTAATGGATGAGCACTTGCTCACAGGAGTTGATTGGTTAGATACTAAACCAGAGTTGAGTAGTGATCGCAAAGTAAAAGTATAAACAAGGCATTGTTGAAATGGTACGAGGCCAGGTGGTGGTGCAAAGTTTTTAATTTTTCTTATGACGACTTTATTGGCTTCGGTGGAATTTTCAATGGGTAAATGTGCGAATGAAGGTGGAATTCCATCTTCTAAATATTCGCCAGCGAGTGTCTCAGCTAATGACGGTGTGGTCGTGGATATGTAGAGATTATAACCTACAAACTGTGGTTCACGATTCGTTACAAAATAATGCAGGAAGTAATCAGGTTTAGCGGACAGGCTAGGACTGCCGACAATGGTTCCGTCTGCATTCACATTGCTAGTTGAAGGTAATACAGTAAAAATTTGAGGAACAGCAACGGGAACCAAGAAAACAAAAGGTGCAACGGGAGTGTCAGTATTCGTGCCACAGGATATAAAAACTACTGACAAAATCGCTATACATATTTGCTTCTTAAGAGAGCTTATCATTAGGGATAGGATTTGTGAAAATCCTCTAGAGTAAAGGAGAAAAAAACAGAATGGGAATTCAGAAAAAACTTACTTATGTGGGTATGTTCTTTGCATTTATAATTTTAATTTATTTTTTGTTTTCAACAAGCGATAGCGATAAAAAGAAAAAAGCCATACGATCAGAAGATCTTTCTTTCTTGCTGGGAGGATCCTCTTCTGGCGGTGCCAATTCCAACCCAAAAGGCAATCCGATGGGCGTGCGAGATGCAGACAGCAAGTCTGTTTTTGATTCTGACTTCTATAATTCCGGTGGGATGACTTATGAAGAAGAGCAGGCAAATAAAGATGGAAAATCTGGCGAGATTCCTATCAACCCGCAAACTGGAAAGCCCTATCCAGAAGAAGCCATGGCTCAATTTGATCGTCTTCGTGAAGCATTTCCAGGAAATGATCTAATACCAAAAAGATTGACCCCTGATGTGAAGGCTCAGCAAGAAGCAAAAGCAGAGAAACTAGCCCAGGCAACTAGAAATGTTTTAGCTAACAATGCAAAGGCGGAAGATATAGAATACTATTATTCGAACATGGAGAAGCAATCGAAAGATCGACTAGAAATTATAGAATACTTGGTTGATACACAGGGTGGAGCCAATGAAGAGATGGACAAAAAGTTCCAAGATGTTATGGAAGGAATCAAAGCTCAAGCAGCCCAGATCACTCGTGAAAAAGAAGAAGCATATAAACGAGCAGGATTACTGTAATTTACTAAATATAAATGAATAATGGGAGCTCAATAAAATATTTTTTTGCGTTTGCAATTGTTTGAATAAATATGCAATCTATCCAAAGCCATGAGTAAAAAAGCAAAAATATACATAAGCATTGGATCGTTAACAGTAATTTTTTCCTTATTGTATTTGGGAATTAGTTATTTCTTTTCGAGTGAAATCGTTGCATTCAAGGTTAGAGCAATGGATGAGGATAGAAACAAGCAAACTGCCAATACACTGGCTGGCTTTTCCCTCCCTGAACCTGAAGAACATAGCTTTCAAAATGGTCCCATCAAATTGAAGGCATGGTATTTCAAAAATCCAAAAGGAAAGAAGTGTGGAACGATTCTTTTGCATGGATTCACTGGAACCAGATGGGGGGTTATGAAGTATGCTCCGATATTTTGGAAAAGAGGATGCAGTATTTTCGCTTTCGATCACAGGCATCATGGAGAATCTTCTGGAGAATTTGGAACATTTGGTTTTTATGAAAAGTTTGATCTAGAAAACGCTTTCGATTATTTCTCAGAAATTTCTGGTATTCCTGAAGAGCGTATTGGTGTGTTAGGTGAGTCCTATGGTGCCGTCACATCTTTATTGATGGCTGGACTTGGTAAAAAAGTTGCCTTTGTAATTGCTGATTCCCCATTCAGTAACCTAAAAACTATTATAGCGAAGAAAGGTGTTGACATATACGGATCATTTGTGTTAGCTTTTGTTCCGACAGCATTCTTACTTGCGGAGAATCGTGCAGATTTCAAAGCCGATGAGGTAGATGCTGTATCCTGCGCCAAAAATATTAAAGTTCCCGTTTTAATTATTCATTCTAGGTCAGATGATTATACTCCTCACGAACATTCTGAACAGATATTTGATGCGATTCCAGGTAATAAAAAAATGATCGCATTGACTGGATGGGGTTCAGCGCATGCTAAGTCGATTAACGATGATTTCAATAGCTACGAATCAATTGTTGTTGAATTCTTGGAGAACTTTGCACCAACGCATTAATTGTCATGGCACATTATTCTCTTGTAGTAGTTGGTTTAAATGTTCATGAACAGATGAATCCTTTTTTGATTCACAAAGATTCTGAACCGTATCCGATGTATCTGCAAGAATTTGAAATTATCAAGATTGAAAAAGAATACAATGTTGATAGAGATAATATTGCTACTTTTATTCAGTGCTTATCAGATTTTATGCGGTTGGATGCAGGATTCAATGATGATGGCTTTTTTTACACTTCCACTCTAAATCCAAATGGTAAATGGAAAAGTTACGAAATCGGTGGACGTTGGCAAGGAATCTTGTCATTAAAAGATCATTTGCTAACCGACGATATTTTAAATCTAAGAAAAATAGAAGAAAGATTGAAGAATGGAATCATCATTAGAAACCCGGAACAAATTTTCGAAGATAGTCAATTGCAGAAACCTGCCGATAATAATAATCTAACAAGATTTAGTTCACTTGCAAGAAAAGTCGATATTGATTTTTCGCGAGTTGAGATGAATTATAGTCCCAAATTTCAAAATTATATATATGGTAATTTTCTTCCTTATGCTTTTTTGCGAGATTATCATTGGTATGACAAGGGAAGATTGGGTGTCCATGCCTATCCTGGCGAAGTGGAGAAAACTGATCTTGCTTGGCTTGAGGAATGGACTTGGCTAATGGACGATGTAGAGAATGAAGAATATCTCACAATCGTCGACTGTGAGATATAGAACTTTTCTTATTTTTTATTATTATCCGCTTTCAATTTATCCATGAAAGGTGACAACAAGTCGAGAGGAATAGGCAACACAATTGTGGAGGTTTTGTCACCCGCAATCTCAACGAGAGTTTGCAAGAATCGAAGTTGAACCGAGATTGGATGCGATTCCAAAACCTGAGCTGCTTCGGATAATTTAGCAGACGCTTGGTGCTCACCTTCTGCCTTGATCACTTTTGCTCTCCTTTCTCTCTCCGCTTCAGCCTGTTTTGCCATAGCTCTCTGCATGTTTTCTGGTAAGTCAATATGCTTGACTTCAACCATGGTAACTTTAACGCCCCAAGCATCGGTTTGCTCATCAATCACAGCTTGTAGTTCTGCATTGATCTTGTCTCTCTGAGCTAAGATCTCATCTAGTTCGGATTGTCCCATAATCGATCGAAGTGTTGTCTGTGACAATTGAAGCGTTGCGTAAAGATAATCTTCTATTTGAATGATTGCTCTCGCAGGATCCACCACTCGGAAATAAATTACTGCATTGACTTTGATGGAAACGTTGTCTTTCGTGATAACATCTTGAGGTGCAACGTCTGTCGTGATTGTTCGAAGGCTAATTTTACTGAGTTTATCAATAAAAGGAATGATAACAATCAGACCTGGACCTTTTACTGCCGAAAATCTTCCGAGTCGAAAGATTACTCCTCTCTCGTATTCTTTCAATATCTTGACAGACATGGAAAGAAAAACTATTCCAATAACAATTAATGGTAAAAATGATTCCATTCGTTTACTCCTATATTTTTATTTTATCTTGACTCTAAGTATAAGTCCGTCGCGCGAATCAACAATGACATGTGATCCTTTTGGAATGGATGAATCTATGGAACGTCCTTGCCATATCTCTCCATTTATGAAAACTTGTCCTGAATCTTTCGTAATATCTGTATTAGCTTTGCCCACAAGAGATTTCATAAAATCATCACCACTTGCCAGCTTTTGCTTCATAGCTTGAAGTGCTTTGAATGCGAGAAATGCAGCTATCGAACCTGTTGCTAAACTTGTTGAAAGTGCTATTCCGATAGATACTCGAGCCATCTCGTTTCCAGAATCCGCGAGCATCATTGCACCGATTACCATGGATATGATCCCAGCAATCGTGAGCATTCCATAACTCATGATGCTAACTTCCAATACAAAACATATCAGCCCAACCATCATGAGTCCTACTCCTGCATAGCTGAGTGAAAGTGTATGCATGGAATACAATCCGAGAATTAAGCATATAACGCCTGCTACGCCAGGAAATATAGCTCCTGGATATTGAATTTCTGCAATCAGTCCGAGTGTGCCGATCATCATCAGAATATAGGCAATATTTGGATCGGCGATTAGCTTTAGGAATTCCTGACGAAAATCTGTCTCAAGATTGATGATCTCAACATTTTGTAGATCAAGTGTAACGGTTCCCGTTACCATACGAATCTTTCTTCCATTTGCTTGTTGCAGTAAATCTTGATCATTCTCTGCAATAATTTCGATAACAGATCTATTTTTTGCTTCGATGGATGTGATATTGTCAGCAAAAGTTATTGATCGTTCAGCAAATTTTGGGTCACGTCCATGATATAAAGCGAGACTTTTAATTTGCGCTACAGCATGATTGATTAGTTTTCTTTTTAGATTGACTTGGTCGTCTGTACCAGCTTTGTCTGGAATGTCATTTGATTGAGGTTTGCTCGGTTCTTTTCCATCAGGAGAGCTTCCACCCATTTGAACAGGAGTCGCAGATCCTATGTTAGATGCAGGAGACATTGCTGCTAAATGTGATGCATAAAGTATAAAAACTCCTGCAGAACCACAGGAAGCACCACTGGGTGAAATGTATGTGATTACAGGAACATTCGAAGATAGTATTCTCCGAATCATCTTATCCATAGAAGTCATAAGTCCACCAGGTGTATCCATTGATACGATCAAAGCTTTTGCGTTAGCTTCTTCAGCTTTGTCCAATGCTTCGGAAAGCAGATCCAAGCTTGATGGTGTAATCGCACCTTCCAAAGTAAGCTTCATTACAATTTTTTTCTCTTGCGATGAATCATGTTGTAATGGTTCTAAATTTTCTGCTTGAAGGTTGGAATAAATAAATCCAAAACCTAGTAAAAAGATGGATAGAAGTATTGTGATTGCGTAGAATTTTTTCATAAATCTAGCTATTAGATCATATGAAACCCAGAAAAAGTCAATTTTAAAAAATATAATTTATGATGCTTCCATATCATATTTTCCTAATGAATCAAGAACGAAAAGTTTTCCTGGATCGTTCGGTAAGCGATTTACCATTCGGTCACGAATCAATTGATTGATTGCTTCTTGTATGTCTTTTAGATCCAGGCCTGCTCTTAGTATTGCCCATTTGAGAAAAGGTTGTAAGCCAACAACATATCCATTATTTAAGGGTTTCCCATGAATATTCGCAAATGTTGCGAGGTTAGATTTTACTATATTTTTCCTATCCCCTTTTAGAAGGGCAGTGATTTGATAATTGGCTTCTCTTAATCGATTGGATAGAATCTTCACCAAACGAAGAGTAAATTCTGAATTGGTTTGGATTAGTTGTTGTAGCAAATTTTCAGTAACTGGAAATAATAAAGATGAACTTATTGCTACGGCTCTTGCACTTCGGGGTTTATTGTCTATTAGCGCCATCTCTCCGAACATATCACCAGCTTTTAGTTCAATAAGTAATTTATAGGCATCATTGATTCTTTTGTGAATTCCAACTGAACCTGAGATCAAGATGTACATTTCATTTGCTGGATCGTTTTCTTCGAAGATGATTTCTCCAGCTTTGAAATTTTTACCTTTTTTCTTGATGAGTTCTTCTGAGAATTTCATATCTAGTAAATATATTTCTAAGCATTAAATAATTCAACAGCTTTAAATGAAAAAAATAAATACTAAATTGGAGTTTTTCTATCTTTCTAGAGTTGCTGTCATAGACCCTTTAGAATTTTGCATACGAATATCGGGTCCATAGTTTAGAATTTGATCTTGAATATGTTCCGCATGCTCGAATTCTCCAGAGAAGACGATGGTTTTTTTCTTATTATCCACTTCTACAGCATGTTCAAATGCTTGTTCAACCGTCATTTGGCAGATTTCAACTAACATTTCAATCACGTATTCATAAGTATGCTCATTGTCGTCCCAAAGTACAACTCGACAAGGCCCTCCTGGTTTAGGAGGTTTTACTTCTGTGGAAATATCTATACCTGGTAGTGCGACCGAGGCCATGATTCAATTGTATAAGATAGAGAACTTTAGATCAAGCAGGATTCTTTTTCTTTTGAATTGCGATCTTGACATGTTCAACAACATTCTTTGCTCTGAGGCCAAAATAGTCCATCAACCCTGACCAAGTTCCCGATTTACCAAAACTGTCTTTCATGCCTAATTTTATTATAGGAACCGGATATTCTTCTGACAAGAATTCAGAAACTGCGGATCCAAGTCCACCGACAACATTATGCTCTTCGCATGTAACAACTGCTCCGCATTTCTTGGCATAGGCTAGGATTTTCTCACGATCAATCGGTTTGATTGTAGCCATATTCAATAGCGTAGCTGATATTCCCTCTTGGGTTAAGAGAGGAAGTGCTTCAATCGCTTCAGACACCATCACACCATTTGCAATGATCAAGACATCCGTCCCTTCAGCTAGGACTTCAGCTTTACCAATTTCAAATTGGTAGTTATCTCTATGAATGAGTGGAATGGGTGGTCTACCTACTCGAACATAAACTGGTCCTTTGAATTCTGCGATCTTTTTAATTACTTGTTTCGTCTCATTAAAATCGGATGGACATATTACTGTCATCTCTGGTATAACTCGCATTATAGCAAAATCTTCAATGCATTGGTGAGATGCTCCGTCTTCTCCAACGGTTATTCCACCATGCGATGCAACAAGCTTCACATTCAATTTAGGATAGACGACTGAGTTTCTAACAACTTCCCAAGCTCTACCTGATAGAAACATTGCAAAAGAGGATGCAAAAGGAGTAAATCCAGCAAGCGCAAGTCCTGCTGCATGACCTACAAGATTTTGTTCTGCTACACCAACGTTGAAGAATCTATCTGGATACTTTTTGCGAAAGTCGGCAGTCTTCGTGGAACCCGATAGATCAGCATCTAATACTACGACGTCTTTTCGTTCGTCACCTAACTCAACTAAGGCTTCCCCATAAGCGTCTCGGGTTGCTTTTTTATCGGTGGTAGATTGGCTAGGTGCTCCCATATGGTCAAATACTTCCTATAATTACTCTATTTACATTCAAATCAATATCAATACAACTATCAATCAATTCTTGAAAAGCTTTTACGGATTCCTTACACGGATATCCATTTCCCTTCACCATACCCAGTTCCAAACGAACGGTTCTGGGTTCATCATTTTAATATTTTGATGAAGGGTTTATTCTTAGCCTTTCTTTAATTCTTCTGCTTTGTCGGTTTTTTCCCAAGAGAAAGTTTTGCCTTCTCGTCCGAAATGACCATAACTTGCAGTGTCTTGGTATCTTCTATCTTTTCCTAAAAGATCCAAACTCTCGACTATACCTTTTGGTGTTAACTTAAAAGTGGATCGAATTCTTTTTTGGATTTCTTCTTCGGATATTTTGTTCGTTCCAAAAGTATCAACGAGAACTGATACGGGTTCCGCTACTCCAATTGCATATGCAAGTTGCACTTCGCATTTTTCCGCAAGTCCAGAAGCTACAACGTTCTTCGCAATATAACGACCGATGTATGCCGCAGATCTGTCCACTTTAGACGGATCCTTTCCAGAGAACGCACCACCACCATGTCGTCCCATACCACCGTAAGTATCGACAATGATTTTACGTCCAGTTAAGCCTGCATCGCCATGAGGACCACCAATTTCAAACTTACCAGTTGGGTTGATGAAGTATCTTGGGTTTCCAAGCAATTCTTTTGGAATCACTTTCTTGATACATTCTTCAATTACTGCTTCTTCAATTTGTTTATGGGTTACACCAGGAGTATGTTGTGTAGAAATTACGACAGTATCCACTTTCTTTGGCTTACCATTCTCGTATTGAATGGTTACTTGAGACTTAGAATCTGGTCGCAGCCAATTGATCTTCCCTGAATGTCTGAGTCCAGCTAGAACTTCAAGCAGTTTGTGCGAGTAATAGATTGGAGCTGGCATAAGTTCTGGAGTATCAGAATTTGCAAAACCAAACATGAGTCCTTGGTCTCCAGCTCCTTGCTCTGTGTGCAATCCTTCTCCCTCATTTACACCTTGTGCAATGTCTGGGCTCTGTCTATGAATATGAGATGATACAACTGCGAAATCTGCATCGAAATACATTGCGATATCATTATATCCGATTTTTCTTATAACATCTCTTGCAATTTCAGATGTATCGACTTTACCTTTACTGGTTATCTCTCCAGCTATAACTACAAGATTTGTTGTAACGAGTGTCTCGCATGCAACACGGGATTTAGGATCTTGGGCTAGATATGCATCTAAAATAGCATCGGAGATCTGATCACAGATTTTGTCCGGGTGACCTTCAGAAACGGATTCAGATGTGAAAATATAGTTGTTGAGTGACATGAAATCTCCTGCTTTTTTCTACTATAGTGGATATTTTTTCTAGTGAGGTCAGTGAGTCAAGGATTTTGGGTCATTTTTTAGAACGAGTCACTGCTGAGGCTGTAGCGCAATCATTCTCGCTTCTAAATCTGTCCATATCTCGTTCATTTTGTCCTGAATCTTTTTTGTATAGAGAATTAGATCATTTTCATTTAATTTTTTCGGTATGTAAATTGGCTCAGAATAAACTAAGTATTGTTTGGCGAAAAATTTAGGAAATCTATGTTTATCCCATGATTTCGAAAATTCATAGAAGCGATCAAAGCTCGTCATAAGAATTACAACAGGAAGCCCAGATAGACTCGCAATTTCTACGATTCCTGGTTTTACAGTATATACTGGACCCTTCGGGCCATCAACAGTGATCAGAGGTATCACTCCAGATTTGGCTGCACGAAGAAGGCCTAGTGCACCGGCCGCGCCACCTTTAGAAGAAGATCCACGGATTGTTTTGAAACCAAATCGCGAAACTGTAAGACTGATAAACTCCCCATCTTTAGAATGCGAGGCTAGGGGACTAACTGGATTTTTCTTTTTTCTTAGGATAAAATTTGCAAAGTAAACAACAAGTGACGCCATATTGCTATGCCAAATTGCAAATATATATCCTTTCTTATTATTGATTAGATCCGCTGTTGAATCAGGTAGAATCACTTCTTTGATTCGTATAAAACTGAACCAAAATCGGAGAATGAGCATCATAAGAAAACTGAGAATGGCTGGTTTCATAAAAAGATCTAATCCTTGTTTTTATGTTTCCGGCTTTGCAAATTTCTGGATTGCATCAGATTCAAAAATTTGAATATTCGGAATATTTGATATTATAGAGGTTTGCAAATTGGCAAGTATTGCCCGGGAAATCACTTCAGCTTGAATTGGCTTTATTTTATCTAGGCCGAACAGAGAGAAGGGAATGATCCCCGCAGCTATTTTGCCTATTTCTTCGCCAATTCTTCTCTCTTTTCTATCTCCCAAAATCAAAGAAGGTTGAAAGATTGAAAGATTTTGAATTTCTAATTTAGCAAGTTCTTCTTCCAATTCACCCTTTACCTGGCTATAGAAAATACCTGATTTACTATTCGAACCCATAGCCGTAACGATGCTCATGCGTTTAAAGGAATGTTTTAGGCTCCACTTAGCAAATGCTAAAGGATAATCATAATCTACTTTTCTAAAGGCTTGTTTGGATCCAGCTTTTTTGATTGTTGTGCCGAGTGTGCAGATTAGAGTTTCAGTATTGGAAAGATATTTTCTATCCCAAGTGCTCTCGTCATCAAAATCCACTTCAACAAATTGTATGTTTTGCGATTGGAAATTTTGGGAGTTAAAAGAACTAGATGCGGATTTTCTAATAAATACAACGAGCTGACCCATCGGGAAATACGTAGGGTACAATTGTATAACCCAAGAACCCACAAGACCTGATCCACCTATTAATAATGAATTCATTCTTCGACGAAAGTTCTATAGTTGAGAAAAGTGACTTTTCCTGATTCAACCATAACTTTAATACTTGAGCTTCCATCCGGTAATTTACTTCCAGGAAGTTCAATTGTGTATTCTCCAGGTTCTAGATGCATACGTTTGACTTGGTAGTTGGACGGCAATAGATGCCAACTTCTGAGGTCTGGTGCAATTGTAGAGGAGGCTGCGTATCCTGCAGCAAGCCCAACACCTAATGAAATAAGGCTTCCTGCAAGTTCGTTCTTCTGATTCTTCTTTATTTCTTTAGATAACGCTTCGGATGCAATTGCAGCTGCAACTAACTTAACTGCGATGGAAGCTACGTTTTTTGCAACGATTGTGTTGTAGTTCTCATTAAAACTCTTCATCGCAGTATCTGAATAATCATTCATGATAGTTGTAGTTCCCACCTGTCTTCCGCCAAGTAGAATGGGTTTTACTGCTGCAGATTTAGGATCGCGTACTTTGTATATTGGAATTGGATTCTCAGCTGACGCCATCATCGCAAGAACTCCCGAAGCTGTAACTCCCGCTGAACTTGCACCACCTTTTGCTCGGATAGAAGAATCCAATGAGACTTTCAAACTACTTGCAAAAAATTGATCATTGAGTAATTTACCTCTGGATTCCTTTACTGCAGCTTTGCCCGCTTGATTGATGATGATTACTTCACCCATTTTCGTATTGTAGGGAACGGGTTGCATATTTCGATTGAATGCAGTAACTAAATTCTGATTGCTTGCTAGTGCGGCTTGTGTTCTTGAATCATTTTCTTTGACTGCAAGAACATATTTATCACCTTTGATTTGACTAAAACTTGGTTCAATTTCTAGAATATTTTTGTATTGAACTCGGGCATCATTGTATCGGCTCAATGTTTCTGAGAGGACGGCATCTAGATATCGAGCAAATAAATTTTGTTTGTATTTGCCTTGGACATATTTCATTTCTCTTAATTCTACATCTAGCCTACGGAAATAGATTTTTGCATTTTCGAATTCCCCGAGAAATATATAGTTTAGAGCAATATAGAACTTGATTAAAACCCTTTCGAAATCTTCACCAGTGAAATTACTTTCGTTATCACTGAGAAGAAAAGATAGACCTTGACGAGTTACACTAACTTTGATATTGTCTGCAACGTTCTCAGCATCCATAAATGCTTTGTTCGAAGATTCATAATCACCTTTGGTATGAAAAATCATACCGGCTTCCATTAAGTAGAGCAGTCTGTCCTTGTTATCGGAATCATTCGCAAGAGATCGAATCTTAGGAATCGCTGCATCATAGTTTCCACTATAATACAGTTTTTCTGTATCTTGGATGATCGCATTGTATCCAGTCGCGCAGGTCCCTAAGGTAAGAAGTGATACCCAGAGACCTAGCTTATGGAGAAAGCTTAGGTTCTTACCAGCCAACTCCCCTGTTCCCTACGACTGCTTGTTTACGGTAAGCAACTCGCTCATTCCAAACTGCGATATTAGTCTCAACTTCCACCAATTCGATATTAACTGTTTGTTCCACGATACGATCGCCTTTAACGGTGAATATATTTTCGTCGATATCACATCGAACGAAAAAGTTCGGTGATTTCATCTTGCCAAGGGACAATCTGTTCCCAGTCATTCCAGAAAGCGAGAAGGTCATCTCATTGATGGATTTCTCGCGAGTGTCTGTTCTAACAGTAAATATTTTATTTCTAATTAGCTGAGAAACAAAACTATTATCGAAAAATTCTGTGGGAATCATTTCGGTTGTATTGTTTCGAGTCGGGAAATGGGCGACAAAAATTCCTTCATCACGAGGGTTTTCTTTGAAATAGGCACCAATTTCTTTTCCGAAACGAGCAGCAGCTTTCTCAAGTTCTTGTCTAGTCAGACCGCCAGAATCAGAAACTAGGTCTGTTTCTAGGTCTAGTCGCTTAGCTCCACTGGAGCATGAGGTTGTCAATAATAATGCGAGTAGTATCAATACGGTAAAGCGAAACATAATCACTCCTAAAATTTTCCTTTATCCCGTTGAATAATCCACTCTCGCCCTAGATGGTGTCAAGACGAAAAAAAAATTTACAGCAATTCAGTTGGGTCTATACTAGAGAAAATCATGAAATTTCGAACTCAAATCCAGCTTTTAATCTTAATCTCAACTTTGGTAGGGTGTTTTACCCTATCATGCAGTAATAAAAAAAATAACGATCAGGAATCGGAGCTAATTACTCTGCTCTTACAGAATCAACCAGGAGTACAATCAGCCTGTGAAAAATTTATCCAGACCGAAAACCTTTGTATAGGCAATCAGACTTCGCCAGTCGTATCTTGTGACAGCAATTTCGTGACAAATTTTAGGAATGGAATTGAGCCTAGCAGTTTGCGAAGCGATGAGATCTTAGAAAAATACATTCGCTGCTTTGATTCATGCAATTTCAATTACAATGCCTTGACCAAATGCAACGAGAATCGGTTCAACAACGCAAGAGACTACAGACTAGCTCAACGCGGACAGAATGCTGCTGTGTCTGGAGGAGTTACAAATTCGAATGTAATTGTTTGGATCGATTGCTTCGAGAAGTGTAGATCGGTGAATGGTAAAACTCCAACTGCTGAATCTGGGCTTGTCAATTCGGGAACTACATATCCTAATGATTGGTTGAAGGTGGATTGATTATGCCGACTGCAAATTTCACAGAAAAAGAAGTTATAAGCAAGCTTTCCAAGCTTTATATCCCTTCGGAAATTGATGAGATGATACCTCTTATTCGAGAAATCAATCAATTGAAAAAAGAGAAAAATGCAGTTCTACTAGGACACAATTATATGACGCCGGATGTGTTTTATGGTGTTTCTGATATAATTGGAGATTCATTATACTTATCTAAAGCTGCGGCAGAAGTGGATGCAGATATTATACTTTTCAATGGTGTTCATTTTATGGCAGAGACTGCAAAGATTCTATCGCCGCATAGAAAGGTATTGATTGCAGATGAAAAAGCAGGATGTTCACTTGCAGAATCAATCACTCGTGATGAAGTGAAAAAAATCAAAGCCCAATATCCAGGTGTACCTGTTGTGACTTACGTCAATTGTTCAGCTGCTGTTAAAGCTGAGACAGATATATGCTGTACATCAGCAAATGCGGCTCAGATCATAGAAGCAATAGATTCCGATACAGTAATTTTTCTTCCAGACGAATATTTAGCGGACAATATGCGAAAATTGACCAAGAAAAAAATTATATCGCATCCGGGTCGCTGCATGGTTCATGAAATGTATACACCTTTGGATATTCAAATCACCAGACAGAGATTAGGTGGGGATGTGACCGTTATATCCCATCCAGAATGTTCGAAAGAAGTTGTTGATTATTCTGATTTTTCTGGATCTACTTCCCAGATGATTGATTTTGTTAAGCAAGCACCATCCAAAAACATTCTCTTGATAACAGAGTGTTCAATGGGTGATAATTTACGAATGGAGTTTCCAGATAAATATTTTGTTTCGACTTGCCAGACTTGTCCGCATATGAAGAAGATCACACTAGAAAAAATTAAAAATAGTTTAATCAATGAAACGTTTGAGATCCTCATTGATGAAGATATCATTGAGAAAGCAAGAAATGCTGTTAATCGCATGTTAGAAATCTCTTTCAAAAAATAAAAATAAGGTTTAAATATGTTTAGAATCGGAAATGGTATAGATTTTCACAAATTGGTTCATGAGCCAATGCGTCCAATGATTTTGGGCGGCCTACATATTGATTCTGAATACGCTTTGATGGGGCATAGTGATGCAGACATCGTGCTACATAGTCTCGCCGATGCAATATTAGGTGCACTGGCACTTGGAGATATCGGAGACCATTTTCCAGACACAGATCCTAAATGGAAGAATATGAATTCCAAATTGATTGTTGAGAAAACTTTAGATTTAATGAGAGAGAAAAAATTTCATATATCCAATATTGATATTACTATTGTTGCTGAAAGACCCAAAATTTCTCCAGTGCGCCGGGAGATGATTGAATCAATCGCTGGAATTCTTGGCTTGGAAGCTGGACTAGTCTCAGTTAAGGCAACAACGATGGAAGGTATGGGCTCTCTGGGGCGGGCTGAAGGTATGATGGTTCTTTCTTCAGTATTATTGGAAAAATCCAAATAGATTAAGAATCCACAATCGAGATCAAAGTTACATCGTCTGTAAAATCATCGGATCCTAAGAATGATTTTGCTTTTTGATAAATGAGATGATTCGTATCCTTAGCATTCAAGTCTCTAGATTCTGAGAATGCATCTTTAAGATTTTTGAGACCATAAATATCTCTACCTCTAATATAAGATTCTGTGAGTCCATCTGTATAAAGAAAGAGTTTAAAGGATTCTTCTAGAGGAAAGCGATTGGTTAAGATCGATATATCATTTCGAAATCCAAGCATTGGTGAAAGAGAATTCAGTTCCATGATCTCTTTTCCATTGAAAAGTAGCTGAGTTGGATGACCAGCCGAACTGTATTGGAATAACTTTTTGTCATAGTCAATATCTATAATAAAGCAAGAGTAAGGTGCTTCCGTATTTTTGAATATAGAAAGAATACTTACATTCAGTCTATTTAGTATCTCTTTGGGATCATCATAAGAATCTTTTATTCTTTCATATTCAGTTTTTATGATCATCGTAATTAGAGCTGCTTGGATTCCATGACCTGTTGCATCTGCTATAAAAATTCTAAACGAATTCTTCGATCGTTGGAAAAAATCATAAAAATCTCCACTGACTTTTTCCAAAGCGAGATACATTAGGTCTATATCAATTTTTAAATCTTTCAATGAATCGATTTTTGGAAGAGTATTTATCTGGATCTCACTTGCCATTTCAATATCATTTTGGATGATCTGGATTTGTTGATTGATTCTATCATTTTGATTCTGTATTGTTGCAAGGGATATATACTCATTCACTTTATAATTAAAATTGACGCGAGCAACTACAATCGATAAAATCATTGCAATTGATGAGTTGGTGAGCACTCCCTCGATTTCAGATATATGAGTTGAATAGTAGAATAGAAGACTAATGAATATTAGATGAAATGCTAATGAAATTCCAACTTGAACAATGCCACGAAACCTAAATAGCAACGGCAAGCCGAAACTTGCAATTATATATATTGAGAAATCTTTAAAATGGAAAAAATCATTTATAGAAAATAATAAAGACCACAGATAGACAAATGAAAAAATAAATAGAGTGAGGATTTGTCCAAATATTCCAAATGATCGATTCTTTAGGCAGTACAGTATGAACGGCAAGATTAATGCTAGAATTCCAATCAATGCTAAGTGAAATAAAAATATTGTTTTATAAGTCGGAACTTCAATCCAACCAACTGTATTATACTTAGAATAATCTATGTAAAATATTGGTATATGAATTGTTATAAGAATCAGAATCATCGTTTTGGCATTTCGATAATTCGATAGAAGCAGTTCATTGAATAGGCGATTCTTATCAATATTACTTAAAAACGAAATTTTGGGACTTAAGTTACCTAAAATAAAATCAATCATGAACTTTTTCCTCAATCTATTCGCAATCTGATTCTTATGCAGTAATAAGACTAAACGAATAGGACAAATCCAGGATTTTAGGTAATTTTTTAAGATTTTTAACGTAAATAGAATTCTAAGAATAATATTTATGTAGAAATTAAAAAATGGGAATCCTGAAGTTTAATAGAAGGCTCCAAACAGGAAAATTTAGTGCAATTCGATGGAATCAATTGATGATTACGTCCTGGTAGGAATCCCAAGTTGGTCCATTGTCTGTCGACTTGACTTGAATGATCGGAGCGCTTCCAGAAATAAATTTAATATTATAATAATATAATTTATTGCCTGATTCAATTAAATTATTTGGTCTGTAATCTTCAATTTTGTCCAATTCTAATTGAGGTAATATCGAAATATATGACCAAGAATTGTTCTCACCTAGAATCAAACCAACTTGGGATAAGGAAAAATCGAAAAGTGGATAGGCAAATTTAGATCCAAATTCCTTTAATGCAGTTCTCTGATTGATAACCAATGGAGTTTTTATTTCAACCGAGTAGCTTACAGTAACTGAGTCACCCACAAAAGCAGAGTTGGAAATTTGAGATATTTGAAGATCATACTGACCAAGTCCATCCGATTTGGATTGAAAGAGAAAGAGTTGGTTCTTGCTTACGACAAATGTGCGGAGGCTCACTCCTGGAAAATCTGGATTGGATTCGTAAGAAAGAGTGTATTCCGCAGTGGGAAAGTTAGCTGAGTATAAATAACTTTGATAAGCGTTCATATCAGAATAAAGCAATCCCCCTTTATGTTCAAAATAATGGCTTGTGCTTACGAATCCAGGATTGACATAGATTAAATCAGGATAAAGATCGCCATTGCTACTACCTGGCTTTAAAAGGTTCGTGTCATAGCGCATTTGAATCAAGCTTGAATTATCTTGCTCTCCATAAACGAGAAAATCAGAAAGATTGAATATTCTAGTATTATCAATTCGAGGATAGGATGAATTCCGAGATGAAACTTCGTAGACGTCTTCTGAATTGATTGTAAATCCATCTGTTTGAATTGCAAATGTCTTCAATTCATTTGTGGAAAAATTAAATCGTCGAACTAGGAAGAAATATTTTGTTCCAAATTTTATAGGATTAGATGGGAAATAAAAAATTGTAGTTGGAGAATCTGCGCTTATGGATTCAGTAAAATTATCATTTGGAATTGGTATAGCATCAAAAGATTTTCCATCTACTCCAACTAAAATTGAAGCTTTTCGACTGGACGCACCATCAGAATTCAATTGTGTCACTCCGATTCCAAAAATTTTAGAATCGATTGAACCAGCAATTTCTATAGAAATTAAAGTCTGTGAGTCAGTTAATTGTGATTGTATGATTGATATTATCTCAACTACTATATCACCACTGACATTTGACGGGATCAAAAGGGCTAGAGAATTATTGTCTAAACCACGAGTGATGTTCAATTCAAAAGATGCTATCTGTACTCCGGTGGGTGATTTTATAATAAATTCGAAGACGCCCAATTCTCTCAGTACTACTCTTACAAATCCATCGGAGCGTATCGTCGTAGTTGAGGCATTTGCAATTGCTCTAGTTTCTTGTGTGGAACGATTAGTTTGACTTGAAGCTTGCACACCTTGCTTGCCATATTCTAATAGATTTCCACCGTAAGTGGAAGAATCTCCTTTTTTGAGTTTCATTTCAATCGTTGTCTGAAGCGATGAATTGGATCTCACCAATCCAAGTAAAAGCCGCAATTGAGAAAGCGCACTATTTGGGTCTAAAGCGCCATCATCAAATTGAATGCAGTTTCCAAAGAGGAATATTGGAATAATAAGAATTCGTATGATTTTCATGGCAGTCTCCAAACTTAGTTTAAATGGAATCTGAAATTTTTGTCAATTGAATTCGATTCTTGTCGACTGGTTTGTTAAAATAAATTTACAAAGTCTAAAAAAAATTTGTTTAAAATTCAATATTTATTCGGTTTATTTGATTCGATATCTTTTTAAAACTTTCGTTTTTTATAAAAAACATCCTTGGTTTGCTCGATTTGTCTGGAGAATATGTAAAATTGTATGAGTTACGAGAAATTAAGGAAGAAAAGTGCCAATTTTTGAAACCGCAAGCTTATCATTGATCGATCTTCTGGACGTTTTGTCCGGAGATCTCAATACTTTTAGACAAAAATCACCCTTATCTCCACCTCAGGTGGTTATTCCCAATTCGAATATGAGGATGTGGATGATTATGAATCTATCCAGGATTCAAGGAATTGCGACAAATATTGATTTTACTTTTATAGAAAAATCTTTGGAATCTTATTTCTATAAAAGAAATGGAGTTAACTATGATTCGGAGAATCGATTTTTTCCTGGAATAGATGCGATCCAAAGGAAGGTTTTTAATTATTTATTGGAAAATAAAAATAAACCTGAATTTGCTTTTTTGAATTCCTTTCTCAATTCTATTTCTCGTTGTTTTGCGCTGAGTTCGAGATTGGCATTATTATTTAAAGATTATGAATTAAATCGATTCGATTGGATAAGTTCTTGGGCAAAAGAGAAAAATATTGACTACCCGCTAATTTGTAGAAAAGAAAGTCCATTTCCAGAAGACAATGACTATTTTAGAATTCAAAAATTGATATATCAAGAATTATTTTTGACTGGTGATTCCGAAAAACAAGATCCGTTGTATAAGACTGAATCTTTGTCCCAGTTTTATGTTCAGGCAGCTCAAGATAAAAATTATGCAAGTTCTTCAGCTAATACGCATTTATATATATTCTCTCTATCTAATTTAGCAGATACGTATATGCATGTATTGGAAAGAATGTCATCAGTTGACTCGGCAAATATTCATTTCTATCAATTTCATACTGGCAATACACGAATTCAATCACAACTAGAGAATAATTTTGCAAGATGGGCTAAACCACAAATTTATATGGCATCTCGATTGGAGAAATTGTCAGATATAAAAATTATTGAGCCAAAATACTCATATCCTAATGCGCTTATGAATCTTAGAATGTTGTTAAATGACAAAAAAATAAGTCAAGAAAAACTACATTCAAGTCTTACCGATCATTCTGTGAGATTTTGGAACTCACCTTCAGTTTTTCGTGAAGTGGAAGCGGTCGCAAATGATATAATACATAAAATGAATATAGATGAAAATTTACAATACACTGATTTTGCAATATTGGTGACGGAAATGAGTTCCTATCGACCTGCAATTGAGTGGGTATTTGATGGTGGAATTTTGATTCAATATCACCCAGGAAAGGAATTAGAAAGTAGGAGTTTACTCAATGATCATGAATCGATTTTGAAAAGGCATAAAATACCTTATTCTCTGACGGATATAAAAGCGAGCGACTCATCTGTGTTATATAGATTTTTGATGGATTTGTATGAATTTTGTTCCAAGGATTTGATTCCCAAAAAGATTGTTTTGCATATTCTTCATAATCCTTTAGTTTACCGAAAATTTATTACAGATGCAGGAGATCTCAGAGAATACGATGAACTGATAGAAAGAATGTCAGTTGTATATGAAAACGATACCAATTCTAATGATCCATTCCAGATATCCAATGGTTTGAAAAGGGCGAGGCTTTCTAAGGTTGTCACAACTGAAGAAATTTGGGAGCATTTTAAATTCGTGGAAATGGAAGACTCCGATGAGAAAGTCATAAAAGATCTCACAATTTTCTGGGAAAAGCTAATTTATGTTCGATCTTTGTTTCGAAATAAACAAATCGATGATCAAATCTCTTGGACCTCTGAATTCCTTGATATTATAAAACACAGTATTGAAGAATTATTAAATTGGTCAGATGATTATAAGCAAGAAAGAGTTCTATTCCAAGAATGGTTTACTTCTCTGCAGGATTGGAAAGATATTCGCATTGAAAATTCAGAGGAAAGCCTTGATCTATTTCGTTTTGTTACTGATCAAGCTTTTGAAAAAATTCCGTATAAAAAAGGAAATTATTTAACTGCTGGAGTAAGTGTTTCGCTTTTACAGCCAATGAGGCCAATTCCTTTTCGACATGTTTATATATTAGGTCTTGGCGAAGGTAAATTTCCAGGATCTGCAGATCATTCTCAGTTGAATTTGCGACGTGATGTTATTCAAGATTGGGATATGTCTAGAAGGGAAATTCAGGAATCACTGCTATGGGAGAGTTTGCATTCACCGACAGATTCTATTACTCTTTCTTATGTTGGAGAGAATCTACTGGAAGATAAAAAATTTGAACCTTGCTCACCTTTGTATGAAATCATGCAAGCCTTTGGAGTGAATAAAGCTACCTCAATGCCATTGACGTCTTATAGCAAATTGTATCAAAATGATTCGAATTCATATAATAATGGTTTGGTTAGTTATGATTTTTCCCGAGTCGCAGCATCAAGCAAAATTCATGATTATAAATTAGAAAAGATATTTCAAAAACCTGAGAATTTAAATTTAAAAAAACCAATTGATATCACCAAAAGAATATCTCTAAAGTCAGTCAGTGATTTTCTATCTGATCCAATGGAATTTTATCTAAGAAAGCGATTGGGAATGTATCATGAGAATGAACTGGATGAAGAAGATGATTCTGATATTTTCCATCTTGATGCAGTTAAGGAATCGGAAATTCTAAAAGAAATTTATAGTTTGATGATCCCAGATTTAGTAAGCACAGAGCCTTGGAAATGGAATGAAGAAAATATTGTCTCAGCGCTTGATTCAATCTTGAGTAGACTGGTTTCGCAAGCCCGATTTCCTCAATTTTCCTTCGGACAATTGCAAAGAAAGATTTTACTAGAATATACAATGTCAGCTTCAGAGCTTTTTTCTGAATGGAAGAATGAATTGGTCGGTGGTCGATATTATCGTTATCTCACATTAGGTGACTTAGGTCATAGAAATTCTGATGTGTTGAAGTTAAAAAATTTGGAACTTGAGGTTCAGAAATCAAGAGAAAAACTTAACCTTACTCTAGAGGCCGAATGGGAACATGTGATAGAAAAACCAAATGGTGATCTCACCTGGATTTTACCAAAAGGATTAGAGAGTAGACTAAGTTTTACTTCAACTGATTTCGGAGGTAGCTTTAAAGATTATTGGAAAGTTATGAGTTTTCCTTTTATTTCAAGCTTAGGACTCGAAGCCATAGGTCGGAAATTAACAATATTTAGTTTTAAATCAAGATTTACTCGAGAAAAGAAACAAAAATCGGATAATTATTTGAAAGTAAGATTTGAATCAGAAGGAGAGCATAAAAGATATCTAGTATCATTGTTGAATTTATATATAAATGATTCTTTAGAATTTTTCCCAAGGAAGGCATTTCTATCTTATTATGTGAATTATATCCAAGCAAAAGAAGATAAGAAGAATCCAGAATCTTCAAAACCTGAACAGATTGAACGGTATTTGGATGAAGATAAATGGCGTTTGTTTCTAAGTGAAAATATTTTCGAACTGGAAAGAGATCTATCAAATGTAATTCGATTATATCCGAATATTCATGATCTAATTCTAAATTCTAAAATAGAATTTGCCAATTCCTTTTACAAACCTTTTCTTGACTGGATGATAAAAGAATGACTATGACTCGCGAAAAATTCCAATTAGCAAATAGTTTTATCGAAGCCTCAGCTGGAACTGGTAAGACTTATACGATCATGGAAATTGTCGGTGACTTAATTACAAACTCGGAAAATCCGATAGCCCTTTCCGAGATCATGATTTTGACTTATACGGAAAAGGCCGCTGGAGAACTCAAAAAAAGATTGAGAGAAAAGATTCTAAGTATGAATCAACCAGATATCCTGCGTGATTTGGATCAAGTAACAATTGCTACAATACATGGATTCTGCAATTCTATTCTAAGAGAATATCCTGTTGAAACTGAAACTTCCGAAGACTGGAACCTAATTGATATTAAAGAATTATGTTCTCAGTATTTATATAAAATCGAAGTGAACCAATGGAGTGAATGGATTGGTTCCCAGGATCTGGATCGGATGCTGCAAGAATCGGAATATTGGAAGAAAGATAAAGGCCGAGATGCAATTCTATCAACTGCATCGAAGTTATTGAGTGGAAAAAAATATTCTTATAAATTGAGAGATTGGACTATTGGCGGGCAGGCTTTTCTGCAAAATACAGCGCTCATAATTGCGGAACGTGTCTATGACGAATTGAATTCGGGTAGCTGGATGTCTTATGACTTCATGATTCAGAAAGTTAAAAGCTCTCTAAGCAATTCAATTTTACTGAAAAGTTTACAAGAAAGATTTCGGGTCGGGATCATCGATGAGTTCCAAGATACTGATAGCAATCAATTTGAAATTTTTGATAATTTGTTTCTTGGAGACAATTTAACGGAAAAAAGGCGAGCCCTTTATTTGATTGGTGATCCAAAGCAATCAATCTATGGTTTTCGAGGAGCAGATATCGCTACTTATCTTAGAGCAAGATCCAAAATGAAAGAACTCGGTGCGGTAGAAATAAATCTCACAAATAACTATCGTTCGGTTCCAGAGATGATCGAAGGATACAATTTGATTTTTACTGATCAAGCTGGTGAAACAAGTTTTTTCCCGATCCACGAGGCTGGTCTAGAAAATGATCCAATCAATTACCTTGAAGTTTCTTATCCTACAGAATCAGGAAAATTGAAGTTATCAGATAAATCAATAGAAGGGCCAATTTTTCTAGTAGAAATGGAAGGGAAGAGAGAATGGAAAGTTGGTGAGATCGGGGATGCTTGGCAAAAATACATTCAACAAGAAATTTTAAAAATCACAGATAATCAGAATTCCATTTACTACTTTGATAAAATCAAAAATCAAGATCAAAAATTAAGCTATAAAGATATCGCAATAATTGTTAGGTCACGTAGAGATGGAGAATATTTGGAAGGATTCTTGAAAAATTCGGGAATACCTTGCTCCTTCTACAAACAAGAAGGAATTTATCAATCCAAAGAAGCAGAACAAATTGAGAATATCTTTCGCTGTTTACTTAATTCGAATGATCCAGCTTCCTATAGAAAGTTATTGATAAGTGATTTGTTTGGAGTATCTCCCGATGCTCTAGAATCTTTTGATGAGCATTCGATCGATTCATACGAAAAGCAAACGTTGGATAAATGGAAATTTCTTGCATCAAATAGAAAATTTCCTGAACTTTTTCGTTCGATTGAAGAAAATTCAAAGATTCTATTATCAAGTAAACAAAAAGATCTATCATGGGAACGAAAAAGAACCAACTATCGACAAATTTTTCGCCAGTTACTACAATATCAAATTTCTCATCGTTCAGGATTGTCCGAGCTTTTGGAAGAATTGGTTTCTTTGAGAAATTATAGATCTGATATCGAAGAAGCGCCACTATTTGAAAAAGAAACTGAAAGAGATGCAGTGCTCATTCTTACACTGCATGCATCCAAAGGATTGGAATGGCCAGTCGTATTTTTATATAATCTATCGACTTTTAGAAATAGTATACATAACTATGATTATCCGTCAATAGATTCGCAAGGTGTCCGAACCAATGATTGGAAGATCGGTTTATGGGATGAGAACATAGAATTGGTAAAGCAGATGGATTATAATGAAGCAAAGAGATTGCTTTATGTCGGAATTACCCGACCGATGGTTCGATTGTATCTTCCATTCTTTATGCCGCAATCACGATCCAAGAACTCACCGTATTACCAAATACTATATCCAAGACTAAAGCATATTATTGATAGCGGTGCCAATAAACAATTTTTTACTCATCATCATTGGAATCCAGAGCAATGGACTTCTCAATCTAAGAAATTGGATGGTTTTGATAATGACTCTACGGTCGAGCCCATGATTTTTAATCGAAGAAAAATTAAAAAAAATATTCCAATATATAGTTATAGCTCTTTGAAATACAATGATATTCTTAATATAGCTGAGGATAAAGAAAATAGTGTTACTCTTGAGTCGAGTTTTATTCAACGCGATGAGAAAGAAACAATCACTTCCGAAGAAGCAGACTCCTCTTTAGAATCCAGTTTAACTGACGGAAATATTCTGCCTTCTTCTGCTGATAGCGGATCTTTTCTACATGCCTTATTAGAACATATGAATTTTTCTGACTTTTTGCCCGAGAACTTGAAAGTTCTTTCGAATGAAGAAAAATTAAATAGGAATTATGAGAAATACTTCCAATATTTTAATATTGGAGATCAATTCAGTAAGCAAGATTCTTACGAAAATTTGTATGAATCCTGCAAAAAATATTGCTTTGAATTATTGAATCATACTGTTACTGCTGCGATTCCCATTCGCACCAATGGTACTCCGAATTCTTTAGATGGCAATTTGCAATCAATCAGACTAGCAGAATTAGAAAACGATAAAATACTTCGTGAATTGGATTTTCATTTATTCTTAAAGGATAGTTTGATTGAGACGGATCATAAGTTTACCAACGATAGAAATATTACAAATATATTAGGTGATTTTTTGAAAGGATCGATTGATTTGGTTTTCGAATTGGAAGGTTTGTATTATATAGCTGACTATAAATCCAATTTATTAAAAAATTATTCTATAGAAGCACTCGAAGCCGTAATAAACGATCCAAAGACTCAATACAACCTACAACGCGATATTTATGCATTTGCCTTGGTTGAATATTTAAAGAGTATTTTTGGTTTAGAAGAAGCTCTAAAAAAATTCGGTGGAGTTTATTATTTGTTTTTACGAGGAATGCAGTCAGGTTCAAGTGAGGGAATCTATTTCGATTTCGACTGGAATGAAGAACGAATAATGAAAATTCGAAATGAAATGTCTCAATTGATTTCTAGAGAAAATGGAGTAGATTATGAATCTTGATCCGGAAATCATTTACAATCGTAAAATTCAAAACGATCTTAGTGAAGGAAAGGATATTCCAGGTTTTGAGGATCTTATACAGTCATTAATATCAGCACAAAATAAAGGCAATTTATGTGTAGAGTGGAAACCTGAATGGAAATCAATTATAGATTATGAACCAATAGGAATTAAAATTCATAAGTTTGGTCAGAAGAAAGTTGTATATTTTTCTAAAACATTTGAATTGAAAACAAAGCTTGAGAATCGATTAATCGATATTATTCGGTCTGCAGAGAAAATAAATCACGAAATGAATGACTCCGACCTAGTGAGTCGCGCGAAATCAATAATAGCAAAGAAAGAAAAGGAGACATTGAGTTTAAGGTTAGGCCAAAAGGACGCATTGATCAATTCTATCATGTCTCCATTTCAGATAATCAGTGGTGGACCAGGAACTGGAAAAACTACAGTTGTTGCATTTCTTCTGGCGGTTCTAAAGGATTTAGGAATGCTTCCCAGATTAGAAGATATAGCTCTGGTTGCACCGACTGGACGAGCAGCTCAGCGACTGACAGAGTCGATTCAAGAGAATCTACTCAGGATGAAAGGACTTTCCAATCTTCAAGAAGAGATTCAATTTCTTCGAGGACGCACATTGCATAGTCTTTTACAATTTCAAAAATACAAATCCAAATTTTTCTATAATGAGAACAGATATCTTCCTCAGAAATTAATTATTTTAGACGAAGTTTCTATGGTAGATTTGGATATGATGCGCGCATTATTTGAGGCACTTCCACCTATAGATCAAATCTACGATGGAGGAAAGTTTGGCTTTCGTTTGATATTAATTGGAGATCCCAATCAACTACCTTCTGTGGATAAAGGTGCTGTATTGAGTGATTTCTTGAAAGGTCTTGAGAAAAAGAAGAAATTTATTTCTAAGCTAACGGAGAGTAATCGACAATCTCCCTCCAAATTGCGTAATGGAAAATCCGCTATAGTTACAATGGCTGAAGATATTCTAAAGCTGGATGACGAGCATGAACAGACATTATTCTCTAGCTCTCTTGCCCGAATCGATTCGCAGTTTCCGGCAACCGATAAAATCGGAGAAGAAATCCAATACAATACTGAATTGGTTTATTTTACACTTCCTAAGCAAATGGAAATTCTATCAACACGCCAATATATATTAAAAGAAATTTGGAAAAAATATTTTTATCCGCAGATTGAAAGAATCTCCCAATGGGAAAACCTTACAAAACAAAATCTGAACGAAGAATCATTTATAGTAAAATTTCATTCAGAAATGAACAAATTCCGTTGTCTAACAATATTTAGAAAAGGATATTGGGGAGTCGAATCTTTGCAGGAAACTCTGATTGAGATGGCTATCGCTGACCTCCGAATCAAAAAGCCACAGAATCAAGATAAGAACATGATTTCAGTAGAGTCTGTCAAAAAAATTGCAGGTAAAATATATTTCTCAGGTATGCCAATTTTAATTACGAAGAACGATCCGAATCGGAAACTATTCAACGGGGATACAGGATATTTATTACGTTTAGCTGATACAGGAGAATTGAGAGCAATCTTTTCCATAGATAATCGAATGGTTGATTTCGCTCTAGATACTTTGCCTGCACATGAACCTGCGTTTATTCTTACAGTTCACAAAAGCCAAGGTTCGGAATATGATAGTGTTTTATTGTATCTACCAGATATTAGAAAAACTCAAAAAGATGATACGAACCACCAATTGGTCAATCGCCAGATATTGTATACTGCTATAACAAGAGCTAAGAATCAAGTGATCATAGCCGGAGATTATAATACATGGAATGAGGGTGTAAGCAATTCTTTGCAGAGGCTTACTGGATTTGAATTAAAGTAATTGCATTCTATAAAGATCCAAGCAAGCACTTGGATTGATACCGTCAGCTTCCAATTTTTTCTGTGCAATTGGAATCAATTTGATTTCTTCATCTTGTTTTTTCGTAAATTCTGAAATATGATTTTTCGAACATTCGTTTCCGAGGATAAGAATATTCGTATATTTATCTATATTTTGCAGATGTCTAGTTTTAGGATTTAGAATATAATTAGTATTAGAATTACTTTTTTTGAAATTGTAAATTTGTATAGAAAGTTCCAGATCACTATCAGGTTTGTTAATATGGTAGCCAGGTAGTTGATTGAAGACAATTGTAGAATCTTGTAGTAAATTTTCTGCTTCCGATTTTACCCAATTGGGAACTGCGCGGACATCTGTTTTATTGCCTGCATAACAGTGGACTCTAGGCATAAAACGGTTAGTAATTAAATTACCATCAGGCATAATCAAATTATTGTATTTAAAATATGAGTTTTTGCCTATAAAGAAGAAAAGGTAAATTACACAAAGTCCTATTATAGAATATTTTAATTTTGCTAAAGGCAAAGATCTTAGAGCAAGTTCTAAGTTCAAAGCAAAGCCCATAATCAACATTGGATAGAGATGGAGAATATGGCGCTCTTGTCTATTCGAGCTCGAGAAGCTCAAGAGAATTAAGATGATCCAAAAAAATGCAATGGTTGTAAAACTTAAAGCTGTGAAATACTTATTTTTGTATTTCCATAGATTGTAGGAGATGCTTATTGCTAACAATACAAGCAATGGATACAGAAAGAACAATTCATTAGTCATCGTCTGTAAATAAAAGAAAATGTTTGAATCACCTTGTTCTAAAAGCACAGTATTGGTAGTCGCTACAAATCGGTCTGGATGAATGATAAGCCAAGCAATTGACGGAAGGTAGATCCATTTTAGAAAATAGAATAAATTAGAAGATCTAAGTTTGAGCTCTACTTGATTTCTGAAAATAAATACGAACACATCCAAAAGCACAAGTAAAAAAACTAAGTAGACTAGATAAGAACTTAGTTTGGGACTCCAATTCAAAAGATCGAACTTACCTAGTAAAAATAATACAAGTGGTATCGGTAGAAATAGTAAGCGGACATTGCGTTGGATATGGATTTTGAAATTCTTAGAAAATATTTCAAATGAATTTTGAATTTCCTTTAGATAAATGAATGGAAGATAAATCGTAAAAGCCATAAGAAACATGAGGACGTAAGGATATTTTGTTTGTAAGAGTAAGAAGACTGAAATTGGAAAAAGTATTTTATTTTTTCTGGTTTCGTACAATTGCATTGAAACAAGGGTTGCAATCATAAAGAGAGCACCTTGGATTTCCAACATTCCTGAATAAGAGAATAGCAATATAGAAGGAATTGAATAATACAATAAGACAAAGACTAAGAAATAAAAAATTGAATCAATCCAATTGGAAAATTTGACAAAGAATACAATCGCGATGGAAAAAATCAGAACAGTTTCCGTTACTTTCGTAAGAAATATTGAGATTATCGGATCTGCTCCATAGCCCAAGATTAGAAGAGATTCCAACAAACTACGAATAGCTGGCCAAGTCGGAGAATCAAAAATATGTGCAAAAGGAACCCATAAATATCCGCTTCGTATTCCAAAGGCGATGTCTAGAGACGCGAGAAAACGAGAGGCAGGATCCCATCCAATTTGTCGGATGTTTGGACATGAATTGGAAAAAAAAATCCAATCGATGTATTGATAAGAAATTATGAATATGCCAACTAAACCAAGAAAAGAGAGCCGAATTCTATTTTGCCACAGCTTTTCTGATAATCTCAATGTCATTCTCTATGGATTTCTTGGTTTCAGGGAGGTAAAAAAGTCGATTCCAGATTTTTGATTGAATGCCTGCTACCGGTTCCCAATGAATCTGCACTTCTAGCATAGATTTGCCATCACCCATGTCTTTTATTTCATAAAATCCGGCATATTTGGAAAATCTGCTTGAATTTTTTCTTTCATAACCGAACTTGAAAGGGATTTCCCAGTTAGTTACTTCAATGATAGATGCTTCACCTTCCCATACGACTTCCGCTGAATTGCCAACTTTTCCCGATGCCATTCTTGGAAAAAAATTTCCACTAATCGCTTTGTGGATAGCCGCTGGACTTGCTTCAATCAGGTATTTGTTTTCAAATTTTTTCGGCGAGTCAAATGCGAATACCAAAACTGATGATAAAATAAATAAAAGAATAAGCCTGATGTACAACATATTACTGAATCCAATGGATTCAGTCTGATACACAATGTCAATAGAGAAATCCAATCCTCAACATAGCTTATCATGGATGAATCGTCCCGAGACCTCTTGCAGGAGAGCATCGGGACTTATGCTTTTTTATATCAATGAAAGAAAGATTCAAGAGAAGAATCCATTTGAAGAAATCATGGATGATAATACTTTTCTTCGAATGATGAAGGATTCCAATCTATGGATTCCTCAAGATCTAGAAGAAAGGATTATTAATTATCTATCTGCAGCTGAAGATATTTCATCTGCTCTATACCAAATCGGAAAAGAAAGTTTTCTTTCCCAGGCATACGATTTATTGCCGACCGATGACTCAAGCATTGGGATTGTAGAACTGATTTCTCGTGTTCCAGTTTTGATTACAAAAATTACCAGAACGGTTTCTTTGGATATTTTGAATCTGGAAGATACATCAGCAACTTTTCTATTTACATATAGGGAACCATTTAAGGAAAAATGGTATGATGTTATCTTCTTTAAAGGAATGTTAGATGGTCTAAGTCTACTCTATCAATTGAGTGGATCTAAAACTATACTGAGAGAAACAAAATTGCTCGGCATTCATACTCACCATAAAGATCTGGGAGACAATATTAAATTTGGTGCAAATTCTAATATTTATCAAATGGAATGGGACGCGAATAAAACCAAAATCGCAAGAACTCAGATCAATCCTGAAGACAATCGTAAAGCTCAGAAAACATTTGTAATTTCACGTGATATTGGTAATTCGGAAGAGGAACTTTCTGTAATCAACCTATCGAGTGTTATATCTAAGTCAAGAGAGCTCGCCTTAGAAAACCGAGATTTAGAGGCTGCCGTCGAAGTTTTGAAAAGCTTTAAAACTGAGCTTGAAATAAAACAAAAGTCAATTGCAAAAGATTTAAAACTTGCAAAGAATATTCAAATGGGGATCATCCCTCAGACAATTCCAGACTGGAAAGGTGTGCAATTTTGGAATCATTTCAATCCTATGCAAGAAGTAAGCGGCGACTATTACGATTACTTTCCTTTCGACGAGAATAGGTTAGGTGTTGCGATTTGTGATGTTTCAGGACATGGTGTTCCAGCTGCTTTTATAACTGCTCTATCCAAAATGCTTTTTACAACATATCGTTACCCACTTCCGAGTACGATTTTCAAAAACGTAAATCGAGATCTTCTGGATCTATTGAAGCAGCAAGGTTATACAACATGTATCTATGCAATCATTGACAAGGACTATAAAGTCACTTATTCTGTCGCTGGACATCCAAGGCCTGTTCTTCTTCGTTACAGAACAGGTGAGACTTCCTATTTAGAAGGTGAGGGAACCTTTCTTGGAATGTTTCCTGAGGCTAGTGATTTCTATGAAGATCAACATGTTTTTCTAGAACCAGGGGACAAAATTTTCCTATACACTGATGGTTTAACAGAAGCAGAAAATGATGACGGAGAACCATTCGGAGATGACAAATTATTAGAATTGGTTTCACAAACTCGTGATATGGATATTGAAGCTGCGGTTGAATTCATCACTGCCAAGCATAAAGATTTTATTATGGGAACGGATCAAAAGGATGATATTACAATATTCGGAATTGGGCTGAGTACAGAAATTCCAGAATTTGAAAGACTTTCCAAAATTGCTCAAGAACATTACGATCGAAAGCAATACAATCAGGCTTCCAATTCATTAAAGAATGCCTATAAAATTTTGCCTCGAGAGTCTAACAATATTTTATTTCTTGCTAAGACATTGGCTAAAGAAGGAAAATATCATGAAGCAATTGATTTTCTCAAGATCTACAATAGATTTCGGCTTCATAATTTTGAATCTCATAATATATTAGGTTTTTGTTTTTTTATGATAAAGGAATATGAGAAGGCGGAATCGGAATTGAGGAAATCCCTTTATATGAGTGATTCCCATCCTTATGTTCATTATAACCTTGCGAGAGTTTATCATAAATTAGGCGATCGAGAGAAATTTAATTCAATCAAACTAAAAATTAGAAAATTATTCCCTGATTTTACTAGGTTGAATGAGTTGAACAATCTTCATCCAGAAGAAATCTAAATTACAAGTATAATGAAATATATAATTCTAATTGTTTTATCCTCAGTATTTCTATTTTCTGATCTTTTTTCTCAGATAAATCTGCCTCAAGATCATAGTCTTCATTCAGATTATAAAATTGAATGGTGTTATTTTGTTAGTATCTTGCAATTACCGAACGATCAAAAAGTTGGTGTAGAGTTGAGTTTTTTTCGATACCAGCTCAATTCTAATGATAAATTAAATTCTGGCAGTCCATCACTAGTTAAGGAAATTTTCCCCGTTCATTTTGCAATTTCTGACATTAACAATGGGAAGCATTACACATCACAAGTAATGGGAAGAAAAATCGGAGGACTATCCGAATATTCTGACAAAGTTTTAAAAGTACATGATTTTAGAATGGAAATATTAGGAGATTCAAAATTTCGCATATTTGCTAATCCCAGATTCAACCAAGAGATCGGTATTGATCTCAATTTAAGCGGGGAGAAGGACAATCTGTTCATTCATGGAGTCAATGGAATCTCCAAAAAATCCAATCTAAGTCCCAAGTTTTTTTCGAAATACTACAGTATGACTCGCCTCAAAACTTCGGGAACTGTCACACTGAATGGAAGTAAGCAAGAGGTTTTGTCAGGTTATACTTGGATGGATCACGAATGGTCTCAAGGCGATTTCAACGAATCTAATAATTCCTGGGATTGGGTTGGGCTAAGTTTAGATGATGGTTCTGATTGGATGGCTTTTCGTTTCAAAGCAAATCAAAATGCTGAAGCTGAGACATTTGGTTCAACAAAATGGAATCAAACTACAAAGACTTTTGAACCAAATCTAGATAGAAATGGAATTCAAGATTTACAATTGGTACCTAACATGGAACTAATTTGGAAAAGTCCTGTTACTGGAAATGTCTATCCTATGGAATGGAGGTTGACTAGTATTACAGAAAAGTTGGATATAATAATTAAGCCATATTTCAAGAATCAAGAATTTGATGGAAGGAAAACAACGGGACTTGCTTATTGGGAAGGAGCTGTTACTGCGACCGGAACTAGAAATGGTCGAATTGTAAATGGGCAAGGATATCTTGAGCTAAAGGGATACGGAAAGAAATAAATGGGTCGCTATTTTATAAAAAGATTTTTATTAATTTTTCCAACACTATTAGGAATCACTTTCCTTGTATATCTACTATCTAATTTTGCACCAGGTGGACCTTTAGATTTAGAAATAGCAAAAATTAAAGGTGCTGCGAATCTCTCTGGTGCAAGTACGAAACATATTTCCCAGGAAGAAGTTGACTTGATTCGCAAGCGGTTGCATCTAGATAAACCTTTCTATGTTGCTTATTTCTATTGGCTACAAGACATCGCTGTATTCAATTTAGGTGAGTCTAGACTACATTCAAAAGAAGTATCAGAATTGATTTTCGAAAAAATGCCCGTATCATTGATATTTGGATTGTCTGGATTTTTCTTATCCTATTTAGTCTGTATTCCTCTTGGCATCAGAAAAGCTATGATGCATGGAGAAAGTTTTGATCTTGGCTCAAGTGTTTTGATATTTTTTGCATATTCTATTCCAGTTTTCGCATTGGCTATGTTACTACTTTATTTGTTTGCTTCTGGAGAAGTTTTTTCTTTTTTCCCATTAGGGCATGAAGTCTCCGATTTCTATGAAGACTTAGGGTTCTGGGGTAAGATAAAAGACAGAGCTGCACATATGTTTCTTCCTGTGATATGTTATGTATCCGGATCTTTTGCTGTTTTGACTTTGCTTATGAAAAATTCCTTATTAGAACAGATTTCTAAGGACTATGTAAGGACTGCTATTTCAAAGGGTGTAGGATATTCGCAAGCAGTGTTTGGTCATGCGTTTCGAAATTCCCTCATACCGATCGCTACTGGATTCGGTGGAAACCTGAGCTTGATTTTTGCTGGATCGCTTTTTATAGAATTGGTTTTCAATATTGATGGTATGGGGCTACTTAGTTTTGAAGCGGTAAAAGAAAGGGATACAGATTTGATGATGGGCTTGCTTTTGGTTCAATCTTTTATTGGATTGCTCGGCAAAATGCTATCTGACTTTTGTTATGTGTGGATTGATCCTAGAATCAATTTCGATTGAGACTTAAAATTATGAATCCAAATACTAAGAAAAGATTATCAAAATTTGTATCCAACAAAAGAGCTTTTTACTCGCTCGTGGTATTGATGTCCGCCTATGCGATATCGATCTTTGCACCTCTCATTGCCAATAACAAACCATTGATTGTTTACTATGATGGCTCGATTTATTTTCCAATCGTTTCATTTTATTCTGAGGCAGATTTTGGAGGTGTGAATCGGACAGCTCCCAATTATAAAAAACTCAAATTGCGTGATGACTTTGTTAGTGGGTCTTCTTTTATGATTTTTCCTCCAATTCCGTACGGAGTGAACGAAGATAACCTGGAAAGTTTAGAAGATAATGTATCGCCTCCGAATGCTCCGAATTGGAAACATTGGTTGGGGACTGATGATCGCGGACGCGATGCTTTCACAAGAATTTTCTATGGATTTAGAATTGCCTTAACATTTAGTTTGCTTTTGGTTTTTATAGAAATGTTTCTCGCAGTTATTATAGGTGGTGTGCAAGGATATTTTGGTGGAGTATTAGATATCACAGTTCAGAGAATTATTGAAGTATTGTCGAGCATCCCGTTTCTGTATTTGATACTCATCATGGGATCTTTTTTTGGAAAAGGGTTTGCCGTTCTGATTGTAACTTATGGTGCATTGAGTTGGATTGGACTTAGTTATTATATGAGAGGAGAATTTCTACGTTTAAGAAATCTTCAATTCATCGACGCTGCCCGTGCTCTTGGTGTCTCAACTTCAACGATTTTATTCCGTCATTTATTACCTAATGCAATTACTCCGTTAATAACTTTTTTACCATTTACATTGATCTCTTCGATCTCAATTCTATCTGCTCTGGATTTCTTGGGATATGGAATACCCGCACCAAATCCTTCCTGGGGAGAAATGATTGGTCAGGGTCGTGAAAGACTCACAGCTTGGTGGCTTATCGCCTTTCCATCGTTCGCTTTGTTTGCAACAATAATGTTAACTGCCTTTGTCGGTGAGGGCTTGCGTGATGCTTTTGATGCTAAGGATAAGGTTGAATATGAGTAAATCTGAAGTTCTATTAGATGTAAAGAACCTATCATTAGATCTGAAGACCAATGGAACCAGATTACCTGTACTTCAGAATTTGAATTTTCAATTATTCAAGGGTGAATTCTTGTCATTGGTTGGTGAGAGTGGCTGTGGCAAATCTCTAACAGCGCTATCACTCACAAAATTATTGCCCAAACAATTAGCAGATTATAAATCAGGGGAAGTTGTATTCGGGAATCGTGATTTATTGAAGTTAGATGGTAAAGAGTTACAAAATGTTCGGGGTCTTGAGATTGCATATATATTTCAAGAGCCGTTTAGCGCATTAAACCCGTTGCATAAGATAAAAGATCAGATCATTGAAGGTTACTTAGTTCATGGCTTGGGTTCAAAAAAAATGGCAATTGAAAAGGCCGAATATCTACTATCTCGAGTTGGAATAACGGATATTAAAGAGAGAATGAATTCCTATCCAAATCAAATGAGTGGCGGGATGTTACAGCGAATCTGTATTGCAATGGCTCTCGTATGTGACCCAAAGTTATTGATTGCAGATGAACCTACATCAGCAATTGACGTAACGATTCAGGCTCAATTGATTGAACTACTTTTTGATATGAAGAAAGAGTTCAATCTGTCCGCTTTATTTATTTCCCATGATATTGCAATGGTCGGAAGAATTGCCGATCGGATTGCGGTTATGTATGCGGGTCAGATCGCAGAAATTGGTTCCGTAGATACTGTAATTGATCATCCATCACATCCTTATACAAAAGCTTTATTGAATGCTTATCCATCTATAAAAAAAGACAGTGATAAACTGACACCAATTCCGGGAATAGTTCCGTCGCCAGATAACTATCCAATCGGATGTCATTTTTCTGATCGTTGTGGTGAGGTGATGGACAAATGCAAGTTAACTAAACCAAAATTATTTGATCTTGAAAAACAAAGCAATATTGAATCCTCCAAAGTTGCTTGTTTTCTTTATGGCGGTGATAATGCTTAGTTTAACTAATTTGAATGTAGTTTATACTTCTGGATCAAGTCTATCTTTTCGAAAGAAAAGAATTGTCGCTTGCGAAGATGTATCTCTGGTTATGAAGAAGGGTAGAACACTTGGACTCGTAGGAGAGAGTGGCTGCGGCAAATCAACACTTGGTAAAGCTGTTCTTGGTTTAGTTTCCATTGAGTCGGGATCTATCGAATTCCAATCTACTTCAATTACGAATCTATCAAAAAGAGAATGGTTACCGTTTAGAAAAAAAATCCAGGTTGTATTTCAAGACCCTTACTCTTCGCTCAATCCTAGACTGACAATAGAAGAAATTATTTCCGAAGGATTAACTGTTCACGAAAAGAATCTTAGTAAAGCAGAAATTGATCTTCGTTGTAAGAATATATTAGAAAGAGTGAATCTATCGACTAATATATTGCAGAGATATCCTCATGAATTTTCCGGTGGACAGAGGCAGAGAATTGCTATTGCTCGTTCTTTGATTCTGAATCCAGAACTATTGATATGTGATGAAGCAGTTTCTGCCTTGGACATTTCAACTCAAGCTCAAGTTATTAATTTATTGATTGAACTCAGAAAAGATCTTCAATTGTCCTATCTTTTTATTTCCCACGACCTAGGAATTATTCGCTATATCTCCGATGATATTGCAGTTATGTATCTAGGCAAAATAGTTGAATGGGGACCCAAATCAGAGATTATAAATAATTGCAAACATCCATATACTAAGGCATTGTTTGCATCCGCCTTCGATATAAGAGATCGGCAAAAAGAAAGAATTGTTCTAAAAGGTGAGATACCTTCAGTACTCCATAAACCGAAAGGTTGCCATTTCCATACCCGTTGCCCGAAAGCGGTAGAAATTTGCAAAAATGTAGAACCTCCAATAGTGCAAGGAAAAGATGGACATTATGCAACTTGTCATTTTTCAGAAGGTTAATCATTAATCACAGGTCACAATTTGATTATTCATTTTTTCAAATACAATTCTCACTGGACTATGCGTCTGATCAGAAATGTATTCTTTGTAATTTCATATTTCTTTTTGATTTTTCTTATCATTTCAATTTTTTTATTCAATTATATAGATCATGAAACGTATAAAAAGTATCTTATATCTGAGATCAAAAACAAAACTGATTTCAGAATAGAGTTTATATATTCCGAGTTGGTAATGTTTCCTTATCCAGGTTTACAGGTCGATTATCTAACTATCTACGATAATGATCTAGAAGTCGCAAGTATCAAATCTGTATTAGTCGAGCTCTCAATTTTGCAGCTCATCTTGGGACAAATTGAAATCAGAAACTTAGATATTGAATCTGGAACAATCAACATCGTACGAAATAAAGATGGTGGGTTCGACGTCCTGGATCAATTTTTGGGGCAGAATATAGATGAAGAAAGTTCACTTACTGCTAACGAACTCTTCAGTTTAATCCCTGAATCAATTAAACTGAACAATATTCATTTGAATTTTCAGGATGATTTCTATTCTAAGAATTATAAAATTTATATTTGGAAGAATAATTTCAAAGTTTCCAAATTCACAAATAGTTTAGATATCAATTTTTATGGAAAATTAAATAATCACAAAATTGAATTTTATTCGCAATTATATTTTTCAGGAGATGAGATCAGCTATGAATCTTTGAGAATGAATTGTGATATTGTTTTGAAAGAATTCAATGTTTCTTTGGCTGAAGATATTTTGGTAATCTTTCCCCAAGCAGACTTCAAGGATACCAAGATATCTGGTCTAGTCAAAGTTGCTAAGAATGATAGTGATCTTGTTCGAATACATCTAACGCAAGCAATCATAGAAGGGTTTATTGGCAAATCTGGTAAGAGTTTTGGAGATATTCGTGGAAGCACATGGATTAGCTACTCTTATAAGGATCAAAAATTATTATTTGATGATATTGAATTGGAATGGGCAGGCAAAATCAAAGCGCGGGGTTATGGTAGTGTTGGCTTTGATTCGCGTCCAGTAATCTATTTCAAAGCAGATGCGGATTATATTCATCTAGATTCCGTGATGAAAATTGTTAATTTATGGCTTTTTCCTAATCTTGATAAATCTCCGTTATTAAGAGATCTCCCCGATACAGATTATGATAAACGGGTAACGGTTACTCTTGATCTTAAGTTAAGAAATGCGAATTTATTTTCTCAGCAATTTGAATATGCGAATACCAAAATAATTTATAGAAATAGAAAAGCATATATTCGCGATATTCAGATGAAAATTTTTAAAGGATTTATTTTTGGTGATGCAGAGGTCTTTTTCAATGAGAAGAACAATGCAATAGCGTTCAAAGGTAAAGTTCTAGATATGGATGTTAAAGAATTGATTGAGAAGATTCAAACCAGAAAGTATTTAACTGGTTTTTTATCTTCCGAGTTGGAATGGAAAACTAACGGATATAGTATTGAGGACTTTGCAAAAAACATTGATATGAAAGGGAATTATCAATTGAATAATGGGGCTTTGATTGACTATTTAAACTTTCTTAGACCCATTGCAAGCATAGGTAAATTGATTAATTTTACTGGGCCCAAAGGCAAAAGTACAGCCTATGAATCAATCATTGGAGAATTTCGATACAAAAAAGAAATCGTTTATATCGATTCTATGAAGATGAAGGGAGTCGGACTAGATGCAGTAGGATCTGGAAGAGTTGGCTTAGATAAAAAGATTTATTTTAGGATCACAGTATCGTTAGGTGGGGTCGCTGGTAAAGCAATTAAGCTCCCGATTATTTATATGGGAAAATTCGGAGAAAACTTACCGTTCATTGATCCAGTTTGGCTTGGCGCAGTTTTTGCTGGATCGATATTTCTTGCGGGACCTGCTGGGGCAGCGGTTGGAGGGATTGCCGGATCAGCTGTTTCTGATTATGTTGATAATGCAGTATCCGGAATAAGAAGTATTTTTTCTTTTACTAAAGATTCGATCTTTGGTAAATCGGATTCGAATTCAGATTCTGACGATTGATCTATTTTTTTCTCTCAAGAGCATAACTTCTTTCTTGAACAATCAACTCACTTACCAATTCTTCGTATGGCTCTCTTACTTTAACGTTCGGATTGTAAAGATCTATCACCACATCACCATCAGCAATGAATTGATAATGATAGGTTCCAGGAAGTAATTTTTTCTTAAGCTCAAAACTTCCATCTGGCTTTTTCTTTAGATAGTCAGCTTCATAATTCCAATTATTGAATGTTCCTGTAACGGAAATAGTTTCCTTATCTGGTAAATAGATGCTAAACAATACAGTTCGCAAATGTGGTTCTTCTATATCTGAATCATCTAAGACTTTTGAATGAGCAAATTTATCTCTGTCTATTCTCTCCAAATAGAAAGTTGATACGAGTGAACCGCTTCCATCGGGCTTGAACTCAGGATTTTCTGGATCTGCTTCATACAATCCATCCACCTTAAATTTATATTCATAAGTCCGCAAAGTTTCATACTTTTCATCTATGGAATCTGTCGGAATCAATGAATAGAAGACACCGAATCGATTTTTTTGAAGTGGTTTACATTTCCAATTTAAAAAATTTCCACATACTAACACTGCTTTGTTCTTTTGTCCACTATATGTAAAGAGGACTCCTCGGTTCAGTAGATTTCCTGATTCTGCATATTTTTGGATTTCCAGCATTCTGATATATCTTGGAGAGACAGCTTTCTTTAAACTATCAATTTGCCACTGGTAGTACATTTTGTTTTCTTCTGTGGAGTCAGTTGCTTGTGAATCCTCCATATCGTCAGAGGAATAGCCACCAATCCAATCTAGGGTTTCTTCGGAGAAAAGAGCTCCCCAGGATAGGAGGAAAAGGGAAAGAAATATTATTGCGATTTTGGATTTGGAAAACATTTACCTTATTAATTTCGTAGTATTTCAAATAAAGGATGAAAAAAAAATATGAATTAGACATAATCGAAATTATCTACTTATTTTTTGATGAGAAACCGATAATTTATTTAACCTGGTATGGCCGAACCTAAGGATAATCTTACAGACGAAGATCTCAATATCTTACAAGGTATTCTTGAACCTCTAAACAAGAATCCCCTAAGCTCAGAAGATCTAAACCCAATGGCGAAAGTCTTTCGTCAGAAAATGGGTTACGCTGAACCTGTGCAATTTTCTGATGAGCCTACGGATTCTGGAAGTTTCGATGATGATTCTGAGACTCCAGCGAGTGATGTATGGGCAGATGAAGATTCAGGATCAGCGTCCACTGCAGACCCCATGGACGATTTGTTCGGTGATAGCGCAAATGATCCAGCCCCTCCTAGTTTTAAAACATTCGACGACGATGATATAGATTTAGATGACTTACTTGCTGAGCCTAAAGCTGAAGCCACTCCTAGTGCAACCGATGGATTGGACGACTTTGCAGAAAAGCCTGCCGATGATGATCCATTTAGTGATATGGGCGTGGATTTTGGAGCTGAGCCAAGTCCAGAAGCGGATGATGATTTTGCTGGAATGGACGATGTTGCCGAAGCGGTTCCTTCTGACGATATCGGATTAGGCAATGATTTCGGTGCAGACGATTTTGGTTCAAATGATTTCGGCAATGATCTGGATAGTTCAGAATCAGGAACAAAAGATTCAGATGATGATATTTTTGGAGATTTAGGACAACCAGAAGCAACACCCAAAGAAGAAACTGAGGATATATCGGAGCCACAACTTGCTGACGATCCTTTTGCTGATCTAGGCGCAGAACCAACGAGTCCTGCTGAAAGTGGTGGAGATGATTTTGGTTTTGATTCAGCGGAAGATCCTTTTGCGGATACTGGAACTGCAACTGCTGATAATACGGACGATCCATTTGGTGATTTAGGTGGAACTGACACAGCGGACTCATTAGGTGATGATCCGTTCTCTGACTTTGGTGCTATGGAGTCTCCTGGAGCTCAAGCAACTGGTATGGATGATGATCCGTTTGGAGACATTGGATCTTCTGATTCAGTTTCGACGGACGATCCGTTCGGAGATCTTGGAGCTACTGCTGATTCAGGTGGAATGGGAGATGACCCTTTCGGCGATTTTGGTGGAATGGATTCCCCTTCAGATTCTGCATCTACCCAAGATTTAGGAAATACAGACGATTCGGATAGCGATCCATTTGGAGATATGGGAACGGACAATTTGTCCGCACCCGATCAAACTTCCATTGATAATGAAGATCCCTTTGGTGATCTAGGTGTAGATCTTTCAACTTCTTCGCCTTCGTCGGAACCAGATTTGGAATCGACCATGGATCCAATGGACGACCTTATGCCTCCAGATCTTGATGAGATCGGAACATTTGGCGGTGATACGGAAGGTGTTTTAGAGGACGAATTGTCCAGTTTGATGGACCAAGAAGAAGGTTCAGTTGATGAAGGTCTTACCGATGAAGACCTAGCAATCATTCAAAGAGAGATTGTCAAATACCCGCCCAAACTTCGAAGGCAAGTTATTGACTCTATTGTCAACAATCGCATAGCTCTAAAGCATCAGAAAGAATTATTAGAACTCATAAAACACCAACAAAAACCAGATGACATTGCAGAATACCTCTCAGGTATTTTGGGTGAAGAGGTAACACTATTTGATCCAAATCGTGCCTTATCATCCGATGGAGTTCCGATCATATCCACCAAACCGATGTATACTCGGGAAGGTGCTCTTCAGAGAAGAAAATTACTTAGAAATACAATTTTTGCTTCAGCGGCTGCGATTCTTTTTGTCCTGAGTTTTGTAAGTTTATATAAATATGTAATCATTCCAGGTCGTGCAGGAAGCCACTATGAAGAAGGATTGCAGGCGATTCGTTTGTATGCAGTCGAGAAAGATGAGAATGAAAAGAAGAGATTGATGCGAGATGCAAAAGAATTTTTTGCAAAAGGAGAAGAGATCAATCCAAACAATCTTCACTATCTAAATGCCTATGGTGTAGAATATATGAAAGCCGGGCGGTATGATGAATCTTTCGAAGTTCTATTTGGAAAAGTGGAACCTAGTTTTACCAATTGGTCGCAGAGAAAAGACGTTCCTTATATTTCCATACATCCGGACTCACGATGGAGTGATGAAGGTGTTGAGATCGCAGGTAGAATTGCGGATACTGAAACCGTAGTGAACTTAACATCACAGGATCGCAAAAAGAGACGAGTGATAAAAGCGGGAGCATACATTGTTGCTCGAGTAAAAGAGGACATCCATGATCCACAAACCTATGTGAATCTAGGAAGATTCCATTCTTTTCATGCAAGAGATTTTCGAGAAGGGGATCGCTCCAAACAATACAAAAATGATGATTTGGCAATCGAATATTTCAAAAGGGTCTTTACTGATGCAGGTAAGCCAGATAGCATCGATGCCCGAGCAGGGATCGCTAAGATATTCTATAACCAAGAAGAATTTCCAAAAGCTGCATCAGAATATAATAAAATTATAGAAATCTATCCTAAAGATCCAATCGGTCATGGTGGCTTGCTGAGTTCGTTTATTGAAATCTGGAGAAGAGATAGAAATCCGCAGTTCGTACTCAATCATCATCGTATTGTCAAGAATCAATTGGATATGGAAGAAGATCTTTCTCTATATATTTTAAGTAAGCTTGCTTCTTTTTATATTGATCTTGATCCGGAAGAAACTCGTATTCGCTACAATGTGAACCCAGAAGATCAAGTATCAGGATTAGATATTGATGACAATGCAGAATCTTTGTTGAATACTATTTTTAACAAAGAAGAGAAAGTCGACGGAATTACTATATCCGGTAATAAATATGCGGAAGGCTACTACCAAAGAGGTAGATTCTTTCTTAAGAAAAATGAAACTCTTCGAGCAATGAAACAATTTGAGCTTGCTGCATCATATGATCCAAGCCATTATCCAGCTGTTATGCGAATGGGTGAATATTTTATTCGTGTTGCGGACTACAACGAAGCAGAAGACCTACTTAAAAATGCGGACAAAAGATACTTAGAATTTCGTGACAACTACGGCAGACGGGACGAAGACGAGACTTTGGTTGATGGCGATCCAGGCAAAATCTATTACAATCGTGGAAAAATCATCTATCTTCTATCCTCAGGTATATTGGAAAATGATGTTATACGTGAATTTCCTGGAAGAAAGATCTATCCAAACCGAGCACTGGTTGCAATTCCAGAACGGGAATTGGATCGCAGAAGAGGACTTTATACTGCTTCGGAATTTTTTAGCAAAGCACAGATGAATCCGCATGCTCTCAAAGATGAGAGAGCAATTCGGAATATGATCTATTATGAAGGCTGGATTGATTATATGTTAGGTAATTTTCCATCCGCAATTAATAAATGGTCGGAATTAGGTGAGGAAGATATCTATTTCAATACAACTTTGATTCTGGGAATGGGTAATGCTTCTTATTATACTGGGCAGTTGAATTCTGCTTTATCGAATTATTTGAAAGTTGCTGAAGAATATGAAGCAAAAGAAGCAATGATTAAGGCAATCGTCGAAGATGACCAAGATCACCAGGAGATTTTCCAGACTTTAGTTGCGGTATACAATAATATCGGAGCAGTCTATGAGAGAAAAGGTGATATGGTTCAATCTCTCAATTATTACTGGAAAGCTATTGAAACAGCAAGAAAGATAGAGCTAGTTAGCGAGATTGCTAATTCGAATAAAGATCTACTTATGAAGAAAGAGCGTTTAGGGCAGCTTCCTCTTCTTGAAGATTGGCTGAGCCCAACTCTTGACTCAATAGCAAGCTTAATCAAACCACAATAGATTATAAGATTATAAATTTCGAATCAATTAGAATTAGATTTTTTCTTTAGAATCTTGCTAATCAATACAAAAATTATGAACTGAGCAATTCGGAACATACGAAAGATCCTGTAGGGTCTCGCTATGATTCTCCATAGCCAAGTATAGCCTTTTAATTTGAAGAAATCAGGTGCTTTGCGATCTTTTCCAGATAGGATATCAAAAGCTCCGCTTACTCCAATCACAACTGAGTTCCCGAAGAAGCCGGTATTGTTTTCAATCCATATTTCTTGCTCAGGAAAATCATTTGCAAAAAGTATAATATTAGGACTAGTTTTGCGAATCGCTTCCTTAACCATAAGTTCTCTATGGCGATTCATATGACCTGCATGTCTTCCTACAATTCTTAGCTTTGGAAAATGCCTAGTAAGATTAAAAAATACCCTCTCAATCACTTCCTCTTTTGCACCTAACATGAAAATAGTGTAACCTTTTAGTTCAGCTAGTCTCACTAGATCCATAAGCAGTGCGATTACAGGAATTCTTGCTTTGAGTTGTCCATTGGAAGCCCAACCAAGACCTGCACCTTCTGCCAAAATCATATCTGCTTTGCTTGTGATTCGATGCAATTTCTTTCCACTGCGCAACTTCATAAGTCGCGGAGGATCCATAAAAAGTACATGGTGAAATCGATCTTTTTTATCAATCCAATATGCAATCTTTGCAATAGCTTCATCCATTGTTGCATTATCGAATTGGATACCAAGAATATCAATTTTCTGAATATTGGATATATCAATTGACTGGTATTCCAATAAATAGTCGCGTTCTTCTTTGGATGAATGGTGAGTTATCGATTCTGGAGAGTTCATAGTATTATGTCGGATATCTCCAGCATGGAGAAAAAAAAGAAACTGTCAAATTGTTTTTGGCATTCTTGGGATTGACCCAACTTAAATTGCCTAAGGATATTGTTATATATGCATTTCTATCGCAGTTTGTTAATTCTTTTTACATTTTTTGTTTTTTGCATGAATGTTTATTCCATTGACTTAAAAGTCCAAATCAAAAACGGAACCAACGGTGGAATCGGTAGTGTAGACAAAATCAAAGTAATCCTTCTGAGGGACGGGATGGTTCCCATTCGTGAGATGGGTGCCCAGACAGGAAATTTTACGATCCAAGGATTGGATGTTCCCGATGGTTCACCTGTTTTGATTCAAGCAACTTATAAGGGAGCCAATTACAATAAAATGGTTCCTCCTGTTCCTGCAATGAGAAGTAAAATCCAAGAAATCGAAGTCTACGAGTCGAGCACGGATATCAAAATATTGAAAACTCGTTCACTTCTTCAAATCGTTCGGGAAAAGGATTCGATACAAGTTTTTAAGATTTATCTTATTCAGAACAATAGCAATCCTCCGAGGTCTTATCAATCTTCTGGACTAGAAGTTTTTATTCCACAGGAAGCTACAGGAATTATGGGTTCATGGACACAAGGTCAATCACAGATGGCAATACCATTGGAATTCAAAGACCAGGGGAATGGAATTCGTCTTCTCGAACGTTCCGTACTTCCCGGAAGCACGGATATTCAAATCAGTTATAGGATTCCAGCCGAATCTGGACAGGATGTAACATTTGAAGACGGGATTTTATTTGAAGAACCATCCAATGAGAAACCTATATTTGCTAAACCATTGGATATGAAATTGGAATTCTCATCCGATTCGAATCCGCAAATTCTAAAAGACGATATTCCAGAAGGCTTGAATGCATTCATGGTCAAATATGAAAATGGTACAAAGAAAACAAAAATTAGTTTAATTGGTGGAACGCCCGTTATACCTAAACTTACGAATGGTCCGAGGCAAGTTGTTAATGGCAATCTGATTCCTGAATGGGACACTTCCTTAGTTGCTATCATAGGGTTTCTTGCATTATTGTTTAGCTTGTCTTATATCGGTGAATATATCAAAAGGAAAAATCAAAAGCATGGATGAGAATAAAAGTTTACTTCGCTTTATCGGATTGCAAGAGTTAAGTCGCCACGGTGCAAGAGGAATTCTTGCATTCTGGATGCTTATGGGAATGAGCTTTTTTCTCTTTGCAGACCAGAACTTGATTGCTCCCAATCTAAAAAATATTGGTGCATCTCTCGGTCTCACAGAACCAGCAGATATAGATTGGTACTTAGGTGGTGTAGTTCCCATCTTCTTTTTTATATTAGGTGGCGCTGTTTCTGTTAGCATGGGATATCTTTCTCAGAAGTATTCTAGAAAACATCTACTGATCGCAACCGTTATCTTGGGTGAAGTGCCTTGCCTATTGACTGGTTATGCAACATCTTATAATGAATTTCTGCTTTTGCGTACCTTATGTGGTTTTGGATTGGGAGGAATATTTCCACTTTTGTTCTCATTGATTGGTGATTATTTTACTGATAAATCTAGAGCAATTGCTACAGGATTTGTTTCTATTTCCATGGGATTGGGTGTCGGTGTCGGGCAGTTAGTTGGTGGAATTCTAGGAGATTCTGATCCGATCAATGGTTGGAGAACTTCCTTTATTGTTCTTGCAATTCCTTCTTTCTTCTTTGCATTCATCTATATGATTTTTTGTTCTGAGCCTAAGCGTGGTGGAATGGAAAAAGAACTTGAGAATCGAAACTTAGATGAACTTTCCCATTTGATTTCTTGGTCAGATTTTGCATTGCTTTTTAAAAATAAAACGAATCTCGGAGTTTTCTTACAAGGAATTCCTGGTTGTGTTCCCTGGGGAGTGTTCTTTGTATTCTTAGCTGACTTCTATGAGAATATGTATTCGCTTACAAAATTGGAGGCGGCCGGACTCGTAACATTCAGTGCAATTGGTGTTTTCGCAGGATTATTGTTTGGTGGTATTATTGGTCAATGGCTCTACAATAAAAATAAAGTATACCAGCCGATTTTTTGTGGAGTTACAACTTTTCTAGGAATTTTCCCATGCATTGGTTTATTGTATGCAAACGACTTTGCTCATTCAGGGCTTCCCTTTATATTGCTGAATGTTTTTGCTGGTTTTCTCATCTCTCTTACAGGTGCAAATGTGCGCGCTGTTCTAATAAATGTAAATGTTCCGAAACGACGTTCTGCGATATTTTCACTGTATAATTTGACTGATGATCTTGGAAAAGGACTCGGTCCCGCAATGTCAGCGATGATTCTTGCTATATCAACAGATCGAGCTCTGGCTTTATCAATTTCGATTCTTTTCTGGATACCGTGTAGCCTATTCTGGATTATCATTGGAATGAATTACAAAAAAGATGTAGAATCAATGCATGAGGAATTGAAGAATGCCTAATGTTTGTTTGTTGGATATTGAAGGAACTGTTGGATCAATAAGTTTTGTACACAATGTTTTATTTCCCTATTCGACAGAAAGACTATTGGGTTTTTTGCGTGAATATCCAATTGAGACAGAGCTACTCCAGGAAATACTATTAGAAAACGAAAGAGATTATTCCAATGGTGAATTTCCAAAGATCGAAAATCCTTCCGATCCAAGAGAGATCAATGCCTATTTGCAATTTCTTACGAGAATAGATCGTAAGTTTTCTCCTCTTAAGATTATCCAGGGAAGAATTTGGAAGCTAGGTTTTGAGATTGGAGATCTCAAAGCTGAACTTTTCGAAGATGTTCCCAAGGTAATTGAGGCATGTTCCAAGAAAAATTGGAAATTCTATATATATTCATCGGGAAGCGTTGAGGCTCAAATTTTATTCTTCCAATATTCAATTTTCGGTGATTTAACTCAGTATATAAGCGGATATTTTGATACGGAAGTGGGTGCCAAACGAGATAAGAATAGTTATCTTACAATTCGTAAACGTATCAATGATGATTTCATAAAACAAGATCTAGTTTCGAAATCGGAGACGGACAACAATAATTCAGAATTTATTTTTCTTACTGATATAAAAGAAGAGGCTTATGCTGCCGAAGAGGCTGGTTGGAATGTTGCTATTTTGAATCGACCTGGAAACTACGATCAAGGTCAGCATAATTTGCAAATATTTGATAATCTATTTCCGCTTCTTGAGAAGACTCGATAGTTTCTCTTGAATCATACGAAGTTCATCTTTCCAATGATTTTTTGGTTTTCTCGATTTATCTTTCTCGATTCCTTCTTGAATCATTTCGAGCTCAGACGAAATCGCAGGAATCGCTTTCAATTCAAGATCGATTCTTAGATACTTTCTTTTGATAATTTTTGTATCTAGTTTTGCATGCAATAGTCTCGCAATCTGTCTTATGATCTGCCACTTGACAGTGTTAGCATCTTGTAGATGAGAAAAATGTTTCCCTGATAATTCATTATAGAGATGGATTGCAATCTTTGGATTAGAATGAAATAATAAGAATCGAAAATGTATATTTCCTTTCAAGTCTTGGGTTACGATTAAGTCATTGTGTGTGAATTCTCTAATCCCGGGAAAATCTATCAACCGGATAACTATAGAATTGATTAACTCTAAACTATTTTCTATCATAGTAGCTGGATCTACTTTTATAGAGTAGGTAATTGCATCTTCTGGAATCACTTCCTTGATAAAATCTACGAAAGGAACTGAAGCTTTAAATGGAACTTCATTCATCACTTCCAATCTCGAAAGTTCAATAATATCATCCATTAATGGCTGTAAGCTGGACTGAATATTTTCTAGTTCTTTTACTTTTTCTTTCTTTGCTTTAGAATCTTTTGTGTCACGTATTTCAGCAAAAATTGAACTCATTGTCTTGAGAGGACTAGAAATCATCAATTCCATATGGCTGAAAACTTTTTCTCTTAATGAATCTGCTTCACGCAATTGATCATATCGGTTCTGAATATTTCGTTTGACAAAAAGAAATTGCATCCGCAGCGCAAGGGTCATAATGAAAAAGTAGAAAAGTACAGAATTCTCAACTGAAGATTCAACATTCAAGAATCCACGTTCAATAAATATTTGTTTGAGAATTGCATAGAAAATATAAATTAAGCCCAACATATGGATATAGGCTCCAATCACATTTTCTTTCATTCTTTTATACGTTAGAAATATCGTATAACTTACAGCGAAAGGAAGGTGAATATCCCAATATCCGACAAATCCAAACCAAAAGCTATGATTTTGAATGATTGCAAATATTAAAGCAAATGATGCAGATAGTAAAAGGTAAACTTTCGAATATTTGAATCTTGGAAATTTTAAAAAATCTTCAACAAATCTAATGAATAGGTAGGGAATAAAAAATAAAGAAGCATATTCTACGAATTTGAATAATAAAAAGTTATCAATTAAATTAAATCTAAACTCATTTCTTGAGTATTCATACAAACAATAAACAATTGCAAATATACTGAAAGATAGATATTCCTTGGATTGCCGAAGGCGAAAATAATTCAATAAATAGAATAAACTAATAAAAAAGAAAAAAGATACATAAATGAATTCTTTAGTAGCAGTATGCCATTCTTTCTCCCAGGCTTGATCCAGTGGGGATATAGATATTGGATCTGACAGTATTCCGGCAGCTCTCGTAAGAGAAGATGATAGTCTAATCGCAATTAGATTTTCCCCAGATACAAGTAGTCCAGTCGGAATAGGGTAGATTCTGTTGCGGCCGAAATTGACACTTCGTCCACCATTATCCCCAACAAGAATTCCGTTTATAAAGACTTGGTCAGTTTCATATATTTTGCCAAGGTAAACGACGGGATTTCCTTTAAATGTTTCTAGATTGTAATCAAAAGTTTTTCTTAGCCAGATAGCGCCATCTGAGTCGTCCATTGCTTTGTAGAGATTGTTCGGTAGGCTAACAATTTCCCATTGACTGTGAGAGATTTCAATTGTTGCATATTCCGATCTATCAGAAAGAGAGAGCGACCAATCTTCTCCGGATAGATCAATACTATCATCTAATTTATGTTGGGTTCCGCAACCGATCAAAGTTGCCAAAAGAATCGGTATAAATAAATTATTTCTCATGATTTACCTTGGGGAATCGTCACGACAAACATTGCACCCATTCCCTCTGAGGATTTTACTCGGATCTCTCCGTTCAAGCAATCGACTGCCGCTTTTACTAGAGTGAGCCCAATTCCTGCACCTGGTATAGAATCGTTCTTTTGGCCTCGAATGAATTTTTTGAATAAATTTTCTTGTTCAAAATGATTCATTCCCAATCCTTCATCAGAAACAGAAAAAGTAAATTTACCTGGGCTAATCTGGAATTCAATATCAACTCGAACAGATTTGTCCGTATAAATATAAGCATTATCAATTAAGTTTCTTGCTATAACGGTCATCAGATGCATATCGCTTTGAATCATTGCAGATTTGGGTTGAACAGAAATATGAGTTGTTTTTCTTTTCTGTTCTAAGCGCTTCTCGGTATAATCTAGACATTGCTGAATTAAAGTAGTAATTTCAAAAGTAGAAAGTTCAGGGAAATACTCTTTGTTTTCGAGCTTTCTTAGCAATACAGCCTCATCAATCATCGCAATTGTGTTGTGAAGATGAGCATCAAGACTTTCCCAAGATTTCTTATCTGATTTAGCCTGAGAAGATGATGTTTTCATTTTTCCAAAAACTGTGGAAATTTTCTCGATTCCGGTTTTGAATTCATTCGAAATATTCAGAAGAAAACCTGTTTTGATTTTCTCCATTCGGATCAATTCGGATTCCATCTCTATGTATTTTTGTAAGCTTGCGACCATCTCTTCGGATAGCTGAACTGAGATCAAAACTAGAAAGAAAAAGAATCCAAAATAAATTGTCCCATCTAAAGATAGAATTTCTAATGCTGTTAGTGAATCAATAAGTATGGTCGGTAGCAATCCAACAAGTCCGATCAAGATGAATCTTAGTTTGGGAAGATTCTGTCTGAAGTCTTTTGATATATAAAAAATACTAATCCCCATCGCTACAGGAAGTGAATAATTGAATAGTGAAATGGATAGATTCCATCCATAAGTTGATTTGATGAAGGGGACAGACAAACATAGAATAGCTAGAAAAACTTCATAGGCAATCACAAATAGATTTCTTTTTGCATCAAGATGGAATATGAGAAAATTGATAAAAAATGCGGGTAGGGGATAAAGAATCATCAGTTCAAATGTATAAGAATTCACGAATGAAGTAAAAAACTCATATCGATATTGTGTTCTTATCAATGTATACAGTCCGATTGATATTGAGAAAAGTCCGAAGAATATATTCTCACCGCGTAATCCTCGAATAAAGGCGCCAGTAAGGAAATATATTCCCATCAATATAAATAAATATCCAAAACCAATTGCTAGATTCTCTGATGAATATTGCTTGCGAATCAAAGTTTCTTCCGCACCAATATGCGGAACTAATTTGAGGCCTTGTTGATATCCAGACGCATATACTCTAATTGCAATTACATTATCACCCATTTGCCAGAGCTGGGATGGAATTGAATAGATTCTTTCTTTATGGAAATCAGGTTCCATATTTGGCACAATTGATCCAGTCTTTCCAATCAGAACACCATTGAAATATGTTTCATCTATATCTCTAACTTTGCCTAGGTGAAGTCCTAAGGGTTTCTTAGGTTGTATGAAATTTTCAGCTAGAACGATCTTGCATCGATACCAATGATAACCGGAAATATTTTCTGTCTTGCTGATTCCGTAATCAGGAATGTTGCGACTGACCCAGAAGCTTTCCTCAACAGAAAGTTCTTTCCAATCTAGATTATCCCCTTTTCTAAATTGCCAAGCATTAGAAAAATGTAGATCGGAATTCAAATCATAAATCAAAGATCCACATGACTCTGCTTTGATATCATTTCCAACTAAGAATAGACTAAAAGCAATAGCGAAAAGAAGGATTGAGTTGAATCGTTTATAAGAAAAGCCTATCATATTGGTTCAGCGTTTCTTATAGCCTCTTCAATCTCCTTCAACTGAGTAGAAATTCTCGCATCAATTGCACCAACGTCGGTTTCGATAATAACACCACCGCGGTCAACACGAGAGTCTTCGTATATATTTACTTTTCTCAGAGATTCCATTAGCTTAATAAGTTCGTCCTTATGTTGGGTCGTGAGTTCCAGATCTTGGAAATTCACTCGAATGTCCACTCTATCACGATCCTTGATTCGCTTCAAGGCTTCTCTGATATTATTTAGAACAATTTCTTTCCTTTCAATGATCTCATCTTTGATTACCTTTCTTGCTATGATGAGAATCATTTCCACCATTTGCTTCTCTGATGCGGCAAGAATCTCTTCACGAATATCAATAGCTTTACCAACAATGGTTCCCAAGCGGTCAATCAGACGTCGAACTTCCCCTTGACCTTTTTTGAAACCAACTTCTCGACCTGCATCATATCCTTTCTGATAAGCTTCATGTTCGATTTCGGCAACCTTCATCTCGGCTTCCTTAATCATACGTTCGACTTCCATTTTGGCTCGATCAAGAATTTGCTCGGCTTTGGCGCGACCGCTGTCTTCCTCGAGTTTAATCTTCTCTTTGGAATCTTGGATCATCTGAAAGGCTTTGCTTCGCCCTTCGTCTTCTATGTCTTTGGATTTATTTCGTGCATCATCAAGAAGAAGTCTTACTTGTTCTTCGGTCTCTTGACGGTATCGATTGAGTTCAGCTTCAATCTCTTCGATAGAAGGACCTTGGTACTGCTCAATTATGTTTCCTTCTTGATCTACTTCAAATTCTTCTGCGTCTTCATCTCTATGGTACTTTTTGTACTTATCTGGAAGATTGATTTCAACATCGTCTTTTATGTCTGCAATCTGTATGGGTTTGAAAACGAGTTTTGCCATGTAGTCTTACCTGAATCTCCATAGTTTCACCCTACCTTCTTCGATTTCTTCTCGAAGTCTATCCAAAATCCCACGATGTGACTCTTCGATTTCTGCAAGGGATACTGCACCAATGGAATCCGATTCAAGACGAATCTCTTTGGCGATCCATGGTTCGATACTTGCTAAAATCTCTTCTTTGAGACTTTTCTCAACTCCCTTCAATGCAGTTGCAAGAACTACGGAGTGAAAACCTTCAAAGAAGCGAGACAAACTTGTTCTACCCAATAGAAGTAAGTCATTGAAACTATAGTAATGTTCTATAATATTTTCGGCAAATTGAGGCCTTTTTTTCTGTATTTTCGATAAGATTTCTCTGGATTCTTTCGGATTTAGAATACTTAAAAGCTCGGCTGCTTTCTGACCTTGTCTCTGTTTTACTTTTCTCGGCGATCCATTCGATTGGATCATACTGTGTTTGAATCGAAGAAGTCGTTCCAGATCATCTTTTAAGCTTACATTGTCAAAATCTAGATTACCAAACTCTTCAAATACTTGACGACGAAATTCCTGAGGCAATCCATTCATAAGTCTTGAGGCTGTTTCTTGCGGACAAAAATACAACACCTGAGCTATGATAACTGGACTCTCATCCAAAATAAGTTTGGAGAGTTCTTCAGGACTTAGATCAACAAGAATTTCAAGAGAGTTTGTATTGCTTGAATTTTCTTCTTCTATGATGGATTGAATTTCACGAATGATTCTTTCTTCTTCAGCGTTCCAAATGTCCGCACGCGAATCATCGGAATCTGCATGAGAATACGCTTGCTGTGGTGCGGTTGCAATTATTGAATTCTTAGAATAAGATGTAGTGTCTTGCTTATTAGGTGAATGAATTTGGGAATTCAAACTATTTTTGAGGCGTGTATTGAATTCTCTGAGAACGGATGCTTCTTCCTTTTTACCTGGAATTTTCGTCTGGTCAAGTTTGGACAAAAGTTTCTCGATCTCATCGGACGAGAAGTGATTGAAGACTTCCATGGGAAGACTCTCACCTAATATTCTATAGATGAGAGCAGCTTTATTGTGACCAATCGCTGTGTTCACTAGTTAGCCTCTTCCTCCGAGAGCCAAGTGCGTAGAAGCTGTGCAACATCTTCTGGCTTCTCTTTCGCAAGGTTGATCGCATTCTCTAGCAATTCACGCCTTAACTTCTCATCAAGAGAGAGCTCGACTTCAGCTCCCCCTTCATCCATTACTCGAAGGGCTGCTTCACGCATCATTTGTTGTTGAGCAGCAAGTTCTTCTTCACGCAATCTTCTTCTTCTCGCAATTTCTTTCTTGATCGCTCTGTAGATTAGAATCGCAATAATTAAGATAATAAGAATGATGAGAGACGCAATGATCATCTGTCGTATTGCGCGTTGTCTTGCAAACTCTTCGTCTTCTAGACGGAATTGTTCGGATCTGTCTTTCGGAATTGTGATAACTGAGATCTGATCACCACGAGCTCGATTGAAACCAATAGCAGCTTCTAGGTTTTTTCGAACCAATCGCATATCATCGTCTGATACTGGTAAATATTTTCTTTCGTATCCTAGCCCATCTTCACGTTCTTTTCGTTCCCATTGTCCATCAACTACAACGGATAACGAGAGTTTTTCGATCTTCCAAGGTTGTTTCTTGACTTCTTTTACTTTTTTATTGAATTCATAGTTGTTGATGTTCTCACCCTTGGTGTATTCAGCTTTTTGATAATCAACATCTTTATAGCCTGGTGGAACATTTGGCTCTGTACCAGCTGGTCCATCTGGAGTGAACCCTTTTCCTTTAAACGATTCGGAGGTTTCCTTAGATGATACTTTTAGTGAATATCCATCAACGAGTTCAAGTTCTGAATAAGGAGTATCAGGGTTATCTGGGATAGCAACTACAGGAGAGACTTCGTTTTCGGTGAATTGTTCTTTATCCCAATTGAGTAAATATTCGAATCTTGTAATATCAACTCTATCTTCTCCGCCAAGAAACCATCTTAGAGTATTACGAATATCGATTAAGCGCTTGATTCGTTGTTCTTCTTCAATTCTTAATTTTTCTTGAACAATTCTGAGTTCCAATCGTTCGGTTTCTAGATCTTCTTCGAAATCACTGATGATTCTTCCATCTGCATTTGCAACGCTAACATTTTCTGGTAACAATTTTGGCACAGCACGAGAAACCAAATTCACAATACCTTTGATTTCTTTTTTGGACAGACTGTCCACTCCAGGAATGAGATGAATGATTACAGATGCTTTTACAGGGCTTGAAGTAGATTCAAAAAGTTCTGCTTCCGGTATGGCAATGTTCACAAAAGCTTTCTCGATAGGCCTGAGAGTCATGAGTGATTTCTCGATTGCCCCTTTGAGCGCTCGGAATTTTTTTATATCTTTATCGAATTGTGTCTCGGTGAATTTCTCAACGTCGAAAAGTTCCCAGCCTTGAACTCCGGCAGGAATCAAATTCTCTTGAGCAAGTTTGGTGATGATCTCTTGTCTCTGATCAGGATCAACAGAGATCATACTTGTGTCGCTACTCGAATAGGAATAGCCGAGAGCATCCAACTTTTTTGTTACTTCGGAGAAATCTTTTGCAGCTAAGTCTTTAAAAAGAGTGATTCGGTTTCTCTGTGAGCTGACATTTGCAAGGACAACTACAGCAATGATGACGACAGCAACTACACCACCTAAGATAGCTTTCTTAGTTGTATCCAGCTTTTGGAATAGTTCCTTTGCTTGGTCTAGGATTTTTTGTAGAAATTCAGGCATAGTTCCGCCTCTCCGAAAAAGTTATGTCTCTTATTTCGGTTTTATCCTGTTTTTGTACAAGTATTTTTATTTGCTGTCGGAAAAAAAGTTATGTCACTTTAGCATTTTTGATCATCTTGGAGAGAATTCCTGGGAAAAATCTCTTCGCATAGACTGCAGCCTTTTCCCGAATCCCAGAAACCATGATTTCCTCTTTTTTGGATCGAATTCCGTCGAGGATTTGCTTGGCGCATTCTCTTGGATCCATTCCTTTAGCTTGTGCATCGTCCATCTTGCCTTGGTTTTTGCCGGATCCAACTAAGGCATTGATAGAAACTTTGGTTTTTATAAATCCTGGGCATACCATGAGTACAGAAAGTCCTGAATCAGAACACTCTGCACGCAAAGAATCGAAAAATCCATGCAATGCATGCTTGGATGCGCTGTATCCAGATCGAAGTGGGGTTCCAATTTTGCCAACAATACTTGTAACAACAACATACAGCCCGTGTCCTTGCTTAAGAAAATGGGGAAGGGTGGATAGTGTGAGAGAAACTGCCCCCATATAGTTGACCTCGTTCAAGCGACGATAGACTTCGAGCTTGGTGTCTGCGACAAGGGACCTTTGGCTGATTCCACCATTGTGGATAATTATATCTATGACACCAATCTTCTTAATTGCGGTTGCCGCTTCTTTATCGAATGAAGAATTCTTTTCCAAATCCAAAGGCAAAATCAAAGATCGTGAATCATCAAGGTTAGATTCTTTCTGAACTCGAATCAGATCCTCTTTTTTGCGCGAAGATAGAATGACCTTGGCTCCTTCTTCGGCAAATGCAAAAACCAATGCCTCACCAATACCAGAAGACGCACCAGTGATCCAGACTACTTTATCTTTGAATGTTGTACTCATGCCCTAATTATGAAAAGAATCTAGGTAAAGTAAATCAAAAAAAATCTAGCCAACATTTGAAATCATGTTATAACTGTTTATTAAGTTCGAGATCAGGAAGCAATTTATGGGTGAGATATTAATTATTGAGGACGATCCAAATATGCAGAGTATTGTGAAGCTCGCAGTGGAAGATTTAGATCTTCATCCAACTATTGTCTCAACTGGTGAAGAAGGACTCTCTTTATTAAAAAAATATTTCTATGATATTGTCATTCTTGATATAAATTTACCGGGAATCAATGGTGTAAATGTCCTTAAGCTGATTCGAGCTGATGCAATGATGAGGCGAGTTTCTGTAATTATGCTAACGGTAAAGCGAGATAAGGATACTTTGCTTGAATGTGCAAGACTTGGAATATCAGATTATATTGCTAAACCATTTCAACTAGACAAACTCATTGCAAAAATCAGCATGTTATGGCGTGGTCTTTCTATCCAACAAGAACATGAAAAAAAATCTGGAGTGAGTCTTGTGCAGATGGATCGATCCATTGGATACGTGATATTCACATTCATTGGCAATCTTCGTGATCATTCAATCACTCAATTCAAAAATTTCTATTCCAAATTATTTCAACTCCAAAGCAAACAAGATACCATTATACTGAATTTTAAAAGTATCCCATTCATAGATAAGGATCAGATTCGAGTGATAGAAACTCTTCTAAAAATAATCGAGCCAAGAATTCCTGTGATGATTGGTGGTAGAAATTATAGCGCTTTGCTTCCGATGGTTCGGGATGTAGAAAAACAGCTCTTCATAATCGAAGAAGATGCGATTCAATTCATTCAACAAAGATCGTCAAATCAATGATGGAATTCATTGCATTGTGTAAACATTTATGAAAATACCAGAAATTCCAGGCAACGAATCGGAAAGATTGCAGGAGCTATTGGATTATGATATCTTAGATAGTAAACCTGAACAAGAGTTCGATGATATTACAGAAATTGCAACTAAACTAACAGGTATGCCAATATGTCTGGTATCACTGGTTGATAAGGATCGTCAATGGTTCAAATCGCATTACGGTTTAGATGCAACCGAGACATCGAGAGATGTTTCATTTTGTGCGCATTCCATTCTCAAGCCAAACGAACCATTGATCGTACCAAATTCATTGTTAGACGAGCGCTTCTCGGACAATCCAATCGTCACGGGCGATCCTTTTGTAAGATTTTATGCTGGATTTCCTTTGATTACACCCAAAGGCAATGCATTGGGTTCACTTTGTTTGATCGACCACAAACCAAACAATATAAATAAGGATCAGATTGATTCAATGCTTGGTCTCGCTCGTCAAGTAATGGCACAATTGGAATTGCGAAAAAAGGTAAAGGAGTTGAGCCGTATTCAAAAAACTTTAAAAAAATCCATAGTAGAAGAAGAAAAAAATTCTCGAGCGATTGCTTCACTATTAGATCTAAAATCAGCAATATTCGATAGCACTGAATATTCATTGATTACAATCGGATTGGATGGAATCATATTAGACTTCAATCGTGGAGCAGAGAAAATGTTAGGTTATAAAAGATCAGAAATGGTTGGGCTACAGACTCCAATGCTTTTTCATGACATCAATGAAGTCACTCAGGTAACGGATCAACTCAATAAAGAATTTGGTACAGATATTGAGCCTGGTCTTCGAACCTTCACATTGAGAGCGGAAATGGGTTTTGCTGAGGAAAGGAATTGGAGTTATATATGCAAAAATGGAAATAGAATTCCTGTTAATTTATCAATTTCTTGCCTTAGAGACTCAGAAGGAACATCAACTGGCTATCTTGGAATAGCTAAGGACATCACCGAGCAGAGAAAAATTGAAATTATGAAAGCCGAATTTATCTCAACAGTCAGTCATGAACTCAGAACTCCACTAACATCTATCAACGGTGCTTTAGGATTATTGATTGGTGGAGTTGCTGGTGAATTGCCATCCAAAGTTCAAAACCTTATAAACGTCGCAAAAAAGAACTCTGATCGGCTGCTTTCCTTGATAAACGATATTTTGGATTTTGAAAAATTGGAATCAGGTAGAATGGATTTTCATTGCGAGCCAAAATCGATTTCTGAAATACTTTCTATAAATATAGAATCTATCAATCCTTATGCTAATAGATTCGATGTGAAAATCCAATACGAAAATCTATTAACCGAAGATATTCATATATTTATCGACGAAAAACGGATCAATCAAGTGATCACAAACCTATTATCCAATGCATGCAAATTCTCTCCAGCCGGAAGTACTGTAACTCTGCGCTTAGAGAAGAGGGTGAGCCGACTATTGATCTCAGTGATCGATGAGGGTTCTGGAATTCCTGAGAATTTTCGCAATAAACTATTTCAACGTTTCTCGCAGATCGATGCATCCAACACAAGAAAAACCGATGGAACCGGGCTAGGTCTTAGCATTAGCAAAACTATGATTGATGCTATGGGTGGTAATCTGAGCTATATTCCAAGAGAAGAATGCGGTTCAATTTTTAGAATTGAACTACCAATAGAAACTAAGTGAAATACATTGCAATATCATGAAAGGATACTTAAATACTATGCCAGTTGAAAAATTAACAAAAATCTTATATGTTGAAGATGATTTAGATATCCAAATGATCGGATCAATGGCTCTCGAAGATGTAGGTGGTTACGAATTGAAAGTATGCTCTTCTGGAAAGGAAGCTTTGGAGTCAATCGAACAATTTGTACCTGATCTAATTCTATTGGATGTGATGATGCCAGAAATGGACGGACCAACGACGTTAGAAAGAATTCGAACGCTAAAGGAATTCGCAAATACTCCGGTCATTTTTATCACTGCAAAAGTTCAATCAAATGAAATACAACATTTTTTAAATCTAGGTGCCATAGCAGTTATCACGAAACCTTTTGATCCTATGAAGCTTGCATCTGAGATTGAAGAAATTTGGAACAAAAAATAATAAAGCAATGAAACCGTCAACATTAGCTAAATTCCAAAAAATGAAAGAGGATTATGCGAAAGCATTGCCCGATAAAATGGCAGAAATCCGAAAGCTGTATGATCAAATATTAGAATATAGAAATATTGATTCACATAATGCAGATCTTTTGCAAGAGATCTATACTCATATTCACAACCTTGCAGGATCAGGGTCGTCCTTTGGATTTCCGGAAATTGGAGATTGGGCTAGAAATTTTGAGATGATAATCAAGAATATTCTAGATAGAAAAGAAATATTGAATTCTGATTTTGAAGGGATGAATGATTCTATTCAACAGATTGATCATTTATTAAAATGAATGAATGAATGAATTCATTCGTTAAATAATTCATGCATTGAAGTTTAAATAGAGAAGCGATATTTTCGCATACAGCGTTCTACTTCCGCATGGTAGTGATGGTTAAAAATCAAATCTTGTAGGGCAGTATCTTGGATATGGATCATCTCAGGTGCATTCCATTTGTAGATATCACCTTTTCCGTTTTTGATTTTATGTGAATGAATGGCAGTAGAAAGTCCGAGCATTCCCAGATATTTAAGATCACGAATTAGACATCGGTATTTGGCTTCCATTTTTGGATCTGGAAAGCGAAATTTTTTGTGAAAGAGAACTGCATCATGAAAGAATTCAGGACGATTCCATGCTGCTTTTACACGAATAGATAAAGTGATATAACCAATAAAATTTACAATTTCTTCAAAGAGGCCGAGACCTGGAACATCTTGTCCGGGATAGAGTTGATTCTCGGATTTTATTTTGCATGGATGTCTAGTTTGTATCCAATCCACTGATAATACATTTTCTTTTATTTTTTTACCATAGGTTGTGAAATCAAATTCTCTTACATGCATACGAATTGTAATGAGATTTTCTTCCTTCCAGAAAACTTGTATGATTTGGTTTGTTGGTTCAGAAAATTCTAGAACCAGCTTCCCATCAGCATAGCCTTTCTTTTCTAGAGCAACAAAGATACCGGACCAATCCATAAGTTGCCATACTTTATCTTCTATTAGGGTTTGAAAAAGAGTGTTTGGATCGTAGGAATCTTCTCTGACAAGACTGTCTTGAGGATTCCAGTCACCTAGATCTCCAATCGAGAAGTCTTTGAAAATTGAGAAGAAACCCATACCAATTAGACTCTATATATCAGGTTTGACTTTTATTTGAGAACCAAATCCATCTTAGGGATCATTTCTTGTGAGAAAATACATTCAATCAAAGCTTTGTATGATTCATCAGTGAGTGAGAAAGAAAACAAAATGTTCACATTATCTCGCTTGGGAAGAACGACAAAAGGGCTTGCTGGGAACAGAACAATAAATTGTTTGTCTGGATAATTGGATGCAAGTGTATCTATCACTTTTAGTTCAGATTCCGACACTGCATCTAGTAAAATAAATTTACTTTCTGATTTTTTCAATTCACTCGAAAGTGATTTCATTGGCAAAATCTTTCCTTGACGTTGCTTCCAATTAGATTGGTTCTTTCCAATTGTAAGAAAAGCCTTTGTATTGGAAACTGTCAGATTTGGATCGGCTTGATATGGATTTGGATAAGAACGAATCGTTTTCTTTGTAAGATTGAAGACATGATCTTTATCTTTTTTGATCAGATTGTAATCATCATCCCTTTTCTTTTTTTGCTCTAACATAAAATTGGCGAGATTCTCATTTTCAATTTCAGGAGTGAAATGGTTATCAGTGTATATTCCATACTCTAATTTCAATCGAATCTGTCTGTAAACGGCTTCTTCAAGTCTATCCTTTCCATCGACCGTGAATTCTCCTTTGCTATCTGCATCGAGAATTGAATTAAAAAGGGAAGTTGCCGTATCTCCCCATGAAGTTAGAAGCAGAATATCAACACCGGCAAGCAGAGCCTTTACACCTGGTCGATCCTTATCGTAGTTCTTCGAAATGGCATGCATCTCCATCGCATCAGTAATAATCACTCCATCAAACCCCAATCGTTCTCGTAAAATATCTGTTAGTATTTTTTTCGATAAAGTGGCTGGATATTTATCATCAATATTAGGAAACAAAATATGAGCAGTCATTACAACAGGTGCACCTGAATGTATCGAATTCTGAAAAGGTATGAGTTCTAATTCTTCTAACTCTGCTAGTGTTTTACGTATGACGGGAAGTCCAAGATGGCTATCAACATCTGTATCGCCATGGCCAGGAAAATGCTTGATAACAGGTATTGCGCCACCTTTTCTTGCTCCTCTTTCATAGGCACCTGCAACAAGATTTACCCGATCGATATCAGACCCAAAACTTCGGGTATTGATCACTGGATTATTCGGATTGTTGTTTATATCAAGAGATGGAGCTAGCAAGAAATTGATTCCTATTTGGTTTAGATCATAGGATGTAACAAATCCAACTTCATAACCTAACTCTGCGTTGTTTGTCTGTCCGACTGCCATCGCTCCGGGATACTGTGCGACTCCATCTCGCGCACGAAATACTCTTCCTCCTTCTTGATCAGTGGAAATCAATAATGGAGGCATTTTTTCCGATTTGGCAAGATTCTGGAGAGATTGATTGAGAGCGGTAACTTCTTCGGATGATCCTAAATTCTTACCGAATAAAATAATTCCACCTGGACGAAGAGATAAAATTTCTTTTCTTGCCGTTGAGTCTAGAGTCTTTTCTGGAATGGTAATATGTATTATCTGTCCAATTTTTTCTCGAGTTGACATTGATTGAACAATTTCTCGTGCTTTGATGTCGAGATATGTTTTTCTTTCGTCTGCTCTGAGTTCATCCAAATACAACATTAGAAAATGGGTTGATACGATAATAAATAAAATGAATAGGATTAAAAGGAAGGCTTTTGCAAGTGTTTTCAAAAATATCTCCTAGATGATATCTCTTCCATGGAATGTAAGTAGCAGCCTCTAGGCAAGGAAATTATTCAACCAATTTCCTCATGCAATTTCGATTTTTGATTTATTAAAATTGAAGATAAAATATTTATTCGAAAACTATTTTTATATCTTCAATATGCTTTTTTATTTTTCTTAAAAAGCAATAGAATGAATTCGAAGAAACGAATGCGATATAAAAAAGGATTCAACCAGCCGCAAGTTATGCAGAAGTAGCGATCAAATGGTGCAGTGTGATGTATCTTATGATGGTCAGGGTTGAGTATGAAACTTCTGTCTTGCAGAAACTTAATAACCACGCCTGGATTCTTTAGATGTGCCCACTTATGAATCTGATTTGTCATAAAAATCCCGAGCATTAACGCAAGAATAAACCAAGCCAACAAGTAGGACAAAACGTCCGTTTTATATGGAAGATAAAAATATACAGCGATCAATACAGGCAGTGATACAATACAATTGTTTCCATTCGTCTCAATAAAATCATGCCTTGTGATTCCTTCTGGATCCGTATGATGATCACGAAATGGTTTTATGAAAGATGCACCAACAATTGGCGTTTCTTCTGTTCCAAAACTATCGCCAAGAAAATGAACCAGTCCTGAAATAAAATCAGCAGAAATATAAGAGAATATAATTACCAAAGTAAGTATAAGTCCAAAAAGTTCAGACTTAGAATGGAATGAATTGTATCCTTGAACTAGATGATACCCAAGTCCAAGAATAATTAAGATAAAAGAAATAATGGAAAAAATTTCTATCGAACGATGTGTTTTTGAATAACTATAGCTTTGTTCTGACACGGTTGTAATTTCCCTATTTTTACAGGATTAGATAAAGATTGGAAAAAAATTATTTAGTATCAAAAGTTGTGATACCATCCCAATTTACATCTACTCCATTTGCTAAATTCAATTCTGATCTTTGCGTATATATTTTGGCAAGAAGATCTCCATTCGATTCGTATATTCTTGCAAAAAAATCACTCGATTCTTTGAATTTTTTAGAATAATAAAGATCTAGTGCCTGCCCAAAATCATTCTTGGATTTTTCTTTTGATTCGATGGTATCTTCACTATCGCCTCCATAGAATTCGTAAATCGCAATCGCTTGTGTTTTGCCCTTCACACGGACTTTATCAACGAACCTATTTTTATAATTCGAAAGATTACTTTGTTGATCAATGGAATTGATGCTGACTTCACTCACAAGGATTGATGCTCCATACATTTTTGTTAAGCTCTCTAGTCTTGACGCAAGATTTACTGTATCAGAAATTACAGTTCCTTCCATTCTTTGAGATTCACCAATCGTACCGAGCATGAGTCCTCCTTTGTGAATTCCAATTCCAATTTGGATTGCTTGATGTCCTCTTTGTATCCTTTCAATGTTGTGTTCTCTTACTTTTATTTGCATGGCGATGCTCGCATCAATTGCATCTTCAACACTTACTGAAAAAAGCGCCATCACAGCATCGCCAATGTATTTATCAATGAATCCATTGTGGTTTCGGATAATCGGACCCATTCGACCCAAATAAGAATTTATAAATTGGAAATTTTCTTGGGGAGTCATCGTCTCGGAAAGATTTGTAAATGCACGAATATCAGAAAACAATACAGTCAAATCCTTCTGAATCTGATCACCTAATTTAACATCTAGAATACTTTTTTTCTCTAATAGATTGAGAAATTCGAATGGCACAAATCTCGATGATGCTTCATTGAAATTCGTTAAATCTACGTTAAGTTTTTCTGTTTCGTCATGAAGCCGAACAAATCTATTCGCAAGTATCAACGCCATGCTGAGAACGAATAGTATGAAACCAAATGTTGCGGTGGAACTTGTTGGCAAGTTGATCATTGCCCTAGCACTTAGAACATCTAAAACGGTGCAAACAATCAAAACAAAAAAGCTTCCTAACATGAGCATCGCATCTCGATTGCTATGTCGAATTTCAATCCCAAGTAAAATCAACGAACCAAAAGTGTAAACAAGCCAAGTTGGTTGTATGATTGTGTTGTTTATATAATCCCAAGTCTCGGTTGAATCAATTGTGTAAATATAAAAAATACAAACTAGATTGATGATATTTGTAACGATTGCAAATCTATCCCACCATTTGAGCCACGTATTGACTTTTAATTTAAAATAATGTCTAAGGAAATAATAGAAAGTGGGGAATAACAACCAAAGAGCAGAATATTGAATTCTCTTTAATGAATGGAAATCGATCGCAAATTCATACTTCCATTGAGTTCGCAGTACAGAATATACTAAAAGTGAAAATATGAAGATTGAAAAATAAAGATTTTCACGATCGTTACGACGACGAATGAAGAATAAAAGAAAATAAGCACCAACAGTTAAGTAAACCATGAGTATAAGAATCTGAAAAGTGTTTTCAAAATAGAAGCTTCGAACTAGAGAACGAGTTGGTCCGATTTCAAGTCTATCTCTATAGATCCCCATTTCATTTTGGAAATAGCCCTTAACTTCAATCAATAAAATATTGGTTTCATTCTGTCGTATTGTATGAATGGGAATATCATAAACTCTTTGTTTATCATATGCTTGAGGTTTGATCGAATCCCAATCTCCAGAGCTTCCGATTAGCTCTCCGTTTAGATAGACGCGATCACGGTCATTGATTTCACCCAATCGAATAGAAAGTGAATTTCTGATTTTATGACTCAGTCTAAATTCTGCCTTATACCAGACAGTAGTTCTGCCATCAGCTACCAATCCTTGCTTCACTAAATCTTCAGGAACATTGACTTTTTGCCAAATGGTTAAGTCCGTATCGTTTTCTTCTTCTAGATTGGATTCTGAATCGGTTTCTGCATCTTCGCTTGGACTGGATTCTCTTTGGATATCAATTTGATTGCTGCTGATTCTCCAGTGATTATCTGATGATGTTGCATTTAAGGAATTTATAATATTAGGATTGATTTCAAAAGGTATGATCGAGTCTGGTTGCTCGAAATCTTGTGACCTGATTCCCTGGATTGGCAAGATAATAAAAATCAGTAAGGGAAGAATTTTTCGAAGTTTGTAAAACATTGCCATCTAAGGTAATATGGAATTTATCTTTAAAAAGAAAAGAAATTATATGAACAATTTCAGGAAAAATTCTCTATTCTTACCTAAGAAAAATTAACTATTCTTATTTACCTATCTTGAGAAAATTGAAACCAAGGAAAGCCTTGAGCGATTGAATTTTGGATAATTTTATTTCAATACCTTTTTTGCAAATGATCCAAGGAGCCTGGTTATTCTTTGGTTCCATTTTTTCATTTGTTTGGGCAATTCAGATTTTTACATCCAAGCCAAGAACAATTTTTATGGGCTGGATTCATGTGATGACAGGGATTTGGCTGGTCTCAGGATTTTATTTTTTTTCCAATCTTCATTTAATCTATCCATATTTTTTCTCACTGCATTTGCCATTTACCTATCTAATCGGTCCCCTTTTTTTTCTATATTATAAAAAGGGAATTCTCGAGGTTGAATTAAATCGATTTGAATTTTTACATTTTATTCCTGCCATATTGGTTGCGTTAGTCGTAGCTCCTTATGCCTTTATGGATACGACATCTCAATTGAGTTTTATCAAAAATCTCCAAAACGGAGATGCTTCATTTTATTCAAGAATGATTCAGATCTCAACTGTCGGACCTAAAATTTCCTTAATAATCTATCTTAGTTATATACTTGTGAGTAATGTTCGAATTTTGAGAAATTCTGCCGATATCAGTTTTCGTTCGATGTCGATTTTTGTCTTAGTGATAGCATTGATTTATATTGATATCGGAATTGGTTTTCTTGGTTTTATGATGGGGAACTTTTTTTTGATAAAACTGAGTGCTCTAATTCTTCCTTTCAATCTAATCATTTTCTTTTTATTATCGAATCGATTTCCTGAAGTTGTCTACGGATTGCAAAAGGAAATAAAGAAAGCTAGATACGAAAAATCCAAAATCAAATCCCTAGATATCGATCTTATTCAATCAACACTTAAACGAATCATGGAAGAAGAAAAAGCATTCTCAGATGAAGATCTTAACATTGCAGGTCTTGCATCTGAACTCAATATTTCTGTTCACCAATTATCTCAGATTCTGAACGAGAAAATGGAAATGACTTTTACTCAGTATATCAATCATCATAGAGTTTCAGAAGCAAAAAAATATCTCCTAGAAGACCAATCGAGAACTATAATTTCAATTGCCTATGCTGTTGGTTTCAATTCAAAATCATCTTTCAATAGAGCATTCAAGCATCATACAGGAATCACTCCCGTGAACTACCGAAAAAATTATTCGACATCTCTTACCCAAACCAAAAACAAAACCCATTCAAAAAACATTTTCTAGACAAATAGGAAATTGTTTCAGTCTACGGCAATTGATCCAGATAATGCAGGTTCAATATATAGAATCGAAACATAATTTAAGTAACATCCTATAGGATAGGTCGAATATTCAGAATTATTCATTTATACTGAAATCTAACTTTTGAAATTAGAGGACAAAATGAACAATTTAGCTGAAATGTTTTATGAATCGAAAATAAAATTTGGTGATAAGCCAGCTTTTGCAACGCGAAATAAAAACAAAGAATTTGAATTCACTACCTACGCTGATTTACTTGAAATGGCGGAAAATCTAGCAATTTCATTGATTGATCTTGGTGTTGGTGCACGCGAGCATCTGGCAGTATTTGCGGACAATCGGTTCGAATGGATTGTAACGGATATGGCAATTCAGTTGATCGGAGCTGTTGATGTTCCACGAGGTTCCGATGTTACTGACGGTGACATCCAATACATTATACCACACGCAGACATAAGGGTTGCATTCGTAGAAAACCTTGCTGTCTTGGAGAAGTTACAAAAAAATAAAAAGTCAATTCCAAATTTAGAAAAAATAATTCTAATGGAGAAGGAATCCAAAGCTCTACTAGGCGTTCTAAATATTTATGATTTAATCGAAAAAGGAAAAATTCTAAGAAGTAAATTGCTTCCTGTAGTTCAGGAAAGAATTAAGCAATGCACTCCCGATGATCTATTTACTTTAATCTATACTTCTGGAACAACTGGGGCACCCAAAGGCGTTATGTTGACGCATGGAAATATATTGTCTCAGATTCAAAACCTTCCTTTCCAAATAGATTCAAATGAGAGAATACTTTCCATTCTTCCAGTTTGGCATATTTTCGAGAGAGTTTTCGAAATGATCGCAATCTCCAGTGGATGCTGTACATACTATTCGAATATTCGAAATCTTAGAGAGGATTTAAATATTGTAAAACCAACTTTTATGGCATCTGCACCGAGATTATGGGAAAGTATCTATCACGGAATTATTGCGAATTTAGAAAAAGCACCCTTTATCAGGAAGTTTTTATTCCAAATTGCTTACGCAACATCCAAAAAATACAATTCTGCCTTGCGCTTTGTCAAAGGTCTCGAATTGGAAATTAACTATCGAAATCCAATTCTATCGTTCTTTCGAGGGATTTACTGTTCTATAATAGTTTTGATTGCATTTTTTCCAAATCTTATTCTGGATGCGATTGTTCTTTCTAAGATAAGAAGCGCAACAGGTGGATCTTTACGAGGATCTGTGTCTGGAGGCGGAGCTCTGCCGTATCATATAGATGAATTCTTCAATAATATTGGTATTCCTGTATTGGAAGGATATGGACTGACGGAAACATGTCCTGTTATATCTGTAAGAAGTTTTGAGAAATTAATTATTGGTACAGTCGGACCAATCTATAAAGACACAGATATCAAAATCATCGATATAAACAATCAAGAGCAAATCTATCCTGGCGCTAATGGAATGGGAAGAAAAGGTGAGGTTCATGTGAAAGGTCCTCAAGTTATGAAAGGCTATTATAAAAATCCGGAAGCAACTGCTAAAGTTCTTAAGGATGGATGGTTTAACACAGGTGATCTGGGTATTATGACATTCAACAATTGTATCAAAATTGTTGGTAGATCCAAGGAGACAATCGTGCTTATGGGCGGAGAAAATGTAGAACCGACGCCAATTGAGAATCGCTTACTCGAATCCGAATATATTGATCAATGCATGTTGGTTGGCCAAGATAAAAAAACATTATCCGCATTGATCGTTTTGAATGAGAAAGCCTTTATTGAGCTTGGAAATAACTTGGATGAATTGAAGTCAAATCCAAGTGTAAATCGAATGCTAAAAGCTTCGATAAAGGAATTGATCAGCACAGAGAACGGATTCAAATCTTTTGAAAAAATTGTAGATTATAGAATATTGCCAAAACCATTTGAAGTTGGTGATGAACTTACAGCAAAACTCTCAATCAAAAGGCATGTGATATCAGAAAAATACCAATCTTTGATTGAAGATATCTATAAATCCTAAGATGCATGGATTCTGAATTTCTGATGAAATCTAAATTAGATTACTAGATACAATCATTTGGAGATTAACCTCACTATGCTCGGACAAAACCTGAGCATAGTTTTTTTTGATCCAGTTCGAAATCACTCGAGTGAGATAAATATTTTGCTTTGGTAGATTAGAATAAATTATTTACTGAAGTATTCTGACAAATGTTTTGTTAATAAAATATTTATAAATTCACTCCAAAAAGATGAATTAAAATCCTGCAAAGTATAACTTGATTCCCAAAAAATGAATTAATTGCATATGATTCAAAATATAAAAAAAGATTCGCCTAATTTTTACACAAATTAATGTTATAAAAAAATATTTATCTAAAATCGGAAAAAATGTTTCCAGTTTATTGGGTATGTTTCGAACTGTGTTAGGTAATGCAAGGTAATTTAATTTTTACAACATTGTGATTGAATTATCGAAACTAGATACTTTGTGATAACTATGCAAATCAATCAAAATAAATTCTTTTGGCTCCTGACCATGAATTTGGAATTATTTTTCTATCTCTTACCACTTCCATGCGTCGCCTATTATATCTGTTTATCTTGTCTTTTTACTTTAGAGCAAGCTATCTTGTTTGTTGCTACTTCAACCGTTGCAACAATCATTGCATTCAATGTAGCAATCATTGCTCGCGTTATATATTTAGTTCCGTTACTGAAATTGTCTAATCGTATTTCAGAATTGAATTCTCAGGAAATAATAACTCTACAAAATAAATTATTACTTTATCCTAAAGTTGAAGCCATAGTTGTCGCTCTAAGGTTGACATTGATGGTTGCTTTTTCTTATTTCTTTGCTTCCTTTCTTATTGATTTCAAAGACTTCGATTTTTTACCTTTTATTCTATCCGAGATTGCAGCATTACCAATATGTATTGTAGTATTTTATTTTATGACAGAAGATAGAATAGCTCCTCTCTTGACGAAGCGACAATTCTCTGACATTGAGGAGAATCGGATTCCGATACAATTTTCGATCTTCCGAAGAGTTCTATCTGTATCTATTTCTGTTGGACTATTACCATTCATACTCCTTTCTACATTTCTTTACCTGTATTCACTCGATTTAATGAAGTTAGAATACCCCATGATTCATATTGCGATCATGGCAGGATTAGGAATCACCAGTATAATATTTGGATCTTTTTATTTTGCCAAATCTGTGCAATCGAATCTAAAATCTCTTGAATTGGTTTCAAATTCAATATTCAATGGGGACTTAACGGTTCGAATCCCCATCATTTCGACCGATGAGAATGCTTTGATCAATCAAGCAGTAAATGGATTTACCATTCGCCTGCAAAATGTTTTACAATCCATCCAATTGGATATTATAAAAATTAGAAAAACAGCAGAAAATTTTAGACTTGGAAGCGCAAAGTTATCCGAAGTAATTTCTCAACAAACTGCTTCTATGGAGGAAATAAGTACGAACTCCGAGGAGTCCAATGCGCTTACTGAAAACATTTCTAACAATGCTTTAGATCAGAGCAAGTTGAGTGAAGAAGCCGAGACCAATTTTCGTAATCTTACGGCGAGGATGAAAGTCATATTTGAGGATTCGATAGCATCAGCTGAGCGAGCTAAAGTAATGGAAGATTCTGGCGAGAAAGCTGGACGAGAATTGCTTGTGACTAAGAATCATATGGATAATATAGAATCTGCTACAGCTAAAATGCGCGAAGCTGTAAACTTTGTAGAAGAAATTGCAGATAAAGTAAATCTACTTTCTTTAAACGCATCCATTGAAGCTGCAAGAGCTGGAGAATATGGTAGAGGATTTGCAGTGGTTGCGAAAGAAATTTCCAGACTCGCTGATAGTACGCAGGAGAATTTGAAAATCATTAAATCGAATATAGTTACTACTACCGACTTAGTAAAATTAGGTGGCAATTCATTAGAAGGGTTGGGAGTAAACTTCAAAAATTTCTTGAATGAAGTTCACCAGCAAACAGAATCAGCCCAATCCATTGCGGAAGGCTCCAAATCTACCTCAGAAATAGCGACAAAACTCAACGAGGGAATTGTCTTTCTCGCTCAGAAATCGCGAGAAATTTCTGGCGCGACTAGAGAACAAAAAGACGCATTTCGAGAATTTGTGAATGCATCCGATGTTGTACTCAATGCCTCGATGGAAGCGATTCAGTTTTCTGATCAAGTTGCAAGTGAGACAGAATTGCTTGTAAATGAAATGTCAAAGTTAGAGAAAGATATACGTTTTTTCAAATTTGACTAGTAGCTACAAAACTTGCCAGAATATCATCTGTCTTTAAAAAGCTATCTCTGAATTTTCGAAATAACGTATCCGTTTATTTTCTGTATTTTAATATTCCAGTCGAAAAAAAGTTCTACAAGCTTGACAAACAATCAGTCTTTTTATGCTTTCCCGTGAGTATTTTATTTATAGGTTGGCTCTATGAAAAAACTAAACAATTTCTTTAGCTTAGTTTGGCTTTCGAAGAGCGATAAACAGACATGGTTTGAAATTGTTTTTTCTTTGGTGTTGTGTTGCACATTCTTAAGATTCACTTTCCAATTAGAATGGTGGGATAATTCTCTGGCTAGATTTGATTGGGATCAACATTTTTTTTACTTAGAGTCAGTTCGGAAAGCATTTTTGGATTTTCACGAGATGCCTTTTTGGAATCCGTATTACGTCGGCGGAATTCCCATCATCGAGAATCCTCAAATTAAATTTTTATCCCCAACCAATTTGTTCTCGCTTGTCTTTGGAAGTATTAAGGCTCTGAAAATTTCTGTGGTTTTTTATAGTTTTATCGGATTTTTTAGTTCTCTCTTTCTCTTTAGAAGGGCACTTGGTTTTGGTTTTTGGGCAAGTCTTTTTGCAAGTACGATTTATTCTTTCTGCGGTTGGCACTCCCAGCATGTATTCGCTGGACATAGTCAATTCTTTTCGACATCAATTGTCCCAATCGTTTTTGGTTGTTTGATTCGTTATTACAGAAAAAATATATTTTTAGATTTAATATTTTCAGCCCTAGGTATGCTTCTATTGATTTCCGAAGGAAATATTTATATATTCTTATTTATATTTTTCTTAACTTTCATTTTTGGAATATTTGCACTCATAACTAAAAATTTAAAATTATTTAGATTAATATTTTATTTTACAACAACCACTTTCGTATTCTGTTCATATAGAATAATTCCAGAAGTTCAATTTTTCCTAGAGAATGGATCTCAATATTTCCCAGATACGCAAAATTTAAGCATCTCAAATATCTGGACTATTTTTACTGGAAGTAGTCAACATCCTTTGCTCGCCCGGAATTTTGAGGCTCAGCAGTATCAATGGTGGGAATATGGAAATTATATTGGATATTTTCCATTTATAATTTTATTTTTGCTTTTGCCCTTTTTTAGAAAAAAAGATTTCTGGATGGTTATATTCCTTTCAATTGCCTTAGTTATGATGCTCGGGGATTTTCACGAATTGAGTCCATTTGCAATTCTTCGTAAAGTTCCTGGTTATTCGAATATGCGAATCCCATCTAGATGGAGTATCGTTTTAGTTTTTTTCATGAGTTTATTGTTAGGTCATTTAATTGATCGATTTCATGTAAAAATGAAATCGCAATATCTTAACTCTAAACCCAAACAAATTCTCTTTTCTCTTTTTTCTTTATTGATTTTCAGTCTGCTATTTTATGATTTAAGCAAGAAAAACGCTAAAAATTATTCAGAGATTTTTATTATTCCAGAAAAGAATTGGATTCATACAATTGAAGATCCTTTTTTTACGGTTTCAAATATACCATCTTACGGAGCAGATTCTTCAATGTTACCGGCAATTATTCAGAATTTTTCTGTTAGGGATGGATATGAGAATTTGAGATCGAATCGTTCTCTTCCAGCTTACGGAGATATAAACTATCGAGGAGAATATTTCCTAGAATCCAAAAATGGGACCGTTTCTGAAACTTCTTGGTCTATGTCAAATCTTGAATATAATCTATCATTGAGTGCTGATGATAGATTGATAATCAATAGAAATTTCTCTCCAAACTGGAGAATCAATGGAGATTATGAAATATTTTCCCATAACGCACTTATAGCAATTTCACTAAAGAAAGGTAATCATATAGTCAGAATCAATTATATGAATACCTATTTTATCATAGGCACATTGATATCAATTCTTGGATTTATAGGCTGCTTTTTATTCCTAAAGTTTCCATCCAAGCATGCTGATAGAAAGTAGTGTTTTGATTTAAAAGATAGATCAATTTTTATTTCGAATCATTGAATCTTACTTGGGCTTTTATGGATCGATCTTTCTTTTATGAAATTTCAATTTAGGAAATACTCGAAATACGCTACTAGTACTAAGATTCTTCCGAAAGTAAAATATTGACAAATCCCATGGTAAATAAATTATTAAACGGATTCTATTGATAAATAGAAGAGTTCTCATTTATTGAATCATTGTTATAAATAAAAAAATTGAATTGGAAATCATGCAAACTCAACAAAAAAAATTCTTCTGGCGTTTGACAGGCTCTCTTGAGCTTTTCGTTTATCTTGTTCCGGTTCCATGCGTTGTCTATTACGTCTGTCTTGCCTGCCTTTTTACTTTAGAAGAATCGCTCATATTTATTGCAGCTGCTACATGCGCGTCATCGATTGCTTTTTCTGCAGCAATACTTGCTCGAATCATTTTTCTAAATCCAATTCTAACTTCTTATGGTAAAATTTCCTCTTTGAGCTCAAATGAGGTTTCTGAACTTCAGAGAAAACTATTAAGATATCCGAAAATCGAAACGATTGTAGTCGCACTTCGTTGGATTGCTGGTCTAACTTTTTCATTTCTGGCTTCATCAATTTTTATTCCTCTGAGCTTCTATCATATTATCCCGTTCATCCTGTCTCTCTTTGCTGCGGTGCCGATTTGTGGAGTTATTTTCTATTTTGTGACAGAAGATAAAATTTCTGAAATGCTCAATAATGATAAATTTTGTAAATTAGATAATACTAATATTTCTATCCAATTTTCCATATTTCAAAGAGTGCTAGCTGTCGCTCTCTCTGTTGGTTTGATGCCATTTATATTGCTCTCTACATTTCTCTTTTTGTATTCAGTGAATTTACTTAAATTAGAATACCCAATGGTGCATATTACTATCATGGCATTGCTTGGATTGATTAGCATTCTATACGGTTCTTATTTTTTTGCTAAATCGGTTCGATCGAATTTGAGAGCACTTGATACTATTTCTAATTCAATATTGGAAGGTAATCTTACGGTAAGAATCCCTATAATATCTAATGATGAGAATGCGAAAATCAATCAATCTGTTAATGGATTTACATCCAGATTACAAAATGTTTTGCAATCAATTCAGCGCGATGTTATCAAGATTCGCAAGACTGCAGACCATTTTAAAACAGGAAGTATAAAACTATCAGAAGTTATATCTCAGCAAACGGCCTCCATGGAAGAGATAAGTACGAACTCAGAAGAGTCCAATGCACTGACTGAAAGTATATCGAATAATGCAATGGATCAAAATCATTTGAGCGACCAAGCAGAAATTAATTTTCGTAATTTGACCGAGCGTATGCAAGTCATATTTGAGGACTCAATTGCATCTGCAGATCGAGCCAAGAGTATGGAAGACTCTGGTGAGAAGGCGGGAAATGAATTGCGTTTAACGAAAAATCATATGGATGATATAGAAATTGCAACTGTTAAGATGAGAGAGGCGGTAAACTTTGTAGAAGATATTGCTGATAAAGTCAATCTCTTGTCCCTGAACGCATCAATTGAGGCGGCTCGGGCGGGGGAATATGGACGAGGATTTGCAGTCGTTGCCAAAGAGATTTCAAGGCTCGCCGACAGTACTCAAGAAAATTTGAAAATAATAAAATTCAATATTGTTACAACAACTGATTTAGTCAAGTTAGGTGGTAAATCCTTGGATGAATTGGGAGTGAATTTCAAAAATTTTCTGGAAGAGGTTCATTTGCAAACTACATCAGCTAAGTCTATTGCGGAAAGCTCCAAATCAACTTCAGAAATTGCAACATCTCTAAATGAAGGAATTGTATTTCTTGCTCAGAAATCTCGAGAAATTTCTTCCGCGACTCGAGAGCAAAAAGAAGCTTTCCGCGAATTTGTTAATGCATCTGATGTAGTATTGAATGCATCTATGGAAGCTATTCAATTCTCCGATCAAGTTGCAAATGAAACGGAACAGCTTGTGAATGAATTATCCAAATTAGAACAAGACATTCAATTTTTTAAATTTACTTGAAGTGATTTAGCTAAAAAAACAAGTAAAGAATAGATTGATATTTTTAATGCTTCAAAAAACAATAGAGATCGTCTAAAATTGAAAGCAGAAAGATCTTGTAGATTGAAAATTACTGCGCATACGGGAGAGAATCTTTTGAAGAAAAATAACTTTTTATCTAAATTATTTATTTTGGCGTTTGTTTTTGCCCCAACCTGGTTATTTGCATTTGGAACATATGCTGAAGGATTTGCCACAGCAAAGATTATTCAGTTCGAGAGTCGCGGAATCATATTCAACTCCTATGAAGGTATTATAGAAGTTACATCTTTTGAGAAGACAGAAGTCTGTGATGAATCCAAAGATGAATTTTTCGCTCCTACAATCATTCGGCATGAGATTAGCGTAAGACCAAGTAACGCTGAATTAGTCAATTTATTATCAAAGAGCGTGAATGATCAACTATTGATCGAATATCGTATACATAGAATTGAAGACTTTTCACTATCTTCAGAGATGGAAATTGTTTCTGCAAGACCACAGGAAAGAACTAAACCTGCAGGGCTTGCTGATAAAAAAGTTGTTAAGAAGACCGGTTCCAAAAGAAATTTCGCAGTGAGTGGAAAGATTTTGCAACTTGATTACCAAGGAACATTCATTGGAACTTATGAAGGATTGTATCTGGATGAAGATAGGGGAAAGGTGCATCCTTTCTCTGTTACTCAAGCTGAAATGGCAAAATTTGCGTGGGAGACTCAAAAGAGTTCTGTCTCATCAAGTCTCGGAATATCTGTATCTTTTGCAAAGGGATTTCGAAAATCTGATTATGATCTATTCGAAATCAATTATCGTGAACCAGCAGGTGGAGTCCATACTGCTGCAAAAGAGTAGAATATTAATAGTTATCTATTTTTGAGAAATCTATCAATGTCTAAAGAGCATATGATGTTTTTTCAATTTAGAACTGTTGTTTTGGATCAGGCTTTTTCCAATATTCGGAATCGAAGTTTCGGTAAATATTTAATTTCGCTAGACCTGCCAAAGTATTTAAGTATTATTTCTTTTGCTTTTTTGGCTCTATTTCTATTGAACTGTGGTGAAGACAATTCTAAAGATGTGCGCGGTAACAATTCCGCTAATGCTGCTGAACACGAGAGTCAAGGCAAGACCAAGAAAACAATCGTTTTCTTTGGAGATAGTTTGACAGCAGGTCTTGGGCTTGCAAGCCAAGATGACGCATGGCCTGCGTTAGTTGGCGAAAAGCTCAATTCCGAAGGCTATGATTACGACATCATCAATGCAGGATTGTCGGGAGATACAACATCGGGTGGCTTGTCTAGATTGGATTGGGCTCTAAGGATTAAACCTGATGTATTTGTTTTGGAACTAGGTGCAAACGATTCGATGCGTGGTGTTCCCATCGCTACCATTCGAAAAAATCTAAATGAGATCATCCAAACTGTGCAGAGTAAGTCGCCCGAAACCAAAATCCTTTTAGCGGGAATGAGAACTTTCCCAAACTTGGGTGCTGTATATCGTAAGCAGTTCGACAATCTGTATCCAGAAATTGCTCGGGAACATTCGCTTCTTTTAGTACCCTTCATTCTAGACGGGATTGCAGGTGATCGTAAGCTCAATCAGAAAGATGGAATTCATCCGACAGAAGATGGTCATAAGATTATGGCAGAGAACATCTACCCATATATAAAAAAGCTTCTCTAGAGAAAAATTTTACCTTTTTGCGATAAAATCCCTTTACACTCGAAGCCCATGGAAAAGCATGTCAATAGCCCAAACCACATGCGGGAATAGCTCAGTGGTAGAGCATCTCCTTGCCAAGGAGAGGGTCGCGGGTTCGAATCCCGTTTCCCGCTTATCCCTTCCTATCTATGGATTATAAAACTAAAAAAAATAACAACGCAACAGTTGATTTAACAATCAACTTCACTTCCGAAGAACTAGAAAAAGGCTTTGTAAAAGCCTATGAGAAAGCTCGTAACAAAGTCAAAGTGCCTGGATTTCGTGTAGGCAAAGCTCCCATCAAAACCGTGGAGAAAATGCTAGGTGATTCCGTTGGAGAAGACGCAATCAATTTTGTTCTTCAAGATGCAATGAGTGACCTCTTCCCGAAATTAGAATTCATTCCGATCCGATTCCCAAGATTTGAAGTGGAAAGTTTTGATCGTGCCAAGGGCTTTACCGCTAAGGCAACCTATGATACCAGACCGGAAGTTACTCTCCCAAAATACAAAAAAGTAAAAATTGAACCTCTAATCGTTGTTCCAACAGATTCTGACATTCAACAAGAAATTGATCGAATTCAGAAGAGTATGGCAAGGAATGTTCTCAAAGAAGAATCGTCTTCTGTAGAAGCTGGTAACTTGATTGAGATGAATTATAAATTCTGCCTTGAATCGGAAGAATTGCCAGCGAAGTCCAATACAGGCAAATATCAGTTAGGTGATTCTAGAAATCCTGCAGGATTTGATGATTTTATTCTTGGAATGAAGTCTGGTGAGACGAAGAAATTTTCATTTACCTATCCAGCCAATTTTGAGCCATCTCCAGAATCTTCTGGCAAAACCTACATTTACGAAGTGACCTGTACTGCAATCTATACTGTAACTCTTCCTTCAATAGATGATGATCTAGCTTCAGAATATGATGGATCAGAGAATTTAGAAGCTCTAAAGAGCAAGCTAAGAGAGGATCTGGGTAAGGCTAAGACAGAAGAGCTCAAGACAAGATCATTCCAAGAAATCTACAATAAATTGGTAGACGAAGCCAAATTCATTATCCCAGAGAGTCTGATCCAAGAAGAAGGCGAGCATGTTTACAAGGCTATGTTCGAGCAATACAAGATTCCATTTGTTTCGATGGAAGAGTATGCTAAGAATACAAATTCTACTCTTGCTGAGACTCAAGAAAAATTTAAAACTATGGGTCTCAAAAGACTCCAAGGATATTTTCTCCGTCACAAAATTGCAGAAGAAGAAAAACTGGAATTATCTGATGAAGACTTGAATACGAAGCTTGGGGAAATAGCCGGAGCTTTCGGAGAATCTGTCGAAACTTTCCGTAAAAGACTGGAAAAAGAAGGCAGAATCGAATCAATTCGAGAGAACTTTATTATGGAAAAGGTCGATAATTTTGTATACGAAGCGGTTGAGAAGAAAAATCCTAAGACTATCAGTCTAGCTGATGCGTCCAAGATTCTGAACGGGGAGAACCAAAATTTATGACCTTAATGCCATATGTAATCGAGCAGACGAGCCGCGGCGAACGCACCTATGATATTTTTTCTCGTCTTCTCAAGGACAGGATTATTTTCTTAGGAAGTGGCATCGATGAAACTTACGCAAATGTGATAACCGCACAGATGCTTTTTCTCGAAGCTGAGAATCCAGATCGCGACATCTATCTCTACATCAACTCACCAGGTGGATATGTCAGTGCAGGTATGGCAATCTATGATACCATGCAGTACATCAAGCCGGAAGTGCGAACACTTTGCATTGGACAAGCGTCTTCCATGGCTGCTCTTCTTCTTGCTGGTGGTGCTAAAGGTAAGAGATCAGCTCTTCCGAATTCTCGCATCATGTTGCACCAACCATTCGGTGGAGCAACTGGACAGGCGAGTGATATTGAAATATCCGCCAAAGAAATTATAAAAACTAAAGAATCACTCATTCAGATTTATGAAAAACATACAGGTAAAACTGGTGATCAGATTCGAAAAGATACAGAGAGAAACTTTTTCATGAGCGCAGAAGAGGCTAAGGCATACGGAATCATTGATAACGTAATTGCCGACAGAAAAAAGGCCTAAATTCTGTTCTATGGGCTTAGGTTTTCTAGGAGGATAACATGAGTAAAAAAGTCTCCACCACCAAAGAGAAGTTGCATTGTTCGTTCTGTGGCAAGGCCCAGGACGAAGTTCGTCGTCTTGTTGCAGGACCAGGCGTGTATATCTGTGATGAATGTATTTCTCTTTGCAATGAAATCATAGCCGAAGAACCTCCATCAACGGATAAACCTGCTGTTGTTGGTGATATTCCAAAGCCCGTAGAAATTAAAAAAATTCTAGATCAGTATGTAATTGGTCAGGATCGAGCCAAAAAAGCTCTAAGCGTTGCTGTATACAATCATTATAAGAGAATCTATTTTAATGACAAAAAGCAAGAAGTAGAATTAGAAAAATCGAATATTCTATTGATTGGGCCAACTGGTTCGGGCAAGACCTTGCTTGCTCAAACTCTCGCAAGAATTCTAAAAGTTCCATTTGCAATTGTTGATGCGACTGCTCTCACGGAAGCCGGTTATGTGGGTGAAGATGTGGAAAATATCATTCTTAAGCTCATTCAAAATGCAGATAATGATGTAAAGAAAGCTGAGCTTGGAATTATCTATATTGACGAGATCGATAAGATCACTCGAAAGTCAGATTCAGCATCCATTACAAGAGATGTCAGTGGAGAGGGTGTGCAACAAGCACTTCTCAAAATCATTGAAGGAACCGTTGCAAATGTTCCACCTCAAGGTGGAAGAAAGCATCCGCACCAAGAATACATCACAATTGACACGAAGAATATTCTTTTTATCTGTGGTGGCGCCTTTGTTGGATTGGAAAATATCATCAAAAGTAGAATTGGTGCCAAAACGATTGGCTTCTCTGATTATGATACCTCTCCAAATAAAAAGAATGCTGATCAAGATGAATCGATAATTCACCAAGGTATTCCAGATGATCTATTGAAGTTTGGATTGATTCCAGAATTTGTTGGTCGACTTCCGATTATGGCTAGTTTGGATGAATTAACTCTGGATTCACTTAAATCCATTTTCTCTGAGCCAAAAAATGCTATCATGAAACAGTATATAAAGATATTCGAATTGGAGAATGTTCGCTTGAAGTTCACTGATGAGGCAATATCTGTAATAGCTGAAGAAGCAATAAAGAGAGAGTCTGGTGCGCGGGGTTTACGTGCAATTGTGGAAGATACAATGATGGATCTAATGTTCCAGATTCCTTCGAGAAAAGATGTTTTAGAAGTTGTGGTAACCGGGGATGTGATTCGTAAGAAAGAGACCCCGATCGTAATTCTAAAAGGCGATATAGAAAAAATCGCCTAATTTCTATTTCTCAGAACACAATTTTTCTCAGAAATATTCCTAGATAATTGATTGGATCGTAAGAAGATTTAAGCTGTTCTACGAACAGCTACAATCTCCAGACTATCTAAAGCATTTCGACCAAATTTTTTCGCGAAATACTTTGCGATTTTAAGAGTTGTTTCTCGACTATTGCTTGCGATTCCATTTTTATTCGGCAATAGTAGATTTGTAATTAGGTTTGTGATTTGTTTTTGAGATTCTTTCGTAACACGAAGAAGTTTATCGGAGACTAGTATGACATCTTCATCTTTTTCTATATTTGTAATCTCAGTATAGATTTCGTTTTCTCTCAGAGGAAATTGGATATCATCTGTTGAACTCAAAGGACGTACTGAGTCTCTCCCAACAATAAAAATAGGTAGATGTTGCCATGTTCCAAATTCCAATTTTCCATCAGAGCTATCGATAGAAAAAATGGACAATTTTAATCCTGGAAGCTGGCTCTTAACTAGATTGGATAAAACATATGTCAACATATGATTGGGAGTTGAATCTTTCATCGCTTCGATTAGAGAGAACATTCCATCTAACCGAGATTTATAAGAATTTTCTAGAATCCCAGAAGTTTCGAAACCTGCGATCACAACTATACAGCCCGAGTCAGTAGTTACAATTTTCATATAATCTGAATCCGGGTTCTTATTAAAATTCGGGAAAACAGATATATCCAAACCTTTGATTCGATTCAAGCGAACCTGAGCATAGCTCGATTGAATTTCCATTAGGATTTTGGTATTTTCCAGTCGGTGAATTTCAAGTGCTCTTGTTTCTGATTTTTCCCTTTCTTGGAAAAGAGTAAGTTGAAGGGATCTCGTCAGTTTGCCAATTTCATCTTCACGAGAAATGGTAATTTCTTCTTCGGAATCATCCTCCATCCAACTGCGAATCAATAGTATCAATCGATTGAGACTCGCATAAAATAGATTAAATGAAATGGCTGTTATTACTGCGGTAAGAATAGAAAAGCAAAAACCAAAAAAGATTCGAATTCCTCTTTTGCTCGCAAAGTTTGAGCCTTGTTGATTGAAAAGCTCATTAAAAATCGCAAAATCTTCAATGAGGATAAAGCCCACGAAGAAGGAAAATGTCATAAAAAAAACAATTAAGGATATCTTATATCTGAAGGAAAGTTGATCAATTTGATTCATACTGCATCTCTCTTTTCTAAGAATTTCATCAATCCTAGAGAAAAAGCAAATAGAAAAACTAATGGGCCAAATAACATCAACATGGACACAACATCCGGTCCGGGAGAAAAAATGGCCGCAAAAACAGCTAAACCGATGATAATCTCTCTCCAGCGATTGATTAGGAATGATGTTTTGACGATTCCCAAACGTCCTAATAACACCAATAATACGGGAAGTTGGAATGAAATTCCAAATATCAAATGCAAATTGAAAAATAGGTCATAGTATTCATCAATTGGCAATTTTGCCTCAACACCTTCTGGCATCCAAGTGATGAGAAATATTTTGAGAAAATTTTCGAATACGGTAAACCAACAAAGGGCAATCCCAGACCAGAATAGAATTGTACTAAATACAATAATAAATATTCCCATCCTTTCGGTCTTTGCGTCGAGGGCAGGTGCGACAAAACCCCAGAGAATGTAGAACAAAAATGGAAAAGCAATCAGTATAGATAGCATAAAAGCTGTTTTGAGATAGATCAGAAACGGTGCCATGAGCTTGATCTGATAGAACGTTGCTTTTGGATCTCCGAGCGCCTTACGATAAGGTTCAATAAAAGAAGTATGGATCTCAGCGCCAAAAACTAGAGCAATTGCTGTAAAAATAAATACAATCCCCATTCCCCAGATCAATCTCTGCCTGAGCTCTTCAAGGTGGTCCCCTAAAGTCATGAACTTTTCTCTGTCGTCTATTGGAACAGATTCTTCGGGCTTCAAGGTTGGGCTCATCAATTTATTTCCGCTTTCATGAGTTTGCAATATTACTAAAATTCCTATGCTTTAAATTGAAAAAATCTTAAAATAGAAAAAGTTGAACTCACTGAGTAACACTTTCTAAATCAAGGCTTGATTTGTTTCTCAAGCTTTTTTCTTAGTTTTAGCGGATGCTTTTTTTGAATTGGATTTTGCTTGAGTCGATATTGCAGATTCTTCAATTTTTGGTTGAGCGATTTCTGTGCGGTGATCGTCGTCAGAATTTCCAGAAAGGGATCTTCGGAATTCTTTGATCCCTTCTCCCAAATCCTTTGCTAGACCTGGAAGTTTTTTACCACCAAATAAAAGCAGTGCAAGGAAAAGTATTAATGCGATCTCCCAAGGTCCGAGGTTTAAGAATCCTAAAGGAAATGTGATTCCATGTATCATTGTTTATCTCCAAAGTCAAGGTAGTAAGAATAGGTTCCTGGAGGCTGGATTTTCCGTCAAAGGGAAAAATCTACGCTTTTCGCTTACCATTCAAATATCTAAATACTAGATAAAAAGGAATTCCCGATAGTGTTATCATAAGTCCCCAGATTGCAGAATCCATTTTGGTTACAAAAAGTTCATAGGCTAGTATACAATTTAGAATAATAAAAAGGATTGGAGTGTAGGGAAATAATGGCAAGTGGATGTCTCGACCTATACCACGAATTCTGTAATAGATTGGGATTGTTGATATAATTACAGTTAGTATGATTATTGTAAAAGTGATAATATAAAGAAGACTTTCTATATCTTGAATGGTCAAGAAAAGGCAGGCATATAAGAATTGGAACCAGATGCTTTTGTAAGGAGATTTGTATTTGGGGTGAAGGTCTGCAAAACTTCGAAAGAACAATCCGTCTCTTGCCATAGCGATATAGATTCTACTTCCTCCTATTAGAATAGCAGACATTGATCCAAGCATGATCCATATGGTAAAGCCCGCAATCCAAGGAATAGAGTTAGCACCCCAAAGTGAATTTGCAGATATCATTACGATCTCATCTTGACCGACTAAATTTGATGCGGGAACTGATGTGAGAAAGAGAAAGTTCAATCCAAAATAAAGAAGTGTTACAAATACACAAGAGATCAGAATTGCTCGACCAATATTTCGATTTGGGTCTTGAATTTCTTCCGCAACGTATGTAATCATATTCCAACCTAAATAGGAATAGGTGACTGTTACAGTAGCAAGAATCAGGGATGCGCCTGAATCAAAGCTGAAATCTGGTAAATTGCCTAGATTAGATATTTCCCAATTCCAACTTAAGAAACCAAAAAATATAAATGCGAAAAGACCAAATAACTTTATTACCGTGATAAAATTTTGAACTCTAATCCCAGAAACCATTCCAAAGTGATTGGTTAAACTAAAGAAAAAAATACATAGTATTCCTGTTAGCTGAGGACTTCCGAAATGAATTTCCATTCCTAGTATAGGAAAGCTATAAATTTCCCAACTTGGAATCCATGGAAGAATACCTATAAGATAGCTATGGATTGCAAGCCCGAGAACAGACACGGATGCGCTAAATGTAATGAGAAGAGACGTCCAACCGCTTATAAAAGCTAGACTCGGATGATAGGCTTCTTTGAGGTAGATATACTCACCGCCTGCAACTGGATAGATTCGAGCAAGAAATCCATAACTCACGGCGCCACTGTAAGCGATCAAGCCTCCGAAAACCCAAGCAAGCAAAACGATCCAAGAATTGGGACTTGCCGTAAGGATATGTCCAGTGGAAAAAAATATTCCTGTACCTACCATCGCAGAAAACATAAGCGAGCTTGAATCCCAAAGGCCGAGTGATTTTTTCAGATGCATAGATTGCTAAACTCATCGAAAAACCTCTAGACGCTATGTCACTCAGTTAAATAATAGAGCCATGAAATTACAAGGAAGAGTTGGCGAGATATTACGGGAGGCACCAATTTATAAGGTGATTTCTCCATTTCGATGGTTTGCGGGATTTGGTGCTGCAGGTGGAGTTTTACTTCTTACTTGTTCTATTGTCGCGATGATATGGGCGAATTCCTCCGCTTATGATTTGTATTTTGAACTTTTGGAAACAAAAATTACCTTTGCAATCGGATCATTTAGCTTATCTAAGGGAATCATACTTTGGATCAATGATGCTCTCATGGCGATCTTCTTTTTTGTCGTAGGATTAGAAATCAAAAGGGAAGTCTTGATCGGAGAATTGTCCAATGTAAGAAAAGCATCCCTTCCTCTTTTTGCAGCTATAGGTGGAATGGTTGTTCCTGCATTAGTTTATTATTATTTTAACCAACAAGGTGCGAAGGCATTTGGATGGGGAATCCCGATGGCAACAGATATTGCTTTTGCTTTAGGATTTCTTGCCTTACTAGGAAATCGGGTTCCATTATCCTTGAAGGTTTTTTTAACTGCTCTTGCGATAGTGGATGATATTGGAGCAGTTCTTGTAATTGGAATTTTCTATACGGATACAATTGTTCTAATGGCTTTGGCACTTGCATTCGGATTCCTAGTCCTACTTGTTATCGGTAATGCTACCGGGATTCGAACTCCTTGGTTTTATCTAATCGTTGGAATTTTTCTATGGATAGCTTTTCTAAAATCCGGAATCCATGCGACTGTTGCAGGTGTTCTTGCTGCATTTACGATCCCTGCAAGAAGTCTTGTTAACCGAGAGGAATTTGTTCGTGAAGGCAAAGAGTTGCTAGATTTTTTTGATAAAAATGATGACCCCGATGAAGCAATTATAACTTCTGAGCAAGAAGCCTCGCTTAATACTTTGGAAGCAGCTTGCAATCATGTGATGCCACCGCTTGTCAGATTGGAGCATGCGATTTTTCCCTGGGTAACATTTGCAATCATGCCAATCTTTGCACTTGCAAATGCTGGTGTCCGATTAGAAAAATCTATTACAAATGCACTGAGTGATTCTGTTACTATAGGAATTATCGGCGGATTGTTAGTTGGTAAGCCAGTTGGAATCGTTTTCTTTTCCTGGCTTGCTGTAAAATTGAAAGTTGCAGATCTTCCTAGTGGAAGCAATTGGATGCAAGTGTTAGGTGCGGGTTTCTTAGGTGGAATCGGATTTACTATGTCCATTTTTGTTGCAGGACTCGCTTTTAAAGGAGAAATGGATTATCTCTCAGATGCAAAGATTGGAATTTTGACCGGATCAATCATCAGTGCGATTGTCGGGATGACACTTCTATATGTTTTTAGAAATAAAAAGTAAAAAATAATATTTACTGGCCGTGATTCTTTCTCGATCTCTCAGAATTTTTCAGACAAGCTATGAATATTCATAGCTTGTCAACTAGTACATATTAGTTTACTTAGTGGTGATCATGGTTTTGAGATTTGCTTTGGATTGATAAGTAAAAGCTTTTGGGATCGCTGTTGTATACAACATTCCTTGGATGTTTGGACCAAACGCACCAAAATCTTCTAATGCCTGTAGAATATCGTCGAGACTACTAGTGGGAACTAGCATATTGCATTCTTCTCTTGCTGGAGAAAGGCGTATGCTTGATTCTGTATCGATCTGAGACTGGCAGACCAATTTTGGATTTCTCATAGTACTTCCCGACACACCTGCCTTTCTCAAAGCTTGGATGATCTCCAAACCATAACCTTCATTGCAACTGAAGTGAATGTCGGTTCCACTGAAAAATTTCCTTTTGCTTGAGCCTGATTTGAGTTGACTGCTTCGTCTTCTCCAGTCCATGCCTCCGTACATTTTGTCCACAGCCGCAATGATCTGATCAATGTTTGCAGCTTGTTTGCTTCCATCCAAACTCACTCGCGTGTTGATAAGGCCTTTTCGAATCGGGAATTCATAGATAAATCCACGGCCTGGACTATCGAGCTTGGCGGCTTCAATAATGAATTCGATGACATGTTCAACGTCTGAAGAATTGACAACCAGCTTGAGAATATCTTTCTCTCGAGGAATTGTAATCTTAAGAAGACCCAGTTTGTCACGAAGTCCAGTTCCAGTTCCATAAGTAATTGTCGGAACTCCAATCCCATTTTCTAAAATGAGTTTCGAAACAGGTTCTCCGAGTCCACGTTGCAGAATACAAAATATACCCGTGAGCCCGTGAAAAAATTTTTCCTTAGGTTCGCTCGAATTGCAAGTATCCGAAACAAACCGAAGTGAATTCTCATGATAGACTGTTATTTCTTCGCTATAAACTGTTCCGTGACCCGGAATATTCAAATCTGCAGCTCGACGAATTAGATCTAACACTTGCAATTCGATATCGGGAAAAATAAGTATCGAAAAAATAGTCATTGGATTGTCTAAGATAGGATCTGAATTCATCAGTGAACTGAAAATTCCTTTTCGAACTCCCAATACTGGATATCTAGCCGATTCATGGTGGACATTGATTATGCCGGATTTTTGAATTGCATTCCATACTCGATTGTAGAATTTTCTATGAAAAATTGCAGTGACTTTGATCGCTTTGTGTTTTGGAATCATTTTGCCTCCATCGGAATCGATATGAGTTCGTCTAACTCTTCGTCGTAATCATTGGACTCATCAATACTGAACTTGCGATTGCGTTCAACCCAGAGTCCAATTGATAGAACGGAAATGATCGGGCATACAGATGCCATCGCGAGAATTCCAAAACCTTCAACTACTCCAATCTGTCCGCCAACTCCTAAACCTAATGCAAGTACAAGTGGTACGGTAATTGGGCCTGTTGTCACTCCAGCACTATCCCAGCCAATATTCACATATTCTTCTGTAGAAAAAAAGGTTATGATTAGTAGGACTGTATAAAACGGAATCAATAGATAAGCAATAGGAATCTCGAATAGAATTTTTAGAACTCCAAACAAAATCCCCAAACCAACGCCAATAGAGACCGATTGCATAAGACTCGATTTTTTGAAGGTCCCGACAGTAATTTCTTCTACAGTTACACCTAGTGCATTTAATGCTGGTTCTGCGAGTGTTGCACCATAACCCATAATAAATGCAAAAATCAATACAACCAAAATCCCCCAGACACCATCTTCCTTACCATAGATAGGTCCATGAATGGGAATGTATTTATAGATACCTGTTGATTCTTCATAATTTTCCTTATGAAATGGAACCGATTGATAGGATTTTTTTTCTTTGAGAACGAAGAATTCTTCTTTTTCCCCAATTTCATTGATGGAAGTTTGAACGATTTCTGGATCAAAATTTTTCAAATATCTTGTTGATTCTGGAATTTCAATAGATCGAAAAGCAGAGGGAAGCTTGCTACCAACTTGTGTTCCCAATTTGCCCAGACCTAGCTCAATACCTAAGTTAAAAATTCCCATACCAATAAAAGCGAGAAAGATTCCCAAGAAAATCTCATCACCATTGCGAATCCTCTCTCGGAGAATCAACAAGAGAAATAGCAATAAAAATGAAACCAATGGAACAATCGCTTGCAAGGCTCCAGAGAAACTTGCTCTAACTGTATTCAAAAATTGGAATGGATCTACAATCATCGAAGGTGCATTCGTTTTTGCAATTGGATTGATTAAATGATCTTTATATTCTAAATAACTTTTTTCATCTCCGAAAATATAATGAATCTTTTCTATATTATTATTTGTATTCAAAAAATCCGATTTAGTCATTGGATCTGGAACATTGCCAAGATAGAAAATTCCCAATGATAGCACTGCGATTATAGGAAACAAAGATGCGAGAGTAACCACACCAAAACCGGATGCTCCGGAATCGGAATCTCCAGTAACTCGAGAAATTCCAAGTCCCAATGCTACAACAAGAGGAACCGTAACTGGACCAGTTGTTACAGCACCGCAATCCCAAGCTAGCCCAGTTAAGCTTTGCATATTGGGATCAAAGAAGGACCAAACTGTAAGCGGTAAAAGAATTCCTAATAAAGAAAAGATCAATGGCTTCAGTGACCAATTGTAAAGAAAGCGAAGCATCCCAAATATTACTGCAATTCCAACACCGATTCCTACTGCATAAACCAAATTTTCTGCTAACCGATTGAGTAAGAGGTAGAGCAGGGGAGCTTCCCATGGTAAAACTTTCGATCCTGCTGTTTTTAAAACACCAATGGCTGGCTCAGCTAAAGTGGTTCCTGCACCTAACATGAATGCGAAGATCAGGATGGTAGGAAGTTTAGATTTCTGCGGAAGGCGAATTCCAAGTGTTTCTCCCAGAGGCATGAGCCCGAGAAAGAGTCCTTCTAAGAAGAAAGCCAAACCAAAAATTACAAGTCCGATTCCACCAGCGATTACTGCCGCTTCCGCGATAGGAATTCTCAAGGCCAGTGTTTGAAATAGAATAAGATAGGTTACTATTATGAAGACAGAGCGAATCTGCTCCATAATTTTCTTGCCTATGAAGGGAAGCAAAAGAGCCATCGCTTCTTTGAAACCGATATTTAGGTTTTCTTCTTTTTGGTTGGTCGCCATACTCCCAGAATCTTCCACTGCAAGCCCAATCTGGCAAGCAATTTTCTAAACTGCTTTTGGCTATCTGAAGTATCTATGCAATCATTCTGGCATCAACAATGATCACAACTGTCATAACAAACATATGCAATAAGCTGAAATAAAAGAATTTTTTGGCGAGGATGGTAGACTGGGATCGAATCAATTGAATGGAAAGAGATACCATTGCAATTGTAAGAATAGCGGTACTTGTGAGGAAGAATACTCCCATTCCGTCATGGCTGAAATAAAAAGCAAAGCAGCTAATTGAATAGAGTATTGTATAAATAAAAATCGAAATTGTTGTTTGTTTGATTCCTTTTACAACTGGTAGCATGGGAATTTCTGCTCGTGCATAATCATCTTTTAGAAAGATTGCGAGTGCCCAGAAATGTGCAGGTGTCCAGAGGAAGATCATGGTAAACATCACCCAAGCCGGAAGCGGCAGAGAATTCGAGACAGCAGCGTAGCCAATCAAAGGTCCAACGCAACCACTAACTCCACCGATTACTATATTTTGTTCCGTGCGTGGTTTGAGAACGATTGTATAAAGCCAAACGTATGCAACCAAAGCACCGAAGGCACAAATCGCTGTAAGCAGATTGACAGTATAAGTTAAAAGAGCAAATGCCAAAATAGTCACGGTTATTCCGAGAGCCAATGCATTGTTTGGAGAAATTTTGCCGCCTGGTATTGGACGCATTTTTGTTCTGTACATCAGAGCGTCTTTTTCTCTTTCTATGTACTGATTGAGGATGAAAGATGCAGAAGACATGAGATAAGTTCCAAACAAAGTAAAAGTTACGAGTATGTAGCTAGGAGTTTCTGTGGAACCTAAGTAAATGCCTGGCATAACAGTCGCTAAAATAAGCAAAGTAACTCTTGGCTTTGTAAGTTGATTCCAAACATTAAAACTTATCATCACAATAATTCCCCTTGGTTTTTGGGCAAAAGATTTCGGTAAACCAATGCCAGATACAAAACGATAAAAGTCAATACTCCTATACCAGTATGAGTAGCAGTTAACAATTTTGGCAAGTGGTATAAAACATTGAAAGCACCCAAAACTATTTGTAAAATGATAAGTCCTGCCGCTGACTGCAAAAGAATCTTGGATCTTCCTTCAAACTGATTTCGAATTCCTATCCACAACGCAGTAAAAATTGACAAGGCAACTATATAACCCAAGATTCTATGTTCCATCTGATAACGAATAGTTCCTATCATCTCAGGAAACCAATCACCATAGCAGGTTGGAAAGTCAGGACATGCGAGACCTGCATAATGAGAACTCACTCTTCCACCCATAAACAACTGAAATCCAGTAATCAAGACGGCTATTGTCAGAAATTTATTTCCAGAGTTCCACAGTGTTGCAAATGACCACTTCTCATAAACGATAGACTTGGCTTTCCAATTAGACAATAGAGTAATCGTAATGGAGATTGTTAGAAGCAATACAGCGTTGAGTAGATGCAAATTTACCGTAGTTGGATCCAATAACTTTGTTACAGTAAGCGCCCCAAGCATAACTTGAGTCCCCAAAAAGAACATTTGAAGAAGAAGCAAGCCTCGAAATGGCTTGAGATTACTTGCGAGAAAGCCCCAAATAAAACCAATTGCTATAATGATTCCAATGGTTCCTGAGTAGAATCTATGTCCAACTTCCATAGCGATCTGAAAACTATATTCAGGAATAAATTTACCGTGGCATAGTGGCCAATCTGGGCAAGCAAGCCCCGAATCTGTAGCTCTAACAAGCGGACCAAAATAAATATTTAGGTAAATGAGAATCGAAATCAAAAAAAACAGACGTGAGAAGTTTTTCATAAAAAATCCTAGAACCTAAGGTCAGTTTCTGACCAACCATTGAGGGATAAATGAAAATTAGAATCTATTTTAAAAAAATGTTTGTTCCAAAGTCTTTCCCTTTTTTCCATGTAATTATAAATCTACACTGGAGATGATTATGAGTTCCAAAGACCTATACAACAGAAAAGGCTATATTACTTTCTTAGTCGTTACTGCTCTTAACATTCTATTTTTCGTATATATCGCAGTTGGTCATCCTGGTGTTGTATCGAACCCTGGTGAGAACTACGGAATCGAATCCAAAAAATAGGACATAGTTGAACAAATATTTGATGCAAGCATCAGTCCGATACATCTTCTTCACTTTCCTTCTTATAGGCAGTCTTAGTCAATTGTGGTCTTACGATCCCAATCATACAATTCTTAAGGACAATAAATTGCCTAAAGAGTTGGAAGGGATCGGTGCGACTGATACTGTTGGGACTTCCATCGATCTAAGACTCACCTTCAATAATGAGAACGGGGAAGAAATTTCTTTATCGGAATTGTTTACTGAGGGCAAGCCTGTTCTATTGAGTCCTGTGTATTACAAATGTCCGACTCTCTGCAATTATCATATGAATGGAATCATGACGGTCCTTAAGAATCTGGACTGGAATGCGGGTAAGCAGTATCAATATGTTGCAATTAGCATCGATCCGAGCGAGAAACCTCCGCTAGCTTCTGAGAAGAAAGCGGCATATATCAAAGAATATGGCAGAGACGGTGCAGAAAATGGCTATCATCTATTGACTGGTTCCACTGCAAATATTCATACTCTTACTGATCAATTGGGTTTTCGATATAAATGGGATGAAGAATCTCATCAATATATCCATGCATCCGTCGCATATATCCTAACTCCTGATGGAAAAATTTCAAGAATACTGCAAGGTATATCTTTTGATGCACGTGACTTGAAGTTATCCTTTATAGAAGCAGGCGAAGGCAAAATTGGAAATTTTATCGACCGGTTTGCTTTATTTTGCTTCCAATTTGACCCGAGTAAGAACAAATATACATTGTATGCTTATAACATAATGCAAATCGGTGCACTTGTTACCTTTTTGGTACTCGCAGCTTTTTTACTGTTATTTTGGATAAAAAATTTGAAAGAAAATGACCAAGGAGTCGCTTGATGGTGGCCTTCACTCTTCACTTAGCCAATTCATTCATGCCAGTGGCCGGGACAGACATTGCGGTAGAGGTAGATACCTTTTACGCATTTTTGCTATGGGCCAGTTTAGTATCGTTCATCATCCTTATCGGTGGGATGACATGGTTTCTTGTTCGATACAAGAGAGTTTCCGAAGACCAGAAGTCAGCATACATTACTCATAACAATTTAGCTGAATTCCTTTGGAGCTTTATCCCACTTGTGATCTTACTTGTGATCTTCTATTGGGGATGGGTACTTTTTGAAAAACTCAGAACTCCACCAGAAATGGTTTCGGAAGAAATTCACGTTACTGCTATGCAATGGGCTTGGGAATACAAATACAAAAATGGTAAAACTATAAACAGTTTATCCAAAGAGTCTCTCAATGTGCCAGTCGGTAAACCAGTCAAAATCATTCTTACTTCTAAAGATGTTATCCATAGCTTTTCCATTCCTGCATTTCGTGTGAAGCAAGATGCGATTCCTGGAAGATTTACCGAAATATGGTTCGAAGCAAAAGAAGTGGGCAATTACATTGTATTCTGTACTGAATACTGTGGAACAAGCCATTCTAATATGATGATTCGTCTCAATGTTATGGAACCTGAAGCCTATGTTGCTTGGTATCATGGCGAGGAATCTGTTGGATCAGAATCTCTTGCGGACGTAGGTAAAAAACTCTATCTGAATAAAGCATGTGCATCTTGCCATTCTGTTGACGGAAGTCGAATCGTTGGACCAACTTTCAAAGGTCTATATGGACAGAACAGAGAATTCGAATCAGGCGCTTCTGTTAAGGCTGATGAGAATTATCTAAAAGAATCCATATTGCAATCTGGTGCCAAAATTGTAAAAGGATACGCTCCAGCTATGCCAGTGTATCAAGGGCAATTGGAAGAAGATGAAGTCGAAGCATTAATTGAATATATTAAATCGGTTCAATAGGAGAACATAATGAGTCAGGTATCAACCCACACCTCAACAACCAACTACCTGAACCACCACAAGGGTATCATGTCTTGGATCTATACATTGGATCACAAGAGAATCGGTTTACTTTATTTTGGAACCGTAACTTTGATGTTCTTAATCGGTGGTATCTTTGCTTTATTGATTCGTTTGCATCTTGCTAAATTCGGTGCAGACTTTATTACAGCGGACACTTACAATAAGTTTATGACCTATCATGGTGCCATTATGGTTTTCATGGTGATCATTCCAGGGATTCCTGCTTTCTTGGGGAATTTTGTTCTACCGATTCAATTGGGTGCCAAAGACGTAGCATTCCCTAGATTGAATATGTTCTCTTACTATCTATTTCTAGCTGGTATGTTGACTGCGGTTACCTCTCTACTTTTCAATAAAGTGGACACAGGCTGGACATTTTACACTCCTTACTCAACTGTAAGCACATCAAACGGTGTAATATTTCTGGTTACTGGTGCTTTTATCATGGGATTTTCTTCAATCCTAACAGGGTTGAATTTTATTGTAACTACTCATAAACTGAGAGCACCAGGAATGGGCATGGATAAGATTCCACTTTTTGTTTGGGCGTTGTATTCAACTTCCATCATTCAGATTTTGGCTACTCCAATCTTAGCGATCACTCTATTGCTTTTAGTTGCAGAGAAAACTCTTGGAGTTGGAATTTTTGATCCAAAATTGGGTGGAGATCCAGTTCTATTTCAACATTTCTTCTGGTTTTATTCGCATCCGGCCGTTTACATCATGATCCTTCCTGCGATGGGAATTATCAGTGAATTGGTAACTGCTTTTTCTAGAAAAACGATATTTGGTTACCGAGCGATTGCTTATTCATCAGTTGCCATTGCAGCAGTGAGTTTCTTAGTTTGGGGACATCATATGTTTATTTCTGGACAGTCAACACTTGCGGGTGTGATTTTCTCCTTTATAACGATGCTTGTTGGAGTTCCCACAGCGATCAAGTTGTTCAACTGGATCGCTACCATGCATAAGGGAACTGTGAGTTTTGAATCTCCAATGCTTTATGCAATTGGTTTCATGTTTCTATTTACAATCGGTGGATTGACTGGGGTATTCCTCGCGGCATCTGGTCTAGATATCCATTTTCACGATACTTACTTCGTCGTTGCCCATTTCCATTATGTGATGGTTGGTGGAACCTTGATGGCGTTAGTTGGTGGAATTTTCTACTGGTTTCCTAAAATGTTCGGTAAGATGATCAATGACAATTTGGGTCGTTGGTCTTGGGTATTTATTTTCTCAGGATTCAACGTAACATTTTTTCCACAGTTTATCTTGGGACATTTTGGAATGCCAAGAAGATACTTTGATTATTTACCAGAATACACTTCCCTCAATCAGATCTCGACTATCGGTTCTTGGTTGATCGGAATCGGTTTTCTAATTGTATTGTTTGCGATAATTCATGCGCTGTTGAAGGGCGAAAAAGCTTCTGCCAATCCTTGGGGTGCAAAAACTCTAGAATGGCAAGCTCTCTCTCCTCCAGTTCATGAGAACTTTGAAAAAACTCCAGTAGTAACAGCAGGACCCTATGACTACCGCTAGTAACACGGAATCAAAATTCCACCATCAGCACCATTTTGACAGTGCTCACCACCAATATACTTCTTCAAAACAAGGTATATGGTTGTTTCTTTGCACTGAGATTCTTATGTTTGGTGGCCTATTTGTAGGCTACCTGATCTACCATTCGATCCACCCAGAAGTGTTTCATAAAGGCAGTGAGATGCTCAATGTTTCATTGGGTGCTTTCAACACAGTGGTTCTACTCTTCAGTTCGTTAACGATGGCTCTAGCTATCAGTTATGTTCAATCCGGCAAAAGAAATGCAGCAACTTGGATGATGGCAATCACTGTTGCTTGTGCTCTAACCTTTATGGTAGTGAAGTATTTTGAATACTCTCACAAGATTCATGATGGCTTATTGCCTGGGCATTTTTTCACGAACCCAGAACTCGCCAATGTTGAATACGCTTCGATGTTTTTTGGCTTCTACTTCGTAATGACAGGACTTCATGGAGTTCACGTTGTTGCCGGAGCAGGTATGATCGTATGGGTAATGATCAAAAACATTCGTGGCAATGTTGGTCCAGAATACTACACTCCTGTTGAAGGTGTTGGTTTGTTCTGGCACGTTGTTGACTTGGTGTGGATTTATTTATTCCCACTATTATATTTGGTAGGGTAACAGTATATGGAATTAGTTATAAATTACGGACTTTATTTTATCGCAATATTTTGTGTGCTTACACCTGTGCTAGCATTCGGAATTTTTGCTCCAGTTATCGCAAAAGTAACGGTCGTTGGATTTGTTGTGAATTGGGTGGCTCAGTTTTTTGATCTTTCTAAAGAAGGAAAAATTAAAGAAAACCCACTATTGAACATATTCAAACAAGACACTCATTCTGATGATGATAGTCCAATGTGGATTGATAATGCTAAACCTGATAGTGAAGAGCATCATATCATATCAGCCAAAACTTATTTAATGGTTTTTGGTGCGTTGATTGTTGGAACAATTATCACTGTCTGGGTTGCAGGTTTTGATTTCGGAGCTTGGAACATGGTGATTGCGATGCTTGTTGCAACTGCTAAGGCAAGCTTGGTTCTATTGTATTTTATGCATTTAAAGTATGATACCAATTTGAACCGAGTAATCTTTCTCTCAGCTTTCTTCTTTCTAGTTCTCTTGTTTGCATTCTCCTTTGGAGATATCATGTCAAGAATCCTTCCTACTTCAAGTTTCTAAGAAACTTAAAAAGGGGTTTCGGAAAGATAGCGAACTAACACTATCTTACTTTAGAAGAATACAAAAAAGCCTGCTCAATATAGCAGGCTTTTTTGTGCGCTTAGAGAATTGCGTTTTTTTAATCAATGCTTATGGGCAACTTGCAGTCATTACTCGGTTAGTCCCACTCTCCGAAACTGCGACGAATTGTCCATTTCCGTAAGCAACAGATCGCCATACATTAGCCTCAGCCGCCAGTCTAGGTGTCCAATTGATTCCATCAGATGAAGTCATGACGCGATTCGTACCTGTGTATGAGACTGCTGCAAAAAGCCCATTTCCAAAACTGACTGAATACCATTGATTTTGTTCCGAAGCTGATCTTGCAGTCCAAGTAGTTCCGTTAGAAGAAGTCATGACTCGATTCGTTCCATCCTCGGAAACAGCAACAAAGAGGGAGCTACCATAGATCACCGATATCCAGAAGTTTTGTTCAGATGCGGATTTGGATGTCCATGTGATTCCATCAGGTGATGTCATCACTCGATTCGTTCCTGAATAGGAGACTGCAACAAAGAGTCCATTTCCATAAGTCACAGATATCCAATCATTCGGTTCCGAAGCAGCCCTTGCTGTCCAGGTAATCCCGTCAGATGAGGTCATTACCCGATTCGTTCCACTATTAGCGACAGCGACAAAAATGCCATTTCCAAAGGTGACTGAATACCACTGATTAGGTTCAGCAGCAGTACGAGGTGTCCAATTAATTCCGTCTGGAGAAGTCATTACTTGGTTGGTTCCATCGAAAGATACAGCGACAAATTGACCGTTTCCGAAGTAAACGGACGCCCAGGAGTTAGGTCCCGAAGCAGAACGAGGTGTCCACGTGATTCCATCTGGTGATGTCATAACGCGGTTCGTTCCATTGATACTGACAGCGACATATATCCCATTACCATATGCTACAGATCTCCAAAAGTTGGGCTCTGATGCAGTCCTTGCAGTCCAGTTTAACAGTGATGAGGCGCAAGTAACGACGGGTGCGGGCGTAGTTGTAGTCTCAGTTGATGTTTCAGTTTCAGTTTCTTCAGTCGTGGCTGTGTCAGTTGAAGATGTTCTCTGAAAAAGCAATCGTAAGGTCGAAAGATCTAGTTGGGTTCGATCTAGTTCGGGCATACTGCAATGAAAAATCGAAAGGATAGTTAAGAAAAAAATACAATATAGAAAACCATTCCTTTTTATAAATTTACTTTTTTCTGGAATGGCTTTCATTAATATATATTATCGGTTGATCAAACCTATAAAGGAACCTTACTTTCCTAATAAATTAGACTCGTGCTAAATTATAGTTGTCAATAAATTCTTATCTACTTATTTTAAAACCTTCCCTTGTTTATTGATCGTTCCCCATGTTCCAGATTTTGGATCCATATAATAGTGTTCGCCTTCCTGAATTGACTTGCATCCATTACAAAATTTTGCTTTGCCCTTTTCGAATGGATAAACAAAATCATATTTTGCTTGGATCACAATTTGTCCTTTTTCATTTACGAAACCCATTTTATCTTTATCAATGTATCGGCTTAGGCCTTCCACGAAAAAGTCGGGACCATTATCATAAATAAATGGAACATAAACTACCTTCAACTTTTTATTGATAACAACCCATCCGTCTTTTGTAAGGATTGATGCAAGGCCATGTTTGTTAAATTCAACATTGTCAAAATTTTCTTTATGATAGGTAGTAATATCCTTCGCTGTAATATTCGTGCTCCAGCTCGAAAGCATGACAATGAAAATGATAATCGAAAATAAATTACGAAATTGAATTTTTGATCCAGAGTATTTCACGAAGGATCTAACAAAACGCAATTTAGATTTTTGGAATATAAACATAGATGCAATTATATTGTTTTGGTTCATAAATTATTTAGTGCAAATCCACTCATCTTCCCAATCATCTGAGTCGCTGTTCTTCCAATGACCCCGAAGATGCGTCGGTTTTGGAGTTTTCCTTTCGATTGAAATCTTCCATTCCATCTCACCTGATGACCCATCTTTTTCCCGCCAAGTTCCTGTTGCAGAATTGCCATTTACAATGCCTTTTACTTTGCCTCCATTCGAGGAGTAGGTTCCGGAAAATTTGGCGCCAGATTGTGTAATTTTCATAGTGCCCAGATCGCCACAATTCCAGGTTCCAGTGATGCTCATATCAAATCCACCATAGGGCTTTTGCATGTAATCGTCGTCGCCACCAGATGGTCTTTGTTCAGCACCTTTCTGTGCAAAAATTCCAATGGAAACTAGAAATATGGATAAATAAATCAAAGCCGTTATATTAAACTTCTGTTTCATAATTCTCCTTATTGAAAAACGATGTGATGTGCTCAGGAAAGACTGAAGATTAAGAAAGTAAAGTATTTTATTCTATTTTATTATAACAGAATATTGGATTTGGTAATAAAAAATTTCTAGAGGATTACGCAAAAAAAAATTAAAACAACAGCTTAATTCAATATTTTTCGAAATGATTTAAGAACGAATCCACTCAATCCTTTCCCATCCATTTTTTTCTTTTGAATCAACAAGCTTTCCTGGAATATGAATTGCGAGTAGCTCTAGGAATTCATCTTTTTTCTCAGTTATGATTCCACTGAATAGAAAAACTGGAGATTGGATTTTTGCAATATGCGAAATATTCTGAGATAGAACAGCAAATGTGATATTGGCAAGTACGATATCGTAATCTCTACCAAATACATCCGGATGATCAAATCCAGATTCAACAGCTTCAAATTTGCAATCATTGGGATAGATATTTTCTTTCCAATTAGATAGTGCTGCTTTGACAGCATTTGGATCAATGTCTAATGAAAAAATAGTAGAAGCTCCAAGAAGTCCACATAACAGAGATAATATTCCAGAGCCTGTGCCGAGATCGAGAATTCGATCTCCTTTCTGGATTAAAGTTTGAAGTCTTTCCACGATCATCTGAGTTGTCTCATGATGTCCAGTTCCAAAAGCTACACCTGGATTTAAAAATAGGGGAATGTCTCCATCGCTTACAATTTTTTTTGTAAGATCGTTGTCTTTCTCCCAGATAGGAATGATCCATACTCGATCAACAGCAAAAGGTTTATAAAATTCTTTGTAAGCTTCCTCGTATTCTCTGGTTTCGATCTCACGAATTTCCAAGCTATGTGAGCTTGGGCACAGAGTAGAAAGGAAAATTCTTAATTTGATTTCGGTTGTGACATCTTCTGAATTGAGGTAAGCTCGAATATTTGTATTCTCAGGAAGTATGATTCCTTCGTCTTTTGGAATACTAGAATCAAAAAGGATCTCGTAGTAACCAGGAATCTGCAATGTCTCTAGAAAATCATTGAGAGATTCTGCAAATTCTTTTGGTAAGTTAACTTTTGCTTCGCGGTATAACAATTAAAAGATCAACCCACTTCTTCGCTATAATCCATCACGAGATACATTAGGGTTTCGGAATCGGTAGGATTGGAATATTCATGCGGGACGTCGGCGCGAAAGTAAACGCTATCTTTCGGTTCGAGCTCTACGACTTGGTCACCAACTCGCAGGCGCAATTTACCAGATACAACTACAATGTTTTCTATAGTGCCTGTTTGGTGGGGATCTGCAACTTCGATCCCACCTGGTTTGAGTATGAGTTCATAGAATTCTGTTTTGCGATTGCCAACAAAAGGAAAAAGCGCTCGGGAAGAAAAAACCTTAGAACTAGAATACAATAACTTAGAATTTTCGTGTTTGAGTACGAAAACTCCTTCTTGTCGTCTCTCTTTTAAAAGATCACTAAAAGGAACATTGAGTCCATTGGCTACTTTCCAGAGAACTGAGATGGTTGGAACGCTTTTGCCTTGTTCAATCTGCGAAAGCATGGCGCGACTCACTCCACATTTGCTCGCAAGCTTGTCGAGAGAGAGTCCTTTTGTATGGCGAATGAGTTTTAAATTGTCTTTTACGACGTCTGTAATATAGTCGCCATCAATTTCTTTAGGAATTTCAGCATCTGCTGGATCTATACTCTGTCCGACCATGGTGACAACATCCAATATAACGGATATTCTCACAAGAAAAAAACAATTAAATCCAAGGATGTATAAATATTCCGTTCTCTTGACATTTTTGGTTCAATGAATTGTCGCCTCGATCGAATAGTAGAGCAAATCTCTTAGAAGCCTTGAGCATGGGAAAGTCATTGATCGTATCTCCAAAAGAAATATCAGGTGTTAGCCCGGTCAAATTATGGATCGCTTGGACTTTTCCCTCGCCGTATGGATAAGGTTCGATAATTGTATAAGTGGATTGGGATTCAGAATTTAGCTCCGTTCGCATTCCGATGACATCGTCTGGCGCAAGACCTAGTTCCGATGTTGTTACTGCAATTGCCCACTGGGGACTTGCAGTAACAATTAAAATTCTCCAAGTTCTGCGCTGGAATTCTTTGACTAATTGCAGAAGAGGTTCTCTTGGATGAACGGCAGTTTTGTCATTTTTGGCCAGATCCAACCCATCAAGCCAGATTTCTCTACAGTATTTCTTGAATTGGATCTCTTCCCAACCCATAAAAATGAAAGCCGACCAACGATAGGACTCTCCCAAACCTCGAGTTTTGCGAACATAGGCATACTCTGCCCAAACTAAATCTTTCCAAGCTTGTCCATCACCTGTCTGGATTGCTTGCTTGTGTGAATTTTCTGCTGTTGCGGCATCACGAAAAAGTGAAGGGTAATTGAGGGATTGTTTTGAATTTTTGGGATAGCCTGATGATAGCAACTTTTCCATCACGGCTTCGCCAAAATCACCGCGAACGAATGTATTATCAAAGTCTAGGCAGAGCAATCCTGGAGCGGAATCTAATAGTTCCCTCCAGATAGATTGCACATCCTCAGTCCAGCTTGTATCAATCCAATTGTGCAATGGCTTCGATAGTATCTGGAAATTCAGGTAAGAAGTGTTCAGGATTTAGGAATATATTTTGATAACGAACTTCAAAATGTAGATGCGGTCCTGTAGATTTTCCTGTAGTTCCTGAGAAAGCAATGATCTGACCTTTTTTGACATGATCACCTTTCTTAACGAGAACATGCGTATTATGGGCATAGATGGTTTCTGTATTGCTGAGTTGCTTGTGGTAGATCTTGACAATTTTGCCATAATGACCCATCCATCCAGCTTCTTGGACTTCTCCATCAGCTGCGGCAACAATGATTGTGTTACGAACGCAAGCGATGTCAATTCCTGTATGAAATTTATTCCATCGTCTTCCAATTCTAGAAGTTATCTTGGAATACTTATCGGCGATTACAGGCCAGACAAGTTTTTCGGGATCGGAGGAAATGGCTTCTCTACCTTTGCCATCCGCTTCCAATTCGGCAAGTTTTGAATCACTGTAAGGAAAGAATATGGGGATTGTTTTGGGAATTTTCTTCTCATTGGGAATATTGTTGACTGTGAGAAGAGTTTCAAGGCTAGATCCTGTCTCTTCGAGAAGATTAGCAATGGCATTTTTATTATTTGATGGAATCATCCAGATTCCATCACGACCTTCATAGGTTTGAACAAATCGATTGTCCAAATAGGTGATCTCTTTTTTTGGAAGAGCAAAGGTATTGTAGGCCATAAGACCCAATCCAGAAATTATCGTACCCAGAATTAATTTTTTTTTCGTGTTTTTCATTTATTGCCTCAATTTTTTATTGTGCACTGCCAAAATATTCGACCATAGCAGAACGTCAATCTCTAAAACTGGAATTTTTCTAGACAAAAAATGGAATTATGTGACAATAAAACCTAGCTCATGTCTCAGATCAATTTATCCTCCATTCCATCCGAATTCCCCCAGCCGTTCCGCCCTCTGTCTTGTTCCGAATGTAGAGAGGGAAAAGCGCTCGGATTCCCCATTTCTATGGCTTTCCAACCAATTTGGGATGCAAAAAAGCAATTTATTTACTCGCATGAAGCTCTCGTTCGGGGTGTTAACGGGGAAGGTGCAGGTTGGGTATTCTCGCAGATCAATTCCCAGAATCGGTATTCTTTTGATCAATCTTGTCGCATCAAAGCAATTGAACTCGCATCAAAACTCAAGATGAAATCCATGCTGAATATCAATTTCTTGCCAAATGCGGTCTACAAACCAGAGACATGCATCGCGGCAACACTTGAGGCGTCCGAACAATTCAATTTTCCAGTCAATCAGATCATATTTGAAGTGACGGAGGCAGAAGAAGTTGTAGATCAGAAGCATCTTTTGGGAATTTTTAATTCATATAAAAAGCAAGGATTTCTAACGGCAATTGATGATTTTGGTGCTGGTTATTCTGGACTCAATCTGCTTGCTAAATTCCAACCTGATTTTCTTAAAATAGATATGGAACTTGTGAGAGACATTGATACTACTCATTCCAAAACTTTGATAGTTGAATCTATTGTGAATCTGTCGGATAAACTTGGAATCAAAGTGGTCGCAGAAGGGATTGAAACTACTGGCGAATACAAAAGGTTGATGGAACTGGGAATTCGATACTATCAGGGTTATTTATTTTCCAAGCCAGTCTTTGAAGGTTTGGGTGAAGTTAAGAATATTTGAATAAGTGAATGTTTGGGTATGATCTCCATGCTGGTGTAATTGGATCATACAGAATTTCTTTTGCTTGACTTGAAATCAGGCGGAAATTTTTGTAAGGCTTCTTTGCGAGTGATTCGCTTGTCCTTAAGAGCTTGGGTAACATAACTGAGATTGTTCATTGCTTCTAAGGAACATCCAATTCGCGTTAGGTTGTAATCGGTTTTGCGGACTTGAGCTACTTTGCAAAATTCATCCATAAAGAACAGTAACATTTGCATGCGGGAATGCGCCATGCTGAGAATATGGTATTCATATTCATCAGATCCACTCTCTAGACTTTCTCTGGGAATCTGGAACTGACTTTCGATTAGAGAATATATATTTACATTCAGACGCTTGGATACAGAAACAATTGACTCAATCGAACATTCTGTCCACTTTTCAGATTCCATCTTATTGATGGTATAGATTGGAATATTTAATTCTATCGAAATATCTTTGCGAGATAATTTTAATTGTGTTCTACGTTTTTCAAATAAATTCATAATTTTAGCCTATATTGTAAGAAATCTGATTTCTTTTGCAATAAAAAAATATCAGATTATTCGAATATCGATGAATGTTTCACCGTTTTGATTCGAAATTCGAATAATTCCGATCACAATAAATTTCTAGTCCATTGACAGATGCCTCAATCTACGGTAAAATAAAGCCTAGTGAATCATTATAAAATGCCAAATCAAGCAATTGGAACTTTCCGAACACTGGATTCCACTTTTCCAGAAATAGTGGGGATCACACCAACCACCCATTCTGTGATTTCGACTGCACCCAGTACAATCTCAATTGCATTTGATGAACCAATGGATCCAGCTTCGTTTAACGCATTGACTATTTCTGGAATGGGAACACCTAGCTTAAATTTTACCGGACTGACAGCGGGGAATACGGTAGCTAACTATACTGTGTCAGGGCTTGAAGAATCATCTACTTATCATTTGAATTTCTGGACATCTGGTATTCAGGATGCAAACGGTAATCCACTTACACTAACCTGGGAGAGCTATTCATTTAGAACTGTTGATACAATGCCGCCAATAGCAATTGCCATAGGAACGCCTACGAATGCTGTCGGACTTGCAACAAATAGTTTCCAAATCTTCTTCAACGAAGAAATCAATGGTGCAAGTCTATCCAATTCAGTATATCTAGATCGTCGAAACCATTTAGGAACTCTGATAAGCTCAGAGATGTTAAACTATATAAGCTTGGATAATTCTAGAAAGATTGCGACATTTACGAGATCATTACCTGGAACCTTATTGCAAAATGCATATTATGAGATTCGATTGGAACCAGGAATCGCTGATACTTCCAACAATGTAACAATTGGAACGCGATCCTTTAAATTCAAAACAGTTGATACTGTCAATCCGACGATTGCGAATTATACACTAGATGGTCCAGTGCCAACTCAATTCGTGGATGGAATCCACTTCACAATTCAGTTCACTGAAGAGATGGATCGCAACACTTTAACCAATGCAGTCAACGCCCAAATTCGTGTAACAAATGTAAACCTACCGGTTCAACTTCAATCTTATGATCCAATAACATTTGTGGCAAGTTATTGGATTCCTAGCTTTGCCTTCCTCGATGGGCAAAATTATGCAACCATTTACGGCAGAACCTTGGATATATTCCGAAACAATGCCGCTCCCCCTCGAGACCTTTCTGGCAGAGCAGTGGGAGCATTTAGCTATCCCGTTTCGCTCACAAATGATCCTCCAGCTGTGCAACCATTGATTGGTTACTTAAGAAGAGCTGATATTACAGACACAACAGCAGTTCTAACCATGAATCGATCTATGGATGCAACTACGTTGTCAACGGTGAGTTTTAGTTTGGGATATAGGTATAGGACATACTATCCTTATGACTGTCGACCCAATAAATATTCTGGAACTAGATTTGAACCTATTTTTAGAAATCCATTGGAATGGGCTGGTTGTATATTTCAATGTGACGTTTCTAATGGTATGGGGTTTGCTTGCGATCGATCCAGCTGCAATTTACCGGTTGGGCATTATCCAGTCTCATTCGACATAGCAGGATGTGCTTATGGAGTAAATACTGGATTAAAGAATTCGATGGCAAAGGTGTTTACATATTCTGGTAATTATTCTGGATTTAACTTTATTGATAGTAATTCTTCGACCGCCACTTTTTCAACATCTACCAGTAATTCCACTCTGGAAGCTCAAATCTATGAAGATCGTAGCTATTGCGGAACTTATAGTAACTGGCAAACTTATTGTCCAAGAGCGTCAAGCATAGATAATTTGCTTTACTACTTTGGCTCAAGCAGTTACTTGGCTAGGGATTTTCTAAACAATCCACTTTCGATCGGGGGTATCCAATAATGAAAATTATATTATTTTTAACTGCTCTTATTAGTTGCTTTTCAAACTGTGCGAATAACGAAGATAATAAAAATAATTTATTTGCACTGTTATTTTTGTTACATAAAACAAATTTGGAATTTCATTTTATAAATGACTCCTCTACTTTTCTCTCTAATGCGAGAAATTTAAATACTGATCAACTCGTCAATATGCAAGGACTACGAAAGGATGAATATGGAGATGGAACAGGTGACGGATTCCAAGATAAATTTGGAAGTGCGAGTTCCGTATCGTTAACAATGGGAGATATTTACTTTTGGAAGAAAGGAAATATACCATTAGGTGAGGAGACTACAGAAAATGCCGATTTGACAATTGCGGGTGTAAAACAGTTTCAAGATCAGCCCGGTAGGGAAGGTTGGCAATATATTCCTCGTCTTACTGTGAGTAAAGCAAATGAATTTATTGGAAAAAACTTACCGGATGAAATTCTAGATGGAACCTATGATCGAATCGGAATACAATTCAGATCAATCATATATACATTTGACTCTAATGTTCTCGAAAATCCCGATGTATTATCAATTGTTGAAACGGAAATGCAAACTCCAAATGAACATATTTATAATGAATATTCCGACTATGGCACTTGGTATTCGAGCTTTTACCAAAAATGTAGAGAAGGAAGCGACTATAATTTAGAGACCTGCGTTGATAGAACCAACGCACCTCGCTACCCAGTAAATCTTGGAGCGTTTTTACCTATCAGTAGATATACGGGGCATTTCACAATTGGGGGTAACGAATTTGACAGGACGGTGTTTCTTGAAAATGAAGGAGCATCTAAGCGCAAATATCTAGGGTTTGGCGGATCTAAGAAAGTAAATAGGAATATTAATTCCATTGGTTACTTTAGAGAATCCAAAGATATTGTTACGCAAACCTTACTGAAAATGTATGTTATGCCAATTAAAATTGAGGAGAATAAAGAAACCTATAACAAGCTAAAAGTAAATGTAAATGCTTCTAATGTTTTACATTGGGATTCTAATTCATCCAATGCGAAATTTAAACCTCACAGATATCCAGATGATTTTGAACTTTTTCCACCTGGTACGACAGATGGACGAAATGAGGGTGATAAAAGTGATTTATCAAATTGGATCAACTGGTCGACTGTAAATAATTTACCAGAGACCTGCGTTCCTGATCCACGACCTGCGTTTAACGGAAATCCTTTGTGTTTTCATGATGACCTCCACTCATCGATAGCGCCTGACTTCAATTCGCCACCTTGGAGCGATAACCAAGAAGCACCAAATCCAGCGATTGGTAAGGATATGAATATCTATCTTCCTGCCATGTATGCAGAGTTAGAGTAGGGGAAGGCAGAGGAATGTACTAATGAAAAATCTATATTCACTGATTCTAATATTCGCTCTTTTTATTGGTTGTCAAAAACCCGACAACGGTGATGACAATCTCTTATTGGGTTTATTTCTCTTGAGCCAGCAAAGTAATTTTGAATTTGTCTTTGTAGCAAATGATTCTTCTGTCAACGGGCGAAGTCGGAATTTAACTGTTAGCGATCAGATCGTCAATATGCAAGGACTACGAAAGGATGAATATGGAGATGGAACGGGTGACGGATTCCAAGATAAATTTGGAAGTGCAAGTTCTGTATCTTTAACCATTTGGAATATTTATTTCTGGAAGAAAGATGGTGTTAAACCAGGGGAAGAGTCAGCGGCAAATGCCGATTTTACCATAGATTGGACTAGACAATTCGGAGCGAATGGTGTTGAGATTCATGATCCAAGTTCGACTGGTATATTCGGAGGAATACCTGCGCTTTCTGTTTCCAATACTAATGGCTATATTGCCAATTCGATTCCACAATCTGTATTGAACGGAGACTATGATAGAGTGGGAATCGAGTTGGAGCATGTTTATTTAACCTTTGATAGAGATTTAATCCCAGATCCTGACTCTTTGGCTATTATAACGACTTGGTTGGGAAACTATAATACCGATATAGAATCTCATGATTTCCAAACATGGAATACTCATGTATACCAAGCTTGTGATGGATCGAATGGGTATTTTCTTCAGAGGTGTACTTATCGAACAAGACCAGATGAATATCCAATTCGACTTGGTCAGTTTGCTCGAATCAAAAGACAAACAGGTTTTTTTGGAGTTGGTGGAAATGAGTATGACTTAACTAGGCGAGCTACCCAACCTGAACAATTGAGTCAATTAACTTTAGGAGGTAATGGCAGGGTAAATCATGCAGTAAATGGAACTGGATACTTTCAATTTACGCGATCATATAAGGAGATTTCGGAGAGCGCAAATGGTAAGATACGAACGTATATAATGCCAATTAAAACCAATTCAAAAAATGATAACTTTTCGAAATTAAAGATTTCAGTGGATGCAAGAAATGTATTCCATTGGGATTCGAATTCACCAGAAACAAAATTTCGACCTCATAAATACCCAGAGGATATTGAATTATGGCCGAGTGGGAGTATCATGTTGGCACCATCTGCTAGCTATCCACTAACATGTCGACCTAATCCTAAAGGAGCGAGCTTCTCTGATGTTTGCTTCCATGATCCGTTCCACCCATCAATAGCGCCTGACTTCAATTCTGCACCTTGGAGTGATAACCAAGAAGCACCCAATCCAGCGATTGGTAAGGATATGAATATCTATCTTCCTGCCATGTATGCGGAGTTAGAGTAGGGGAAGGTAGAGGGTCGTTTTCTACTCTACTCATACGTTTGATATGCAAAGTGTAAAAATTCTATTTTTATTAATTGCTGTAATTTTTCACTTCCAATGCCATACAGATTTATTCACTATTCGAAGTATCAAGACTTCTTCTGAATTATTCTTGAATGGTGATCAGTCGAACTATGATGATTGCAAGATTCTCGATCAGAGATCAGTTGTTAACTTTTTGTTTGTTGTTGCTCTAAATCGTTGGAATAGATCGCCGCTTTCAGAAAAACAAATCAATTTTTCAAATGTAAAATTCCAAGAAACTTTTACCTTTAGAGATTTGGGAATTTCTTTCTTGGGTTTTTTATTTAGTTTTATTAGCACGACTGAGACTTACTTCGGATGTGGATATGCCGGGCAAGAAAATTCCTTAGTTGCGGATATGCCTAAAATAAAAATTATCAAGCAACCAACCGCGCTTACAACTGTGTCATTTGCAAATTCCTCATCAGTCGTCACTCCATCTGAATCCAATCGCCTGAAATTGATTTCTGCGCAATTGCTAAAGTCACAAGTAAAATTACTTTTGGTGGGATCTGCCGATTCAACTGGTGATCGGTCCCAAAATCTCATTCTAGCTCAGAATCGAGCTGAATCCGTTAAGAACGAATTTATAAAATTGGGACTAGATGAAAATAGAATTTATACGATGTCAAATCTTGAATCCGAGAAAGGAATTTTTAAAGATTCAGTATTTAGAGGAGTTATTTTATTTATTTTAGAATTCGAAGAAAATTGATTATTAAAAATGGATGAATAATATTTTTTACAATACTGTAAAACATTGCAATTTATTTTGGAATGATAATGAAGATTTTTTCTGAGTTCAATAAGTTTTTTAATAAAAAGCCAAATTTTATTTTCCTGATCGATGGTCTTGGTGCATTGCTCTCTGCTTCTCTTTTAATCGTTTTATCTTATTGGGTAGATTTATTTGGTATGCCCAAAGATGTTCTATATAAATTATTTCCAATTCCTTTGTTTCTTGCATTTTTTTCAATTTCAAACTATCTAATCCAACCTAAAATATTTAGCTTCCGGCTTTGGATTGTGGCAATGGCAAATCTAATGTATTGCATACTTAGTTTTTCTTTGGTGATATATTTCTATGATATACTGACAGGTCTCGGAGTGTTATATTTTTTCTCGGAGAAATTCATTATATTGGTTCTTGTTTTTATCGAATTGCGAATATGCAAAAATGAATATACATTGAATTAATTTTTTCTAAAGCATCCCAATATAAGTATATTCGGTTACGCTATGAATAAATTTCTCCATTTCTTCTTTATTATTTTTCATTTGTAGTCTTCCTTCCAGGAATAACATTGCAATTCCGTGAATCATCGCCCAAGATGCTAATGTTTTTTCACGAGTTTTGCCTTGTTTAAGATGTCCTGTTTTCTGACCTAATCTTATGATTTCATGTAGCTGCCGATATGTTCTTCTCGATACGGCCGATAGAGTTGGATTGCGTTTAGCATTCTTACCTAAGCCACCGAACATGATTCGTGCGAATTGTTGGTTGTCCATTATAAACTGAAAATAAGTCCAACCAAGAGCTTGGTACCGACCTATAAAATCTTGATTGGTTCGAGCTAATTCTTTTTGGAAGGTATCAAAATATTTCTGAAATCCGATTTCTGCCATAGCTGAAAATAATGCATTCTTATTCTCAAAATGGTGATAGGTTGCCACATGGCTTACTCCTGCTAGTGTGGCTACTTTTCGAAGGGATATTTCTTCAAGAGAAGTAGACTTAAGAAGTTCAGCACCTGCCTGAATCAAAGCTTCTCTAACATTCAATGCATTCTTTTTTCGAGGGCGACCAGCAGTTTTCGCTTTCTTTTGAGAAGCGCTTCGCTTTTTGATTGGCATATTTCTCATTTTAGGCAGCGAAAAAATAAAGCTAGAAATTATTTACCGTTGGTAAATAAAATGTTTGCTTATAAAAATCATTAAGTTACCGTTGGTAAATTAATTCTAGAAAACGGAAACCTATCGTGTCGGAGATAATATCATGTTGAAAGCTTTTGAGCCAATCCAAATTGGAAACTTAACTCTACCTAATCATTTCGTAATGGGATCGATGCACTTGGGGCTCGAAGGTGAAGTCGGAACTGCTGAGCGGATGGCAGCCTTTTATGAAAGAAGATTTGATGGTGGTGTCGGACTCATTGTCACGGGTGGTATAAGCGTCAATGAAGCAGGAAAAGGTTCTAAAACTTTTTTCAACTTTCAAGTTCCAGAACATGCCAATGAGCTTCAAAAGATGAATCAATTATTGAAAGGAAAAGGTACAATGTGTGCGCAACTTTTTCATGCAGGACGTTACGCCAATTCACGAGACTGCGTTGCTCCTTCTCCAATAAGAGCACCTATCAATCGGTTTATTCCGAAAGCGTTGAGCGAAGAAGAATGTTGGAAAACAATTGAAGATTTTGGTATTTCTGCTCGCATCGCAGCCGAAGTTGGTTTCGGAGCAGTTGAAATTATGGGAAGTGAAGGCTATCTTCTAAATCAATTCTTTTCACCCGTAACAAATCAAAGAGATGATTACTTCGGTGGTGATTCCATTCGAAGAATGAATATGTCTGTTGAAGTTCTTCGATCGGTAATAAAAAATTTACCTGAAGGATTCCCTGTAATTTTTCGTATGTCTGGAATTGATTTAATTCCTGGCAATCCAACCTTTGATGATGTTGTTCAACTAGCAAAACTATTACGAGAAGAAAAAGTTTCTGCTTTAAATATTGGAATTGGCTGGCATGAATCGAGAATCCCTACGATCAGTCAGTTGGTTCCCCGTGGTGCTTGGTCAAATATTGCCGGAAAGATTAAAGCAAAAACACCCGGTGTTCCTATCATCGCATCCAATCGTGTCAATGATCCAATCACAATGGAGAAAATATTTGGTAACAATGAAGCGGATATTATTTCTATGGCTCGGCCTTTTCTCGCAGACGCAAATATAATTAATAAAGTAAAATCAGGTGATTATAAGCGGATCAATACTTGTATTGCTTGTAACCAAGCATGTCTTGATCATGCATTCCAAGAACGATCTGTATCTTGTATCGTGAATCCAGAGGCTGTAAACGAATTGCAATTTCCGACCGAAAAAGTGCAAGAACCAAAATCTGTTGTAATCATTGGATCGGGACCTGCTGGATTGGAAGCTGCTCGCGCAAGTGCTTCACTCGGTCACAATGTGGTAGTTTTGGAAAAAGCGAATTCGTTAGGTGGTCAATTCCATTTGGCCTCACATATACCTGGCAAATCAGAATTCAAAGAGACTATGCGATATTTTGAAAATGAGCTAGCAGCGCTTGGAGTTACAATTCGTACGAATACTGTTGCAAATTTGGAATTATTGGAAGATATGAATCCCGATGTTGTGATATTTGCAACTGGAGTAATCCCTCGAGAATTTTCTCTGACAGGTTTAGAAAATCTACCATACGGAAATTATACGGATTATCTGACAGGAAAATTTATACCAGGCAAAAAAGTTGCAGTGATTGGAGGAGGAGGAATTGGTGTCGATGTTGCGCATAAGCTAACAGAAGATAGTGATCCAAGTTATGAATCCTACGATCATAAATACAATATTAGTTCTTATACTCAAGTTGCAATCCAGCCTCATGAATCAGATAGAAAAGTTGCTGTTTTTAGAAGAAACGGCAAGCACGGAGCGGGGCTTGGTCCGACAACATTCTGGGCTTTGAAGCAAGAACTCGATTCCGCTGGAGTAGAATTCTATCACGGACTTGATTATAAAGAGGTCACGAAAGAAGGGTTGAAGGTTGTTTTGAAAAACGGAGAGGAATTTATTTATAAGTGCGATTCTATCGTGTTATGTGTCGGTCAAGAGAAAGAGAGTTCTCTCTACGAAGAGTTTACATCGAAATTTCCAAATAAAGAAGCAATCGTGATCGGTGGTGCAAAAAATTCCAAAGCGGTGGACGCTAAGCGTGCCTTCTTGGAAGGGCTAGAAGCTGCACATTCAATCGGAGTTAAGAAATGATATCTAATAATTATTTTACAGACGATGAAGATCTCAAACTATTTTTTGATGAGATTATAGATTGGAAAGAAATTATTGAAGAGTCGGAAGGATTGGAATTCTTTGCTCACAAAAAATACTTAGAAACAAATGATTCCCGATATGAGATGGCACCTTCTAACATCGAGGAGGCCTACGAGTTATACAAATCAAGTCTTGAGTCTCTCGGTGAGTTCTTTGGTACAGAAGTTTCGCAAGCTTCAAAGGCAATGGATCAAAATGAACTCAAGTATAATGATGGTAAGGTGATTTTTCCCCAAGAGACTATTGATATTTATGAAAAGTTTATCCAAACAGGGTTAATGGGTTATTCAATTTCTCGAGAAGCTGGTGGATTGGAATTTCCTGCTAGCCTTTGTGCTTTCTTTGTTATGATTATGGCACGAGCTGACGTTTCATTTTGCATGACAACGACTCTTTTGAATTTAGCGCAAATCGTTTCTCGATATGGAACAAAAGAACAAATTGAAAAATATGCAGCAGAGGCAGCACAAGGACAGCGTTTGTTTGCTATGGCTCTAACAGAGCCTGATTTTGGCTCCGATCTAAATAGTATACGAACCATTGCAACAAAGCAAGAAGATGGATCATATCGAATAACGGGAACTAAACGATTCATTTCGCAGGGCTGTGGATTGGGAGAATATCCATCTTTGTTATTGACCCTTGCTCGTACGGGAAAAGCGGGCGGTGGAGCTCGAGGACTTTCGGTTTTTATTGTAAAAAGCGAAGACGTTGTGGTTGCAGGAATAGAAAAGAAAATGGGAATCCACGCTTCACCAACCTGCGAGATAGTTTATGACAATACGCCCGCAGAAATTCTGGGAGAAGAAGGACTAGGATTAACCAGATATACAGCTGGTATGACAAATTTTATGCGATTGGGAAGTGCAGCGGGCGGGCCTGGGGGCTCGGCCGGAGTATATTACGAATGTTTCAAGTATGCAAATGAGAGAATCCAATTTGGCAAACCCATAATTGAAATCCCGGCAGTGGCCGAATTGCTTGATAAGATTAAGCGTGAAATGAATGCTATGCGACTTTTTGTATTAGAAACTGCTCGTGTAATTGACAAATACCAACACCACCAAATCCGTTTAGAAAAAGAAGGGTTGGATGATTCTCGAATTCGTAAGGATGAACGAGTGAAGTTTTGGTCAACCATTGCTTCGACTCTTACTCCACTTGCCAAATACTATGGATCTGAAGAAGGGCATAAATGCGCAAGTATTGGCGTTCAGATCTATGGTGGTGCTGGATACACAGAAGACTATGAGGTCTCTCGTATGTTTCGAGACTCAAGGATCAACACTATCTATGAAGGAACTAGCCAAATTCATGTTAGAATTGCAACAGGAGCAATACTTGCAGGAATGAGTGGTGATGGCAATCTTAGAAAGTATATTAACAGTTTACAAGCGAATCTAACATCTCCTTCAAAATACTTAGAAGATCAATATACATTGTTAGAAGAATCCATTCAGGTATTGCGATCAATTAAGGCAGATGAAGTGAAAGAACGACTGGCTGAGAATTTAATCGTACAAATGGTTCGCTATATATCCAGCCTTTTGTATGAACGAGCTTTAGGAAAAATAAAAACACAAGTGCAATTGAATAATTGGAAAGTTGAATGTAAAAATTATGTGATCGATAGCGCTGCCATAGCAAAAGCTTGCAACTACCGGATATTGAATTTTGCTTAATGTATGGATTAGCTAAACAATCAGATCGACTAGCCACTCATACTTGAATTAGATAGAAAAGTCTTGTGCGTAGCCTACTTAAACCTGAGCGGAGCGTCTGCCTTCCCCAGCACCACTCAGTCGCTAACGCTCTTTTGTTGTTCTGGTGCTGGACTTAACGGTAAACAATCTACCGTGACCTGTCCAGCATAACTTTCCGGAGGAAATTGTGCAGGAGGAAGGTGAGCATGTAGTAGTAAATAAAATTATTCCTTATATTCCTCTGCGTAACCTTTGCGCTCTTTGTGGTTAAGAAAAAAAGATTACCACAAAGTTCCCAAAGTTCACACGAAGTGTACGAAGGATACTCATCAAAAGAGGAAGTTTTTTGCGTTGAGGGAATGATTTGGAAATATAGAAAAATTAAAGAAGTTTCGCACATAGACACAAAGATCACTGAGGATTCTGTTAGGCTAGAAAGAAGATTGTGTTGATTTTAATTTTGTAGTTATAGTAATTAGATAAGCTTTCTTTCTATTTCTTCACTCTGTGTTCTCTACCCAGCGTCAGTTTCTGCATGAAATGGTGCTGTGGTAGCTCTGTGTGAGCTGTATTTTCTTCCGAATGAAGCTACTTGGTCGCAAGGAAATTAAAAGTGCAGTTTAGTTATGAGTAGTGAGATTTGGTTAAGGCAATTTATTCAATTTCGGTTTTTGCTTATAGTATAGAAAATTTGGCTCAATATAGAGAATTTTTTTGTTTTTCTTAGCCAATTTTTCAATTTTATCAAAATCATATGAATTTTCGAATGTAATAATGTATGTTATGGGTCTCTGAGAAGATTTTTTAATGGAAGAGATTTGTAATGCAATAAATGTATCTTGAAATTCTTTATCGAGAATTTCTGAATTAGCTCCAACAACAAATTCATTGGATCTGCGATCGGGTTTGTCTATAGGAGTTTCTTCTGGGTTTTTGTTTGGATGCATTGTCATCGAAATCACAGCTTGAATAGAAATTAAATAAACTGGAATCATGAACATGAACCAGTTTATTTTAAGAATTTTCACTTAATTGCCATTTATCCTTTCCTAATTCGGGACATGTTACTGCAAAGTTGCCGTAACATTCGTTACTTGATCTAGATGCTTCATGGAATTATTTGCATTGGCAGCTACTCCGTAACGAGTGATTGCAGTTAGAGTAGATTCAGAAGTTCCTCCAGCTATGATCTTATTCTTAGTATCAAGATAAGAAAAATTAGCATTGTGTGATCGCAGCAATGCAGCGAGTCCTGCAACATGGGGACTAGCCATAGATGTTCCATTTACGAAAGCATAGGCATTGGTTGTCGGCGCCCAGGTTGAGATAGACGTTACTAAAACAAAACCTCCCGGACTATTTACGCTGTCATCTGAATAATATCGGTAACCAATTGTACAAGTTGAACTGCCTACACATTCTGATAGAAATGTTGAAGTTTCCGATACAAATGCATTAGATGATGTTGCGCAGAACCTGTTCATCATTGCTCCACGATTTGAATCCCATAGACTGATCAAGTTATTTCCTGAAAAATTTGGATCGGCAGCCGTGTTGGTGTGTGTTGCTTGCATATAATCATAACATCCTCCACTAGCAGGCTCTCCAATCGATACAATAGCATGATTGAGGGATACATTGGACGCAGCATTATTGATAGAAAAGGATTTATAAGTTCGTCTGTTTACATCAGTTGAAGCATCTGTAAAATTTTGTGAACCACCGAAAAACCAGGTAGCAACAGAGCAATTTACAAACGCAAGCATACTTCTTCCAGAACAAGTTGTTGATATCCAATCATTACTTCCTCCAGTTCCAGCCATAGTCCAGCCTACATAATTGTCAGTAGACTCTTGGGTTTCACCATAAGAGCTTTGGATATTTGTTCCTGGTGCACCAATATCAACTGTCCTTGAGCTAACAGTTGCTCGGTTGTCATAGTTGGAAAAGCTAGCTCTTGCATACTTTTGATCAAGTGCTGCGATACAAAGTATATTTTCTTGAGAAAATTTACAAGGATAAGAATTGCCCGTCGATAGGTTTACATTTTCATTACCTGCGGCAACAACTACTAGCACATCATTGTCTCGAGCAAAATTGATCGCATTGCTAATCTCTGTTGAAGAACCAGCACCTCCCAGACTCATATTGATAACTTTTGCTTGATTGCGAACAGCAAAATAGATTCCATTTGCGACCATGGTATTGCTACCACCTTCAGGACCAAGAACTCTAACAGCCATTAGTTTTGCTTTTTGGCAAACTCCGGAAATTCCTACACCATTGTTACCTACGGCTCCAATAGTCCCAGCAACATGAGTTCCATGACCTTCCTGGTCCATTGGGTTATTGTCACTATCAACAAAATCCCAACCATGATTAGGACATCCACCACCTACGGCAGTTCCATTATGATCAACGCATCCTGCTCCATTCCACATATTTCCTGTGAAATCTTCATGATTATAATTTACACCGGTATCCAAGACAGCAACAACGATATCGTCGCAATCTTTAGTAACATCCCAAGCGCCAAGTATGTTCATATCTTTGCCAGAGGTTCCTGGATTCGATGAATTGGAAGTATACACTGGATCAGCCAGTGTCTGTCCTGTATTCTGAAGTCCCCATAATTTATTCCATTGTGGATCATTAGGTGCCGTTGCCGTTGGGTAGTATAGATAACTGGGCTCTACGTATTCAACTGAAGGATCCTTTTGAATTCTTTGTATTGCACTACCAATGGTTTCGTTCTCAGAAATTATTGCTGTAACGGATCTACTACGATTGCTGATATTGCTCGGAATTACTTTCATGGATGCGGTTTTGCTACCAAGCTCGGAGCTATTTACGGTTTTCTTGTAGCCGATTACCAATTCATCACTGCGAAATATTGGTTTGGAATTTTGATTTGAAAAGCTTGGTCTAATAAAATTTGTAAAATCGGGAACTAGAATATCTTTATTGGGTCCTGAGTAGACTCCAACCGATAAAAGCATAAGTATGAGTATTGTAATTGAGGAAAAAAGTTTTTTATAAATTGATGTTGTTTTCATATTGTTAACCTATTTTAAATTTATTGTGGAACATTTACGGAAACTTGCGTAGAAGGTTCGCTTCCTTGCGATCTATGTTGAGTAAATGAGTAAACTTTAATATACCAATTTCCATAGTTTTTTACAGTAATTACTTTCGAGCTTGGAGTTGTTCCACTCGTCCAATTTAAAGCATCGCAAAAAACAGTTCCATTTCCAGCAAGGCTTGGATCAAAACCAGAAGTCTGACTGTAACAAATATTGTACCCACCACCTGCTGCACTGATGTCTTTTTCTTTTACGGCAGTCCAAGAAACCAAAACATCTTTGCCAGAATGTCCAGTTCCTTCCAAGCTAATTGCTGAATTAGATGCCGATCCATTCGATCCATTAGCGCTTGTTATATTTACGGTCGCAACTTTTGCCCCCTCTGATGTAGGTTCAAAAGCAATTCCAAAAGTCTTACTTGCACCAGGATCAATGGTTGTGCCTGGCGGAGATAGGGCGGAAATTGAAAATAATGAACTATTTGCACCTGATTTACTTACATTTAAGCCTGTAATCTGCAAGGAACCGGTATTGCGAATTGTCACTGTGCGAGTGGAACTCACAGAGTTCGGCCAGATGATACCAAAAGTTGGAAGGGATCCGCCAGCCGTATAGTTCACATTGTTCTGAGTAATTTCAATTGTTGGAACGGGGGTTGGAGTTCCTGTTCCTTCTACATTGAAATGAAAAGTTGGATTGGATGGATCATTCAATCCTTGCA